>JBDHSJ010000046.1:0-22256 GCA_039808065.1 Burkholderiaceae bacterium | reverse complement strand
GCTTGCGGCTCGAAGCCCCAGTTCTTCTTGAAGCTGTAAGGTCCCGTGCCGAGCTTGCTGCGCCCGTAGTCAAACAATCGCGCGCCGCGCGCTACCGCATGGCGCATCAATGCCCAGTACTTGAAATCATTGGCAGCCAATTCACGGGCGGCCAGGTCATCACCGGCGTAGTAGGGCAGGACTTCATCACGGAAGTAAAAGCTCAGGACGGACGACAGGGGGCGACCATCAGGCGCCAGAACGGTCAGCACCTCCGCATCGCGGCCAAACTCGGCCAACAAGGCTTCAAACCAAGCACGGGGCATGGCCGGTGTTCCGTGGCGATGCACGTTGTCCGAAAAGAGCGAGAAGAATCGACCGGCATCCCCATCGATCTCCGACCGAAGACCATTGCCAATCCCCTTCCTCACCATGGCCCGCTGTTTGCGCGGGATGGACAGCATGTTGGCCTCTTCGTCTGCACTCAGCGCCTTGCGGAACGTCACATAGAGCTCCTGGCGCGGCCAGTCTGAATGGCGTGTCTGCAGGTTCCGAAACTCCAGATGTGCCACACCACGCCGGCGCGCGAGTGCTTCGGCCTCCGCCTCCAACGCGGTCACCGTCGCCTCATCATCCGCCACCGGTCCGCCGTACACCGCGAAGGGCATGGAGCACATGCTGTGGCCGAACAGTATGCTGTCAATTTCCCCCAGCGGAAGCACACCCACCAGCTGGCCACCGCGCCAGGCAGACAGCAAGGTGCAGCGATGCCCCCAGACGCGCTCCACCACACGCGCCCAGCCGCTCAAGTGAAAGAAAGTTGACTGTGGATGGGCGCGTACATAGTGATCCCAGACTCGCGTCTGGGCAGCCTGATCCAGCGCCAGCGGGCGCACTTGCAATTCGGCTGCCATGTCTCAATGCGGGAGAAAGATCTCGTCCATCCGCCCCCACGCGAAGTCACCCAAAAGGCGGCGAATGCGTGCCTCAGTGCGACCAAGATTCACGTAGTGGCGGAAGCGCGTCTTTAGGTTGATCCCGCGCACACGCGGCTGCTCTGGGTCGATCTCCCAGGGGTGGAAATAGAACACTGCGGCCTGATGCTCTTGCTCATTCACGCGCCGGATCAGCCAACGCGAAAGACCATAGGGAAGGAGGCGAAAGTAGCCGCCCCCGCTGGACGGCAGGTTGCGATTCCCGAGCCTGCAAGTGGTCACTGGAATCTCGATCAGCCCACTGCGCACCGGGTAGGCAAATCGTGGTGAATCCGGCATTCCGTAATGGTCATGCTCGATGGGATAAACACTGCTGGAGTAGCGATAGCCGGCTTCGGCCAGTACGTCGAAAGCCCACAGATTGGCTGCACCAATTGAGAAACTCGGTGCTCGATAGCCTTGCACAGAGACCCCACCAAGATCCTCCAGCAGCATCTTGGCGCGACGCACATCGGCGGCGAAAGCAACCGGGCTCATGTCACTGGCTCGTTCGTGCCCATACCCGTGACTGGCAAGCTCGTGACCGCCGGCCACGATGGCGCGCACCAGTCCAGGATGACGCTCCGCGATCCATCCCAGAGTAAAGAAAGTCGCCTTCACATCCGCCGCTTTGAGCAGCGCCAGAATCCGCATGACGTTGTCTTCGGCGCGGCAGCGGATACGCTCCCAGTCCGATCGTGCGATATAAGGCGCCATGGCCGAGACCTGGAAATAGTCCTCGACATCGATGGTCATGGCATTGCGCATCATGGCGCCGAATCTCCAGGTGGAGCCGTCAGGGCGGCCACCAACTTTTGCAGCAGTTGCAGGGTCTGCAGGTTGATGCGCTCCATGCGCATCAGGCTGCGCTCAAGCCGCTGCAGACGGTCGCTGTGCTGGTCCAGGGTCAGTTGCCCCAGGCTTTGCTGCAATTGGGCCCCCTGCGCGGCGGGCAGCGAGGCCAGCCGGCTCAAATCCAGGTCGACGCCGCTCTGGGAATCGGGGCCGCCCCGCGACGCCTCACTGCTGGCGTCCAGCGGCACGGGACGGGACGGTGGCGGAAGCTCCGACTCCTTGGCCAGATCCTTCAGGACCTCATCAACGTCACCCAAGGCCAAATGCACCCGGCCCTGCATGAAGCCCAGAAGCAGCAGCCGATCGCACAAGGTGTTGATACGACGCGGAATGCCCTTGGTGGCCCGGTGAATGACCAGAAAGGCCTCCGGGTCGAAGGTCGGTTTGTCCGTCGCACCGGCACATTTCAGCCGGTGTTCGATGTAACGCTGAGTCTCTTCCTCATCCAGCGGACCGATATGACAAGTCGCCGCCACCCGTTGACGGAATTGCTCCATCTCGGGCCGCTGCAGGATCTGACGAAACTCGGGCTGACCGACCACAAAGGTCTGCAGCAGAGACTGGTTACCGAACTGAAAGTTCGACAGCATGCGCAGTTCCTCGACCGCGCGCGCCGAGAGATTCTGGGCCTCATCCACCACCAGAAGGCAGCGCCGCCCCTGGCTGGCCTGAGCCACGAAGAACGCCTCCAGGGTCATCAGCAGCTCGGACTTGGGCAGGTCCTTGGCCCGCACACCGAAGGCTGCGGCGACCATGCGCAAAGTATCTTCAGCGTCCAACTGCGTGGTGACCAAGTTGCCAATCACCACCTGATCGCGCTGCAGGCCGTCCAGCAGGCCGCGCAGCAAGGTGGTCTTGCCAGCGCCGATTTCACCGGTAATCACGATGAAACCGTCGTTGCGCAACACCCCGTAATCCAGGTAGGCCTTGGCCCGGCGGTGCTGCTTGGAGCCGAAATAGAAGTTCGGGTCCGGGCTCAGTTGAAAGGGTTTGGCACTCAGGCCGTAAAACGCTTCGTACATCTCAATGCGGCCTTGAGGCCAGCGAGCAGATTGGCCACCCGCGAGGGGCAGTGGGCGGCCGAGTGCGTAGGGTTGAACTCATGTCAGAACTGCTGTGTCAGCGTCAACATCAGCACGTTTTCGTCATACGGGCGCAGCAAGGACTCAAATCGACTGTGCCGATAGCTGGCACTGAACTGGGTCTGCAGACCCAGGCGCGCCGTCCAGATCAAATTGATGCTGTCCAGGGTCGAATCCTGGGCGGATTGGTCGCCCTCGTTGTACTGCCTGAGCAGTTGCAGGCTCAGACTCTGACGCGGGTCGAGGCGATAAGACCAACCGAGGTTCAGCCCCTGCTGCCGCACCACTGAACTCAGCGCCAAGTCATCCGGAACGCCCGGAAGGACAGCGCCCACCCGCTCGGTACGACGCTGGTTCAGGCCGACGGACAACAGTGAACGCTGCAAACTCCAAGCCCAGTTGAACTGCAACATATGGCTGAGCGAGGTATTCGAGCTCAGGAAGCCGGAGGAAACCGGTGTGTCCACATTCAGGCCAAGCCGAGCCAACTCCTGACGCACCAACTGATCACGGCGGGCGGGGTCAGGCTCGCGTGAGGCGTAAAGGGCAAACAATTGGTCGTAGCGTGTCTGCGACTCCCCAAGCAGATAGGTGCCTGGAAGGTTGAGGCTACGGCTATAGCTGAAGCCCAACGTGGAGCGTTGCAGGCGGTGGTTGGCGCTCAGGCTGTACTGATCGGCCGCCACCCGGTGGTCCCAGTTCAGCCCCAAAGCCGTTCGAGCGCCAGGCTGCCAGTTGGCCGAGGCTCCATAAGTTTCTCCGCTGCGCGCGGCACCACCCAGCACGTCGGTACGTTCCTGGCCTACCCGAACGCCGAGCCGCCAATCGACATCAGGCCGCCAATTCAAACCGGCGAGCGCCAACTCTGTATGGGTACTGCGACCGATACGCGGGCTGCTGCGCTGATCGCTGAAATCCAGGGACCAGTTCAGCGCGCGCATCTGCACCGGCGTCAACGAAAGCACGCTGGTCCGCCCATTCGTGTCGCCCGCATCGGTGCCGCGCGCTCGCTGGACCATTTGGGTATGCCGGAGTTGCAGCTGCGCAAGGCTCGCCAGGCGCACACGCATCTGCGGTGTGACGCTGAGACTTCCTACTTCGGCCCGATTGGCACCACCCGTCGGCTGGCCACCCACACTCTGAGTACCGAAGGCGGACAAAGCCTGCTGCCCCAAGCTGCCAAGCGCATCCACGCTGAGGTGTTCTGGCACCAGCGAGGCGCGCAGGCTCAAACGAAGCTGATGCTGCAACTGACGCATGTCGACGTCGGTCTTGATCTTCTTGATCGCATTCAGGCTGTAGTCCACCGAGCCCTGCAACACGCCCCGATTGGACCGCCACTGCAGACCTGGCGAGAGCATCAGCAATGCTCCCCTGTCCTTGGCGGCGTTCTGCTCGCCACGCGAAAGCTGATCACTGACGAGCAAGCTTGCGCCCACCTGTGCCTGGAAACGACTACCGCTTGCAGCAGGAACCTCCTGCGCCCAGGCCGGAGACAGGGCAAAGCTCAGTGGCGCAACCCAGCACAGCAGCTCATGTCGGCTGCGCACTGCGATCCTCATGCTCGTAGCCGTACCCGTATCCGTAGCCGTAGCCGTACCCGTACCCGTAGCCCCCTTGGGCATCCGTACGCACCTGGTTCAGGACCAGCATCTTCAGCGGATGCGTCTCGATCGTTGCCAAAGCCTGTTGGACCGCCGATTGCGCGGTAGCTTCCGCTGCAACAACCATGACGATTTGGCCCATCTGCGAAGCCAGCACGCGAGCTTCGGTCGTCAGCAGCAACGGAGGGGAATCGAAAATGATGATGCGATCGGGATAGCGCTGCGCCATGTCATTCAGCAAATCCCGCATGGCCTCGCTGGCCAGCAATTCCGTAGCACGCGGATGAGGTGTGCCGCTGGGCAACAAGGTGAGCTTGTCCACATTGGTGCGCAGGAGCACATCGGACAGTTGGACACGATCTTCCAACAGATCCAGCAAACCCGGGCCCGGCGGCAGGCCGAGCATGCGCAGCAGCGAGGGCCGCGCCACATCGGCATCCACCAGCATCACGGTGTGGTCCAGCTCCGCCGCGATGCTCATGGCAAGGTTGACCGAGGTGAAGCTCTTGCCTTCCCCCGCCAACGCACTCGTGACCATGATGAGATTGGAGTGATTGAGCGTGGCAGCGCCCTTGCCCACCGCGTTCTTGATCAACGGGCGCTTGATGACCCGGTATTGATCGGCGATGAGACTACGTGGCGAAGCAGGCGTGAGCAGTCCTGAGGCAGCTAGTGCGGCCAAGTCCAGCTCAACCAGCTTGGACCTCACTGCTGGCTCAGCAGATTCGGCCGGCGCAGCAAACCTCGACCTTTCTCGTGCTGCGGCAGCAGCGGCCTGAGGCGCAACCGAAGAAGGTTGCGGCTCAGGCCCATCCGTCTTTGCCGCAGGCATTGACGAAAGCTCCGGCAACACCACGCCGGCTTGCCGCAATTGCTCTAGGCGCTGAGCGGCTTGCTCAATCAGACTGGCCATGTCCAGTTCCCTTCTTCAAGCCACGACCTGCCGGGCGCTCAATACCACCAGCGCCAGCATCGCAAGGCCAAACATGGCGAAGAGCGCGACAGTGCCACTGATGAAGCGCAGTCGATCGACTCGATGGCGCCGGGTCTCAGCATCGCTGGTGAGGCGAGACACCACGCCCAGAATGGGCAACTCCGTTTTGCCGCGCAGTTCCGTTGGATCAAAGAAAACAGGGCGCAGCTGGCTGGCCGCAAACGACGCAAAAAGTCCGCCGACCAAAGACACCACCAACCCCGCGGCAAGCAACAGATATCGGTTCGGAGCCACAGGTCTTGGCGAGACTCGAGGGGGCTCGATGAGTCGGAAGTCGGCCACCCCAGCGGCCACATCCAGCTCACCTGAAATGGCAGCCGATTCCCGACGCGCCACCAGCTCCTCGTAGTTCTTTTTATGGATCGCGTAGTCGCGGTTCAACTGCGCCGCTTCTGCCTCCAACTGCGGCGCGGTCTTCAAAGCGGCCATTGCAGCCCCATAACGCGATTGGTACTCTCCAACGCGTGCCTTCAAAGAAGCCACCTGCACCTCTGCGGTCGCCAGCATACGGCTGAGTTCCTGTTGTACCGGGTTGCCACCAACGCCCGCACCAATCGGATTGGCCAGAGCCTGCTTGCGCAGTTCAGCCATCTCTTTGCGCTTCTGCTCTTCTAGCTCCTTGACCAAACGACGCAACGAAATGACGTCTGGGTGCTGTTCCGTATAGCGCTGCATCAACGCATCCAAGTTGCGGCGCAGCTCGGCCAACCGCGCGTCAATCTCCGGCGTGGCGACGGAGATGCTGGACTCTTGAAGAATCGAAGCCGTGGTTGAGTCGGCGCCTCGCCCCCGCTCACCTTCAAGCTGCCGACGCGCTGCATCGCGTGCGTTTTCCGCTTCTTTTAGCTCGAGTTTCGCGCGCTCCAACTGGGCATTCATTTCAGCCAAGCGCGCAGTGGCGTCCTTACCGTCACCCGAAGCGAGTTCCAAGTTACGCAAACGGAACTCCTTCAATCGTTGCTCAGCTTCTTCAAGCTTGGCCTCATAGGCCTTGATCTGCTCATTAATGAACGTCGTGGCAGATGCCGAGTCCTTGCGGGTCGCACCCAAGGAGCTTTCCACAAAGATGGAGACCAAGGACTGGACCACCTTCTTGGCCACGTCCGGGTTGGGATCGTTGAAGGCAAGCGTGTAGATGTTGTCGCGGCCAGTCGTGGAAATCGACAGGGTCTTCATTAACTGTTCGATTTGCGCCTCCTGCTGGAGCTTGGTCTGCTTCTTCAGATCCAAGTCCGCCATGCGGACAAGCTTTTCGACGTTGGGGCGAGTGATCAGGGTACGACTCAGCATCGTGACCTGCTGCTCAACGTTCGGTTGCACCGCCATGCCAGACATCAGCGGCTTCAAGATGGATTGGGTATCTACGAAAATGCGCGCACTGGACTCGTAGCGATTGGGCACCACAAAGGCAACGATCAGCGCCACAACGCCCAGCAGCCACGACAACCCCAACCCAACCCAGCGGTATTTCCAAACCCGCCTGAGCACCCCAAACAATTGGGCCAATACGAGGTCCATATCTAAACGGCGCCGAACTTAGAAAAAGCTCTGCGGAATAATCAAAATATCGCCGGGCCGCATTTCAACGTTGGCTGAAACATCCCCGCGTTTGATCAGATCTTTGAGACGCACCGAATATATCTTGCCGCCCTCAGCCGAACGCAAAATAGTGGCACCATTGCCATCCGCATAGTCGGTAAGCCCCCCTACGGCAATCATCACGTCCAACAAGGTCATGCGCTGCTTGAAGGACAGGAACTGCGGTTTGGCCGCCTCGCCCACCACTCGAATCTGTTCGCTGTAAGGCCCAACAAATCCCGTGACCATCACAGTCACGACTGGATCACGCACATACTTCCCAAGGACGCGCTCAACCTCGCGCGCCACTTCCATCGAATTCTTGCCTTGCACCACAAGTTCGTCGACCAAGGGCGCCGAAATCTTGCCATCCGGTCGCACCGGCACCGCCATTGACAATTCTGGATTCCGCCAAACGACAATATTCAAAACATCGCCTGGCCCGATCACATAGCTGTAATTCTCAACACCCGCAGAAGCAGGCGCAGCCGGGTGCTTTTCGCCGGAAGCACAAGCCGTCAAAAGCAATGCCAGCGCCATACTCAGGCCCAGCCCGAGGCTACGGAGGACAGTGTTCATGGAAAGTGTCTTCATGCTCTGTGAATCCAAAGGGCGAAAGGGCGGCGTGAGGGCCGCCCTGGTGATCGGAGGCATCATGCCACAGCCCCCCCTTGGGAAAGGGCAACACCGCCTAAGCGAGGGGCCCAATGATGGGGCTCGCAATCGCTACTAGCCAAAGCAGCAAGCACGCCGAGAATGGTCGCAGTGAACCAGCTTCTCGAGCTTGCAGGATCAGGCTTCTCGTTGACGAATTTGAGCGGTTACCGATCACAACCTGACGACAACACCAGCTCTCACCAACATTAGCTCAGATGTTGAATGAACTAGTAATCCAGTCCCTCTTGGAAGCCGCCGGTGCTGCCCCATCAGCAGACAACCGACATGATTGGCGCATCGCATTTGAGGCCGACCGCTTGCGTCTGCTGTTGCCCGGTTGGCAAGGTGGCGAGCGCACCCGCGCGCGACTCAACCTTGTCTCCGTTGGTGCAGTAGTCGAAAGCCTCTGCTTGCGCGGAACACGCCTGGGCCTCAAGCTGACGCCGCAGGTGACACTCGCCGACTCCGATAGCCCGGTATGCCTTAAGGTCTCATCCGCACTTCTCGCACCGGACCCGATCGAGACTGAGTTGCTGAGTCGCCACAGCAACCGCAATCTGAAGTACCGCGGGCCGGCCCTAGATGCCCCAAGCAAGCAGGCATTGCAGGCACAAGCTCAGGGCCGGGCATGGCTGCAATGGCTCGACGAACCCAAACTGCGATCTACTGCTGTCGAACTGATCGGATTGGCCGAACGCCAGCGCTTTTCAATCGCAGCTTTGCATGCGGAGATGTACTCGGGGGTGCGTTTTGACGTGGGATGGACGAGCACATGCCCGCACGGCCTGCCGCCAGGTTCACTGGGTGTCGGACTACTCGAACGCGCCGGATTTCGGGCCATGACGAGTTGGCCGCTGCAGCGCTCGCTCAACTTGTTTGGCGCTCATCGAATGCTGGCATTTCGTTCGGCCGGGCTTCCAGCCCGCCTTAGCCCCAACCTCTGCGTGATTGGCAGCAACGAAGAGGACGAGTGGGAGGCAGCATTGTCAGCCGGCCGCGCGCTGCTACGCGTGTGGTGCGCCGCCACCAAACTAGGCTTGGCTGGCCAGGTTTGGGCTGCGTCCCCCATCTACTCACTGCCAGGCGCGACCGCAGTCCCGCCTGACATACAGCGCCAACTGGCGAAAGGGTGGCAGGTGCTCGTTCCCAGCGGGCGTCCCTACGTCGTGCTGCGACTTGGTCGCGCTTCGCCGGTTGCAGTCCGGTCGGGCCGACCAGACCCGCAGAGCCTGCGCACCTAAGCGCACGCCGATTCGCCGGACTCTGCTAGAAGGTCTGCGGCATAAGAGCCGACAACGCTCGCAGCATCAACCGCCCAACAAGATCACCAGGATCGGAAACTCTGTATGACCGAGCTTCGCCCGCACCGACTCTCTACGGTAGTGGCCACCTGCATGTTGGCCGCCTGCCTGCAGCAATCACCCGAGCAGCTGCTGGCCAAAGCCAAACGAAGCCTTGAAGCCAAGGACCGCGCCGCCGCCGTGATCGATCTGCGCGCAGCGCTGCAGGAGGACGCCAATCTGTCCGAAGCACGGTTATTGCTGGGCGACACCTTGCTGGCGATGGGCGACGCCGCTGGAGCGGAGGTCGCTCTGGCCAAGGCGCTCGAACAGGGTCAGGACGCCGACATCGTGATCCCTAAACTGGCCCAGGCGCGCTACGAACTGGGGAAATACGAACAAGTGCTGAGCGAGTTCAATGGCAGCAAGGTGCAAGGCAAGAGCGCTCGCGCTCAATTGCTGGCAACTCTGGCGCGGACGCGCCTGGCCCTGGACCAGCAGGAGGATGCTCAGCGTGTCAATGAGTCCGCGCTGGAGCTCGACCCGCAGCAGCCGCAAGCGCTGTTGAACAAGGTCAGCCTGCTATTTAACCGCAGGGATCTAGACGGTGCCAGGCAGGTGCTGGACGAACTCTTGGCCCGATCTCCTGACCTCATCCAGGCTCTGCTGTTCCGTGGCCAGCTCAATGCTAGCTCGCCGGAGCAGCTTGCCTCTGCAGAAGAGGACTTCACCAAGGTTCTCAAGCTGGATCCCGCCTCGGTCGGCGCGCATTCCGCCCTCATCAATCTGGCCCTGCTGCGAAACGATCCGGCCCTTGCCAGAGCACGCCACGCACGCATGCTGGAACGCCTGCCTAGGCATCCGCAAAGCCAATACTTCGGCATCGTGCTAGCGCTACAAGAAGACAAGCTTGAGCAGGCGCGCGAGCTGATGCCGATGCTTTTGCGCAGTCGTCTACTGCCCCCCCACTTTCTGCAGGTTGCCGGCATCCTGGCCTTCCGCCAGGGCCAGCTGCTCGAAGCGGAAAAGTACTTGAGTCAAACCTTGCACGCACAGCCCGGAAACACCACGGCGCGACTGCTGCTGGCTCAAACCCTGTTGCGCCGTGGCAGCCCCGACAAGGCCTTGTCCACCGTCGAACCCATGGTCAGCAGTGCCAAACCCAACCCCGAGGCACTGAGCATCGTGGGCCAGGCGCTGCTGCTCAAGGGCCAAGCCTCCAAGGCTCAAGCAGCTTTCGAGCGCGCGGTAGCTGCGGATCCGACCGATATTCGCAACCGTGCGGCGCTTGCGTTGACCGAAGTGGACCGGGGCCATGCCGAGCGAGGCTTGGCCGAGTTGGATCGCTTGGCCGCAAGTGACAAGAGCACGCGGATCGACGTCGCGCTGATCAGCAAACACTTGGAACGGCGCGAATACGCCAAGGCTATTGAAGCCATTGACCGCCTCGAAGCCAAGAACCCCGGTCAGGCCAACACCGCCGTGTTGCGCGGCACCGTCGAGGTGGCGCGCGGGCAACGCCTGGCCGCGCGCGCCGCGTTTGAGCGCGCCATCAAGCTTACGCCCACTCACTACCTTGCCACGGCCAGCTTGGCGCTTTTGGACATCGAAGACAAGCACCCAGAAGAGGCCAAGCACCGCTTTGAGCGTTTGCTGAGCGTCGATCCCAACAACCTGGAGGCCGAGCTGGCCTTGGTTGGCCTGAAAGCCGGCGGCGGCGCTGCGGCGGCCGATATCACCAGTGCCCTGCGCGCCATCACGAAGCGGCATCCCAGGTCTTCAGCGGCTTGGCTGGCCCTGATCAACCACCTGTCGCAGCAGGGCGAACACGAAGCGACCCGGGCGGCCGCTCAGGAAGCGAGCAGCGCCAACCCCACTCAGACTGTATTGCTCGAAGCCCTCGGGCAAGCCCAGCTGAGGAGCGGCGATTTGCGCGGCGCCCTTGCCAGTTTTGGCAAGTTGGTAGAGCTGCAGCCCGATTGGGCGCAGGCCCACTACCGCTTGGCAGACGCCCAGCTTGCATCAAAGCAAGTGGACAGCGGGCAGCAATCGCTGCGCCGGGCTCTTCAACTGCAGCCCGACTATGCGCCCGCTCAGTTGCTGTTGGCCAAACACTTTATTCAGAACCGTCAGATTCCCGAGCTGAAGGCGCTGGCGGCCCAAGTCAAGAGAAGCCAACCTCGCAGCAACCTTGGCCCCTTTTTCGAAGCAGAGGCCGAAGCACTGGCCAAGAACTGGGCCGGCGCGGCGCGCGCCTACCAAGCCGGCATGGATTTGCGTCCCACCTCGGAACTGGCCATCAAACTGGCGCAGAGCTTGCGACTGGCAGGCAAGAATGCGGAGGCCGAGCGCTTTTCCAAGACTTGGATGATTCAGAACCCCAAGGACACCACCTTCCTGGGCTCGATAGCCGACAACGCCATGGCGGCCAATCAGCTTGAGGACGCCTTGTCTCTTTATCAAAAGGTCCTAGCGGAGCAACCTAAGAATGCCGCGGCGGCCAACAACGCAGCTTGGTTGACCCTGCAACTGAAGCGACCCGGCGCGCGTGCGCTGGCAGAACTTGCGACGCGCGAAGCCCCACTTTCTGGCATCTACTGGGACACCCTGGCCGCAATCCTTCTTGCCGAGGGGCAGAGCGACGGCGCCTTGTCAGCACAACGCCGCGCCGTCGAATTGACCCCAGGTGTGCCGGTGCTGCGACTGCGCCTTGCCAAACTACTGATCGAGAAGGGACATAAGGCAGAGGCCACGAAAGAACTATCCGAACTCGAAAGCTTGGGCGACAAATTCAAACTGCAAAGCGAGGTCAAGGCATTGAGGCGCCTCCTCTAAGAGCCTTCGCAAGGAAGCGGCTTGCCTTGGGCCCCGCGGGACCGACCGCGTCCGACCATCCCTGCGCCGCAGCACTTCAAGCACGACAGGTCGAGTCTCATGGCCCTGATGGGATTACCCGGAATCCGCAGAAATGAAAAAGCCCCGCTACGCGGGGCCTTTTTGACGACGGGAAAGACCCCGACGCATTCAGCCGATCAGGCCTTGCGGCGACGAGCCACCACACCGGCACCCAGCAGCCCGAGAGCAGCCAGAGCAAGGCTAGCCGGCTCCGGGACGCGGTTCGGGGTCAGGAAGAAGGAAGCATCACCGCCCAGAGGCGAGGCCGAGCCAGCGGGCGCGCGCGATAGCGTTCCGCGGCCAGTGATGTCAGTACCCATATCCCACCCGGCCCAGGCTTGAGCGGAGATGGTGCCGTCAATGCTGAAATTACCCAGGCCCTTGCCGACCTTGTTCAACAAGAAGTCACCCACCACGTTCGGGCCCGTTGCACCCCAGCCATCGCCATTCGCCGAAACCAGATCAACAACCATGCGTTGCGTGCCATCCAGGCCTGTGGAGAAGTTGGACGTGCTGTAGTTGTGAACCGTGTCCTCCATGAACACAGCCACCGAATCAGCCGTTGTAGCAATGGTCTGCGTCATACCAAAGGTAGCCATCCAAAAGCTCAGACCCTCGGTCGTTGCACCCATCTCAAAATTCGAGCAGCCGCCCGGCAAGACCAAGCTAATGCCACACGAGGAGTTCGAGGTTGCAGTCGCAGAAATGATCCGAATCGCGGCAAAGACCGACAATTCGTTCACCGTGTTCGCCGGGATGGCGGTCGGCGCATAGGACGTCATGGCCAAGCTAGTCAGCAACACGTCGCCAACAGTCAGCGTGCCGCTATTGTCCTTGTCGATCAGCAGTTCGACAAAGTCGTCAGACAGTGTGTTTTGAACGCCCGGAACAAACGCGGTGGTCACCGAAGGCAGCGCAGCGGCACCACCAGCCAGGCCGAGCGCCAGAACGGCGGCGGCAACTTGCTTGAGCTTGGAAGTCATGTAAATCTCCTTGAATCGCGAATCAGGTTCGTCTTGCTGAGAGCAGATCGCCCAAGTGTCTTGACGATGCTTCTCCGCGAGTGACGCCAAGCGATATGCACTGACCATGCCAGAACAGCATTAGTCTTTTAAATCAATGATTTGCACTGGGTGAATGACCATCCAAGCGACAAGCAAGTGACTCGATGTAAAGGATTTCGACGGGACGCGAATGCTGAACCTAAAGCAAAGCCACGTTGTCTGGGGATTGGCCCGGGGCACTCGAACGTTTACCCGGGCGCCAGGCAGCGAACCTGTCGATAGGCTTCGCCAGTTTGACGAACGCACTGAACACCGTCCCCAGCATGAACAACTCCACCTACATCTTTGACTACCAACGCGCCTTCTCCCGAAATTTCGGCTGGGTGACCGAAGATGAGCAAACAGTGCTCGGCAAAGCAAGAGTTGCCATCGCTGGTTTGGGCGGCGTTGGGGGGGAGCATGTGCACACGCTTGCGCGGCTTGGAGTGCGCAAGTTCCACATCGCGGACTTCGACGAGTTCGACGTTCACAACATGAACCGCCAAGCGGGCGCATTCATGTCTACGATGGGCCGCCGCAAGTTGGATGTGTTGGCTGAACAGGCCCGGGACATCAACCCGGAAGTCGAACTCCAGCTCTTTCCCCAGGGCGTTCAAGAGGCAGACATCGACCGCTTCCTGGAGGGCGTGGACCTCTACATCGACGGCTTGGACTTCTTTGCTCTCGCCATCCGCCGCAAGGTCTTCGCCGCCTGTCAGGCCAAGGGCATCCCTGCCATCACGGCGGCTCCGTTGGGTATGGGCATGTCCTTCCTGTACTTCGACCCCAAGGGCATGAGCTTCGAGCAGTACTTCCGCATGGAAGGGCAGCCCGAATACGAGCAATACGCGCGCTTTGCCGTCGGGCTCAGCCCGGCCATGCTGAACCGCCACTATCTGGTGGCACCGCAGGCCGTGAATCTGCAGGAAAGGCGCGGGCCCTCAACGCCGATGGCCATCAAGCTCTGCGCAGGCTTTCTGGGTACGGCCGCACTCAAGTTGCTGCTTGGGCGCGGCGAATTGCCCGCTGCGCCCTGGTCACTGCACTTTGACGCCTACCAACTCAAGTTCAAGCGCTGCTGGCGCCCATGGGGCAATGCACACCCTCTGCAGCGACTGCTGCTGCAATTCATGCGACCCATCTTCCAGGGCCGCAAGAAAGTCTGACCCAGGCCTCAGCTCAGTCCTGCCAATGGGTGATTGGCAGCCGGCCAAGGTGAGCTGAACATCCGCTCAACCAGGGCAGCGTCGATGGCGTCAGCCTGACTGGGCTGCCAGCGGGGTTGGTGGTCTTTGTCGATCGCCAAGGCCCGGATGCCTTCAACGGTTTCGCAGTGCTGGTCGCGCCAAGCCGGCTCAAAGCACCAGTGCACCAGATTGCGTTCCAGGCGCAGATCGTCGGCCAAGCTCAGGCGGCGGCCGCGGCGCACCAGTTCCAGGCTGATGGCCATCGCCAGGGGCGAGCTTTTGCTCAACTGCGCGAGCACATGACGTGACCAATCGCTGTGCTCGGCATGCAGCGAACCGAGCAATGCCACCAGCCCGGGCGCACCGAAGTGCCGATCGATGCGCTCCCGTTCATCCTGGTGCAGCGCATCGGGCGCGACTTCGGCGCGGTCCATCACCGTGGCGACCACGCGCTCGGCACTCGGTTGAGGCTCGCTTCGCAGTGCCTCGATCAAACCCGGGAGTTCCGCGCCACGCACGAACACATCGCCCAGCCCGAGTGCGATGGCGTCTCCGGCACCCAGCGCCTGACCCGTCAGGGCCAGCCACTCCCCCACATGCCCCGGGCATTGCGCCAGGAACCAGCCGCCACCCACATCCGGAAAGAGACCGATATGGGCCTCAGGCATGGCGAGCTTGCTGCGTTCGGTGAGCACGCGCAGCCGGGCCCCCTGGCTGATACCCATTCCACCGCCCATCACGATGCCGTCCATCAAGGCGATGTAAGGCTTGGGGTAGTTGTGGATCTCGTAGTTCAGCGCGTACTCCTCAGTGAAGAACTCACCGAGTGCCGCGTCCTTCGCCTTGGCAGCCGCGTGGAAGAAGCGGATGTCACCCCCCGCACAGAAGGCCGGCGGCTTGCCCTCGCGACCGGCACCGAGCACGACGACAGCTTCGATCCGTGCATCTTGGGCCCAGGCACTCAGCAAAGTGCGCAGGTCACGGATCATGGCCAGCGACAGCGCATTCAGCGCTTGTGGCCGATCCAAGGTGATGACGCCCAGCACACCATTGACCTCGGCCAGGATCTGGCCTTCGCTGCCCAGAGCGGGGATCAGAGAACGGGTATCAGTCATGCCAGAGGCTCCAGCGCCGGGCGGCGGCGCAGTTCGTTCAAAAACAGGGCCGTAAGCACCAGACTGCCCCCGGCCAGGGTGTTCGGGCCCGGCGCCTCGCCTGCGAGCCACCAGACCCAGGCGACGCCGAACAGCAGTTCCAACTGCCCCAGCAGGGAGAGTTCCGTGGCGCTGAGCACCCGTGCCAGATGGACGACGAGCACGCAGGGCAGCGCCAGTTGGAACATGCCCAGAAAGCCCAGCCAGGCCATGTCAGCACCGGATGCATGGAAAGGCCACGCCAGCGGCAAGGTCAGTAGCGCCGAAGCCAAGCCGCCCAAGGCCACCGCGTGCGGCAGGGACACCGTGCCGTTGCCCCGCCCGAAACGCTGCAAAACGATCCAGTTGGTGGAGGCGGCCACGGGCACTGCCAGTGCCACCAGGGCGCCCAAGCCCGGCTTCGCGTCGCCACCGAACATCCACGCGACGCCGGCGCACGCCAGCAAGACGGCCAGCCCGGTACGCAATGGCATCGGCTGCTTCAGAACCAGCCAGGCCAGCACAGCCGTCATCAGGGGGCCGAGCGACATCACCACCAGCACCTGGGCCACGGGGCTGATGCTGACGGCGACCATGAACGCCGTGAACATCACTGCCCAGCAGGCGCCCGAAGCCCAGAGCGCCTTGCTTGGGTGCAACAGAGGCGCCAGCCCCGCCCTGCCCTCACGCAGACCCCACCACAGCAAGAGCGTCAGCGCGGTGAAGGCCGAGCGCCAGAAAGTGACCTCAAAAGGACGCGCGCTCTCCAGTTGACGGCTGACGATGCCCGCGCTGCTCCACAGCAGGGTCACCAACACCATCAACAACAGGGCGCGGCGGTGGCTCATGCACCTGCGCTTCAGCCCGCAGCGCTTTCGCGCGCCATGCGCTTGCGCTCGTGTTCGACCAGGTAGCGCTTGCGCAGGCGCACGCTCTTGGGCGTGATTTCGACCAGTTCGTCGTCTTCGCAGAACTCGACGCCGTACTCCAGAGTCAAGTCGATCGGCGGGGTGATCTTGATCGCGTCTTCCTTGCCGCTGACGCGGAAGTTGGTCAGCTGTTTGGTGCGCGTGGCGTTCACAACCAAGTCGTTGTCGCGGTTGTGCACGCCGACGATCATGCCCTCGTACACCGGGTCACCGGCCTTGACGAACATGCGGCCGCGGTCGTCCAGCTTGCCCAGGGCGTAGGTGAAGATTTCTCCGGCATCCATCGAGATCAGCACACCGTTCTTGCGGCCACCGATGTCGCCCTTGTGCGGCTCGTAGCCGTCAAAGATGTTGGAGATCAGGCCCGAGCCGCGCGTGAGGTTCAGGAATTCGTTGCTGAAGCCGATCAGGCCGCGCGCGGGAATGCGGTACTCGAGGCGGACACGACCACGGCCATCCGGCTCCATGTTCACCAGCTCGCCCTTGCGCTCGCCCAAAGCCTGCATCACGCCACCCTGGTGGGCTTCCTCGATGTCGGCCGTGACCAGCTCGATCGGCTCGCAGCGCACACCGTCAATGTCCTTGAAGACCACGCGCGGCTTGCCCACGGCCAGTTCGAAACCCTCGCGGCGCATGTTCTCGATCAGGATGGTCAGGTGCAATTCGCCGCGCCCCATCACCTCGAACACACCGTCCTCGTCGGTCTCCTTGACACGCAGCGCGACGTTGCTCTGCAGCTCCTTCTGCAGGCGGTCCCAGATCTGGCGGCTGGTGACGAACTTGCCTTCGCGGCCGGCCAGGGGTGAAGTGTTGACGCAGAAGTTCATGGTCAGCGTCGGCTCGTCGACCTTCAGCATCGGCAGGGGCTGCGGATTGGCTGGATCGGTCACGGTCACACCCATACCGATGTCTTCGATACCGTTGATCAACACGATGTCACCCGGGCCGGCCTCCTGGACCATCATGCGATCCAGGCCCTTGAACTTCAGGACCTGGTTGATGCGGCCCTTGGCGGTCTTGCCGTCCGGCCCTTCCATCACCAGCACGTCCATGCCGGGCTTGATGGTGCCCTGGTTGATGCGGCCGACCCCGATTCGACCGACGTAGGACGAATAGTCCAGCGAGCTGATCTGCATCTGCAGCGGGGCATCTTCGGCGCCTTCGTGCGGCTGCACATGACGCAGGATGGTCTCGAACAGCGGGGCCATGGAATCGCCCCACTTCTCGCCCGGCTCGCCCTCTTCCAGCGAGGACCAGCCGTTGATGCCCGAGGCGTAGACGACTGGGAAGTCGAGCTGCTCATCGGTGGCACCGAGCTTGTCGAACAGGTCGAAGGCAGCGTTGATGACGGCATCGGGCTTGGCGCCCGGCTTGTCGACCTTGTTCACGACCACGATCGGACGCAGGCCCAGGGCCAGCGCCTTCTTGGTCACGAATCGGGTCTGAGGCATCGGGCCTTCCTGCGCGTCGATCAGCAGCACCACACCGTCGACCATCGAGAGTGCACGTTCGACCTCACCGCCGAAGTCCGCGTGGCCCGGGGTGTCAACGATGTTGATGTGCGTGCCTTCCCAGCTCACCGCGCAGTTCTTCGCCAGGATGGTGATGCCGCGTTCCTTTTCGATGGCGTTGCTGTCCATCACGCACTCTTCGACTTGCTCGTGCGCAGCGAAGGTGCCGCTTTGGCGCAGCAGTTGGTCCACCAAGGTGGTCTTGCCATGGTCCACGTGGGCAATGATGGCGATGTTGCGGATTTGCTTGTTGCTCATGGCAGTTCTCAGGTCAGTGATACGGGGCCAGCGAGCAGGGTCTGCAGCTCGATGGGGCTGAGCAGGCGCTCAGGAATGAGTTCGCCGCCAGCAATACGGGCGGAGCCCAGAAAGGCTTGCGGCTCGGGGCCAAAGGCGCGCACCCGCGCTGCGGCGGGCAGCGCGGTGCGGCGACGGATGCCGGCCAGGAGCTTGCCGGCGTTGTCCGCATCCAGGCGCACGAGCGGGCAGTCGTCCAGCAGCAGATCGGGCGGCAGGAGGTGGCGCAGCCGGGCCGCGTCATCTTCACTCTCCAATTGCTCCAGGGTCACGGCCTGCTCGAGATGCAGTGGGCCGCTGTGAGTACGGCGCAGCGCGCTCAGATGCGCGCCACAGCCGAGCAACTCGCCCAGGTCTTCGGCCAGGGTGCGGATGTAGGTTCCCTTGGAGCAGCGCACGGAAAGCTGCATCGTGGCGCCTTCATGTGACAGCAACTCCAGCGCGTGGATGGTGACACGGCGCGCTTCGCGCTCGACGGTCTTCCCTTGGCGAGCCAGCTCGTACAGAGCCTTACCCTCGTGCTTGAGCGCCGAGTGCATTGGGGGCACCTGGTCAATCGCACCGCGCAGCTGCTGCAAGGCTGACTGCAGCTGCTCGGGTGTGAACTCGACCGGACGCACTTGAACCACCTCGCCCTCGCGGTCGCCGGTCGTGGTGGTCTGACCCAGGCGCAGTGTGGCGATATAGGCCTTGTCGGCTTCCAAATTGAGCTGGCTGAACTTGGTGGCCGCGCCGAAGCACAGCGGCAGCAGGCCGGTGGCGAGAGGATCCAGCGTGCCGGTATGACCAGCCTTCTCCGCCCGCAGCAGGCGCTTGACCTTTTGCAACGCGTCGTTGCTGGACATGCCCAGTGGCTTGTCGAGCAGCAGCACGCCGTGCAGAGCACGGCGCGGCAGGCGCGGCCGCGGCGGTGCCTTCATGTCAGTCCTCACGGTCCCCGTCGGCATCCAAGGCACGGGTCTTGTTGGCCTGCTGGATCAGCGCGTTCATCTCGGCCGCGCGCTCGGTGCTGTGGTCGAAGTGGAAATGCAGGGTCGGCACCGTGTGGATCTGGAGGCGCTTGAACAAGCCGTTGCGCAGAAAGCCGGCGGCCTCGTTCAGCGCTTCGGCGGTGGCTTCGGGTGAGCCGATCAGCAAGGTGAAAAACACCTTGGCGTGCGCATAGTCCGGCGTCACCTCGACGGCCGAGATCGTCAGCATGCCGATGCGCGGGTCCTTGAGTTCGCGGATCAGCTCGGCCAGATCGCGCTGGATCTGGTCGGCCACTCGGAAGCTGCGGTTGGGGGTGCTCTTCTTGTGTCGCATGGGCATGCTCTCCTGGATGGACAAAGCCCCGACCGGCGCTGCCGGTCGGGGCTTGTCGCGAATCCTGCTACCGGCTTACAGGGTTCGGGCGACTTCCTTGACTTCGAAGAATTCGAGTTGGTCGCCTTCGTGGATGTCGGTGTAATTTTTCAGCTTGACACCGCACTCGAAGCCTTCCTTGACTTCCTTCACGTCGTCCTTGAAGCGCTTGAGCGAATCCAGTTCACCGGTGTAGATCACCACGTTGTCGCGCAGCAGACGGAAGCGCGCATCGCGCTTGACCGTGCCATTGGTGACCATACAGCCGGCAATGGTGCCGATCTTGGTCGCCACGATGACGTTGCGGATCTCGGCCGTACCGAGGATCTCCTCGCGCTGCTCGGGCGCCAGCATGCCGCTCATGGCCGCCTTAACATCGTCCACGGCGTCGTAGATGACGTTGTAGTAGCGCAGGTCCACGCCATTGCTCTCGGCGAGCTTGCGCGCACCGGCATCGGCCCGGGTGTTGAAGCCGATAACCACCGCCTTGGAGGCAATCGCCAGGTTGATGTCGGTCTCGCTGATGCCACCGACCGCCGAGTGGACGATCTGAACGCGCACCTCCTCGGTGCTGAGCTTGAGCAGCGAAGCGGCCAGCGCTTCCTGCGAACCCTGCACATCGGCCTTGACGATCAACGCCAGGGTCTGGGCCTCGCCCTTGCCCATGTTTTCGAACATGTTCTCGAGCTTGGCGGCCTGCTGCTTGGCGAGCTTGACGTCGCGATACTTGCCGGCACGGAAGGTGGCGATTTCACGCGCACGGCGCTCGTCGCCCAGCACCATGAATTCATCACCGGCACGCGGCACGTCCGACAGACCCTGAATTTCGACCGGGATGGACGGGCCCGCCTCGTTGGCGGCCTTGCCGTCTTCGTCCAGCATGGCGCGCACGCGGCCAAAGGTCGAACCGGCCAGCACCACGTCGCCGCGCTTGAGCGTACCGCTCTGAACCAGCACCGTGGCCACCGGGCCCCGGCCCTTGTCCAGCTTCGCTTCGATGACCAGGCCCTTGGCCATGGATTCGACCGGGGCGGTGAGTTCCAGCACCTCGGCCTGCAGCAGCACCTGTTCGAGCAGGCTGTCGATGCCCTCGCCCGTCTTGGCCGACACCGGCACGAAGGGCGAATCGCCACCGTACTCTTCCGGCACCACTTCCTCGCCCACCAACTCTTGCTTGACGCGGTCGAGGTTGGCACCGGGCTTGTCGATCTTGTTGATCGCCACCACCAGCGGCACGTTGGCCGCTTTGGCGTGGTGGATGGCTTCCTTGGTTTGTGGCATCACACCGTCGTCCGCCGCCACGACCAGGATCACCAGATCGGTGGCCTTGGCACCACGAGCACGCATGGCCGTGAAGGCCTCGTGACCCGGGGTGTCCAGGAAGGTGATGACACCGCGCGGAGTTTCGACGTGATAGGCGCCGATGTGCTGCGTAATGCCGCCAGCCTCGCCCGCGGCCACACGGGCACGGCGAATGGTGTCCAGCAGCGAAGTCTTGCCGTGGTCGACGTGGCCCATGACGGTCACGACCGGCGGGCGCGGCAGGGCCTCGAAGGCCTTCTCCGCCGTGTCTTCCTCTTCCAGGAAGGCGTCCGGATCGTCCAGCTTGGCCGCGAAGGCCTTGTGGCCCATCTCCTCGACCACGATCATGGCCGTTTCCTGGTCCAGTGCCTGGTTGATGGTGACCATCTGGCCCAGTTGCATCAGCTTCTTGATGACCTCGGCCGCCTTGACCGACATCTTGTGCGCCAGGTCGGCGACCGTGATGGTCTCGGGAATATGGACTTCCTGGATCACCGGCTCGGTTGGCGCCACGAAGTTCGACTGGCCTTCACCGCGGTCGCCACGGCGGCCGCCCTTCGGCGCCTTCCAGCCCGGCGTGCCGCGACCAGCCCCGGCCGTGGTGTCGCCACGGGTCTTGAGACCGCGCTTCTTGGCCGCGTCGTCAGCCCAGCTGCTGCTGAGCTTCTCGCTCTTGACGGACTTCTTGTCACCCGGCTTGGCGGCGCCTGCATTGGCAGCGGGGGCCGGCGCACCGGCCACACCCGGCTTCTTGTGCAGCGTGCCCTTGATGCCAGGGGCTTCGGCCGGTTTGGGTTCTTCCGGCTTCTTCGCCACCAGCACCTTTTTGGGTGCGTTCATCATGGCGCGGATGGCCGCAGCCTCGGCTTCCGCGGCCTTGCGTCGGCGATCCAGCTCGGCCGCTTTGGCAGCCGTCTCGGCCGTGATGTCGGCCGCCTTGACCACGCGCAGTGCGGGCTTGGGCGTCTCGACAGGAGCCGGAGCTGCCGCTTCCGCCTTGGCCTCTGCCTTGGCTTCAGGTTTGGTTTCAGGCTTGGCTTCCGCCTTGGCCTCTGGCTTGGCCTTGGCACTCTTGGCGGCTTCGGCTTCCGCCTGGGCGGCCGCCAGGGCGGCTTCAGCCGCAGCCTTGGCAGCAGCTTCCGCCGCAGCACGCTCCTCGGCCGCCTTGCGCTCAGCTTCTTCGCGAGCACGTGCCTCCGCTTCCGCGCGCTCACGGGCTTGGCGCTCCAGCTCTGCCTGCTCGCGCGCCAGTGCTTCCGCCTGGGCGCGCGCTTCTTCTTCGCGGCGCGCCAGTTCTGCAGCTTCCAGTGCAGCCGTTTCGTCGGAGGCCGGACCGTCGTCACGTTTCACGAACACGCGCTTCTTGCGCGTTTCGACCGTGATGGTGCGCGCCTTGCCACTGGCGTCGGCCTGCTTGATCTCCGTGGTGGACTTCTTGACCAGGGTGATCTTCTTGCGGTCGGCACCGGCCGTACCGTGAGCCTGGCGCAAGTGTTCAAGCAGGCGTTCCTTGTCGCCTTCGGTCAGCGCATCGGCCGCCGAGGCCTTGGGTACGCCGGCAGCCTGCAGCTGCTCCAGCAGCGTGCTGGCCGGGCGGTTCAGCTCGGCGGCA
>JBDHSJ010000045.1:0-22264 GCA_039808065.1 Burkholderiaceae bacterium | reverse complement strand
AGGATTCCCCAACGTGCTGAACATTGATGAACTGCTGAACCCGATCTCCGATGCGGAGCCGGCTGGCGAGGAGTGCGCCTACACGCTCAAGTTCCAGGAGGTCACCAGCCTCTGCGAATACCTCGGCCAGCGCGCCGAGCTGGAGGAGCTCAAACGGCGCGAGCGCATGCCCTACACCGGCGAGAACGCCGAGAGCGATCAGCGCTTCGCGCGCGACACGCTTGCCGCGGGCGAAGAGCGCAACAAGCAACTGGTGGCACGTGTGCGCGAAGTCACCGGCAAGAACGCCACCGCGCTGGGGGTGGCCGAGGAGGTCGAGGCCCGTTGCCTGGATCTGCTGAGGAACACCGGCAAGGACCTGGCCGTCGTGCAGCAGCTCGCGCTGGCCGCGCTGCAACTGCGCGGTGTGCCTGGTCTGGTGCAGACCCTGGAGCTGTGCGAGCGTCTGCTCGATCAATGGCCGACCGAGCTCTTCCCGCGCGCCGACGACTACGACCCGGAGGACTTCAGCGCCCGCGCGATGCTGATCGGCGAGCTCTGCAATGGTGACAGCTTGTTGCACATGCTGCGCGAAAGCCCGGTTGTCAGCTCCGGTGCCGGCACGATGAGCTTTCGCGATGCCGAAGTGCTCGACGATGCCATCGAACCCGACCCCTCAGGTGGGGGGCTCAGCGGCCCCGCACACCTGCAGGCCATCGTGCGCATTCACGGGGCACAGACCCAGCAGATCGATCCCAGCCAGATCGACGACGCGGCGCTGGCCGCGCTGTTCCGCAGCGTGCGCGAGCCCATCGAGGCCGCGGTTCAGACCTTGGCACAGCTGAGTGAACGCTTCGGCAGCCAGATGCCAGCCGGTGAACGCGTGCTGGTTCTGCTGCGCCGCGCACTGCGCCGTCTCTCTATGGAAGAGCAGCAACTCGGTGCGGGTGCGGCGATGTCGGCGGTGAACGCCGCCGCCGGTTTACCGGCCGGCGCGGCGGCCAGCAACGGTGCCCCGGCGCACACCGTTGGCGGCCGCCTGGCCACGCGCGAAGATGCACGCCGGCTGATCTTGGAAATTGCCGACTACCTCGAACGCAGCGAACCGGGCCACCCAGCCCCCCTATTCCTGCGGAGAGCAGAACGACTACTTGGCGCCGCCAGCTTTTTCGATATCGTCAAGGACATGGCGCCGGACTCGATCAGCGAGATCGAACGCATCACCGGCCACAAGCTGCCGGAAGCTTACGAATAAGACCCACCCCTTTACCCCAAGGAGCCCAGCATGAGCGAAGGTCAGAAATTCATCGGACGCAACCGCGCACCGCGGGTGCAGATCCAGTACGAGCTTGAGCAGTACGGTGCCAAGAAGATGGTGGAGCTGCCCTTCATCGTCGGCGTCATGTCGGACCTGGCCGGCAAGAGCGACAGCGAAGAGGCCAAGAAGGCTGTCGCTGATCGCAAGTTCATGGAAATCGACATCGACAACTTCGACAAGCGCATGGCGGCCATCAAGCCCAAGGTGAGCTTCCAGGTCGACAACGCGCTCACCGGCGAAGGTCAGATCCCGGTCTCGATCGAGTTCGAGAGCATGGATGACTTCTCGCCCATCAAGGTGGCCTCGAAGGTGGATTCGCTCAAGAAGCTGGTGGAAGCACGCAACCAGCTCGCCGCGCTCAAGACCTATATGGACGGCAAGAGCCAGGCCGAGGAACTGCTGAACAAGATCATCGAGGACCCGAATCTGCTCAAGGCGATTGCCGACGCGCCCAAGCCCGAAGACAAGGCCGAGTGATCTTGAGCGTCCCGCTCCACCGCATCCACGAAGAGGAACCCCATGGCAACTGAACACGCAGCAAGCAGTGGTTTGGCCCAGGTGCAAGTGCAGGAAGGCAACGACCTGCAATCCCTGCTGAAGAAGGAATTCCGGCCGCCCACCAACGAAGCCCAGTCGCAGATCGAAGCGGCGGTGCAAACCTTGGCCCAGCAGGCCCTGTCGGACACCAAGCTGCTGCAAGGCGACGTGATCCAGTCAATCGACGCCATCATCGCGGCGATTGACTCCAAGGTCGGCAAACAGCTCGACAAGATCATGCACCACCCCGAGTTCCAGCAGATGGAAGGGGCCTGGCGTGGTCTGAGCTACATGGTCAACAACACCGAGACCGACGAGAAGCTCAAGATCCGCGTGATGAACATCTCCAAGAAGGATCTTGGCGGGATGTTCCGCAAGTTCAAGGGTGTGGCCTGGGATCAGTCGCCCCTCTTCAAGCAGATCTACGAGAGCGAGTACGGCACCCTGGGCGGCACGCCCTATGGCTGTCTGGTGGGCGACTACCAGTTCGACCAGAGCCCCCCCGATGTCGAGATCCTGCAGGGCATGGCCAAGATCGCCGCGGCCGCGCATGCGCCCTTCATCAGCTCGCCCAGCCCGGCCCTGTTCCAGATGCAGAGCTGGCAGGAGCTCAGCAACCCGCGCGATCTGACCAAGATCTTCGAGATGCCTGAGTACGCGGCCTGGCGCAGCTTCCGTCAGAGCGACGACAGCCGCTATGTCGGCCTGTGCATGCCGCGCTTCCTGGCGCGCCTGCCCTATGGCGAGCGCACCAACCCGGCCGAAGGCATGGCCTATGAGGAGCATGCCGAGGGTGGGGCGCACGAGAACTACACCTGGGCCAACAGCTGCTACGCGATGGCTACCAACATCACGCGTGCCCACAAGCTGTATGGCTGGACCACGGCCATCCGCGGTGTCGAGAGCGGTGGCGAGGTGGCCAATCTGCCCACCCACACCTTCGCGACCGATGACGGCGGCGTCGACACCAAGTGCCCGACCGAGATCGCCATCACCGACCGTCGCGAGGGCGAGCTGGCCAAGAACGGCCTGATGGCCCTGGTGCACCGCAAGAACTCGGACAAGGCCGTGTTCATGGCCGGCGACTCGCTGCACAAGCCGCCGGTGTTTGACGACCCGGCCGTCACCGCCAACGCCCGCCTGGGCGCGCGCCTGCCCTACATCTTCGCCACCTGCCGCTTTGCGCACTACCTGAAGTGCATGGTGCGCGACAAGGTCGGCGGCTTCACCAGCGCGTCGGCGATGCAGCGCTACCTTCAGGACTGGATCCTGAACTACGTCTACGAGGACCCGGACGCCTCGCAGGAACTGCTGGCTTCGCGCCCGCTCTCGGGCGCCGAAGTCACGGTCACGGAAAACAAGTCCAACCCCGGCTACTACAACGCGCAGTTCTTCCTGCGTCCGCACTACCAGCTCGAAGGCCTCAACGTGGGCCTGCGTCTGGTGTCGGAACTCCCGTCCCAGCGCCAAGCCTGAGCGCTAACCATCCCACAAGGAGCAAACCATGGCAGTCAATATCCACATCAAGATCGACGGCATCGAAGGCATGTCCGAGGTCACCGGCTTCGAGAAGCAGATCCAGGTCGAATCCTGGAGCTGGGGCATGTCCATGCCCACGAACTTCGGGTCCAGCACCGGCGGCTCGGCCGGCAAGGTCAACCTCAATGACATGACCTTCATGCACATGATGGACAAGGCCTCGCCCAAGCTGATGGAAGCCTGCTGCACCGGCAAGCACATCAAGGACGCGGTCATGACCTTCTGCAAGGCCGGTGGCGATGCCGTCGTGCCCTTCCTGAAGATCACCATGAACGACCTGCTGATCTCCAGCGTGCAGGTCGGCGGTGCCGCCAATGACACCCCGATCGAAACCGTGTGCATCGCCTTCCGCGAGTACAAGGTCGAGTACCAGGAGCAGGACAACAAGGGCGCCAAGAAGGGCGGCCCGGTTATCGCCGGCTTCGACGTGCAGAAGAACAAGAAGGCCTAAAGCCCGTCTTGTTCGGTTCACCGGGGTCTGCCATGCAGACCCCGGTTTGTTCTGGGGGTCTCCATGGCACTTGATGCATTGTTCGAAGACGCCAAACGCCGGGTGCAAGCCAGCCCGGGTGACATCAAGGCGCGCAGCGCCTTGTGGCAGATCTTTGCCGCCCGCGGTGAGTTCGATCGCGCGCGCACCCAGCTGGAGGCCTTGCTGGCCATCGACAGCAGCTGGACGATGGAAGTCCATGCCTGCCAGCTGCTGCTGCAGGCCGAAATGCAGCGCCAAGAGGTGTTTGCCGGGCGCCAGACGCCGACCTGTCTGGGCGAGCCGCCCGCCTGGTTCGCCAGTCTGGCCGCCGGCCTGCAGACCCTGGGCGACGGCTCCCAGTCCTCGCAATGGCCGGCCGCCGCGGCCTTGCTCGCCCGTGCGCAGCAGGACAGCCCGGCACGCCAGGGCACGCTCAATGGTCAGCCCTTCGAATGGCTGTGCGATGGCGACGCTCGGCTCGGCCCCTGCCTGGAAGTGATGGTGCAGGGCAAGTACTTGTGGCTGCCCTGGAGCCTGGTGCGACGCATCGAATCCCGCCCGCCCACCGAGATCCGTGACCGCCTGTGGCTGCATGCGTTGCTGGAGCTGGGCGACGAAGGCAGCGTCGAGGTCTTCCTGCCGGCGCGCTACCCCTTCCCGCAGGACGATGCCCAGATGCTGGGCGAGCGCACCGACTGGCAGGCCCTGGACGGCGACAGCTATCTGGGCCGCGGCCAGAAGACCCTGATGACCGACAGCACCGAGTGCGGCCTGCTGGACGTCCGCGAACTGATCTTCACTGCTTGAGTTCACGCCCATGAGCTTCTTCCTCCCCTGCCTGCTGGAACGCTGGGGCAATGCCCTGGACGGCCGTGGGCAGCGCGCGGTTAAGAGCAGTTGGGAAGACGTGCGGCGCGATGTGATCCGCAATCTGGAATGGCTGCTCAATACCGAGGCACCGCAGCAGCTAGATGGCATCGAGCTGCCCGAGGCGGTGCAGCAGTCCGTGATTGGCTTCGGCGTGCCGGTGTACTCGGGCCGGACCCAGTCCACGATGGCGCCGCGCCGTGTGGCGGAGGAGATCCGCCGTCGCATCATGTTCTTCGAGCCGCGCATCCACCCGGATCACCTGGAGGTGCTGCCCCTGGTCGAACCGGGCGTGCCGCACTTCAACACCCTGAAGTTCTCTGTGCAGGGCTATCTGCGCGCCAACCCCTTGCAGGAGTTCGAGGTGCGCACCGAGCTCGACCTGGAAACCGGTCAGGCCAAGGTGATTGCATGACGCGCCGGCCTCGTACCGCTCCGTTGCCATGAATCCACGCCTGATCGAGCTCTACAACGAGGAACTCGAACACCTGCGCGGCGAGGCCCGCGAGTTCGCGGCCGAGTACCCGAGCGCCGCCGCCATGCTGGCGCTCGACAAGGGGCGGGTCGAGGACCCCTACGTCGAACGCCTGCTCGAAGGCGTGGCCTTCCTGGCCGCACGCACGCGACTCAAGCTGGACAGCCAATATCCGGTCTTCACCCAACAATTGCTGGACGTGCTGTTCCCCGGCTGGCTGGCCCCCACGCCGCCGGCCTGTGTGCTGCAGCTGCAGCCGCAGCTGGCCGACGACAAGCTGATGAGCGGACCCCAGGTGCCGCGTGGTGCCGTCATCGTCGGGGGCGTGCGTGGCCTGCCCGATCTGCGTTGCGAGTTCGAGACCTGCCGCACGGTGCAGCTGTTCCCGCTGCAGCTGGTCGACGTGCAGTACCTGGGCGCCCGGCCTGAGCGCCAGGGCGACCCCGGCTGGGGCCGTGCGGAGGCCAGCCTGCGCCTGGAGCTGGACCTGGCCGGCGACGGCGATCTGGCCCAGCTTGACCTGGACCGTCTGCCCGTCTTCGTGGCCATCGGCGAACCCCATGCCAGTCAGCTGATGGAGCTGATCGCCGGCCGCTGCATTGCAGTGGGTCTGTCCAGCGATGCTGCGGGCCGGCGCGATGCCCACTGGTTGCCCGGCAGCACGGTGCGCCACATCGGCTTCGACGAGGACGAGGCCCTGCTGCGCATGCCCGTGCGCGGTCACGCGGGCTTCCGGGTGCTGCGTGAGTTCGCGGCCCTGCCGGAGAAGTTCCGCTTCTTCGAGCTGCAGGGCCTGCGACCTCTGCTGGCCCGGATGAGCGGCCGCAAGCTCTTCATCCACTTGCACGTGGGCGCCAACTACGCCAAGCTCGAGGGCGCGGTGCGGGCCAATTCCCTGGCGCTGTTCTGCACCCCGGCGGTGAATCTGCGCGAGCGGGGTCTGGACCGCTGCGACATCAGCCCGGGCAAGACCGAGTACCGCGTCGTCGCAGACGCCCACCAGGCACGTCGCCTCGAGGTGGTGCAGCTCCTCGATGTGGTGGGTGGGGGCGAGGGCTTCGAGCGCCGTTTTGCCCCGATCTTCGAGGTGGCCAGCAGCGGTCGCTTGGCCACTTCCAGCTTCTATACGCAGCGGCGCGAGCGGCGCAAGCTCACGCAGCGCGAGATCGAGGCCCAGCGGGCTTGGCTGCAGGGCGACAGCCTGCAAGGCGACATGGAAGGCGCGCGCGCGCCGGCCGTCGGCACCGAGCTCTACATCGCGTTGGCGGAGCGCGGCGCCGGCCCGCAGGGGCGGGGTCTGCAGTACCTCTCGTTCCGCGCGCTGGTGATGGACCGCGAAACCCCCCGCTACCTGCGCAACCAGCCGGCGGCGGCGCATTACGAGGCGGTGGACAGTTTGCCGGTGCAGCGCATCGTGGCAGTGGTGCCGCCGTCCGAGGCGCTCGATTACGCCGTCGATGGCTTCGAGCCCTGGACCGCGCTCAGCCATTTGTTCGTCAACTACCTGTCGCTGATCGATGGCGGCAGCGTGCGCGGCGCGGATGCCCTGCGCGCGGTACTGACCTTGTACGCACCGCAGCGCGCCCATTTCCTGCACCGCCAGGCCGAAGGTCTGCTGGCAGTGCGCACGCAGGCCGTCACGCGGCGCGTGCCGGGTGGCGGGCCGCTCGGCTTTGCGCGCGGCCTGCAGCTGACGCTGGAGATGAGCGAACGCGGCTTTGACGGCGGCTCGCCCTTTCTGCTGGCGGCCGTCATCGAGCACTTCCTGGCCAGCCATGTGGCCATCAACTCCTTCGTCGAGACGCGACTCGAAATGAAGGAATGGAGCGAGGCCCTGCGATGGCGCGCGCGACTCGGACGCCGGCCCGACGCCTGAGCGGAGCCGAGTCGCAGCGGCTGCGCGGCCTGCTGCGTTCGGTGCTGGCCGAGCGGGAGTTGCCTCTCGATGGCCTGCCTTCCGACTGGCGCTCGCGCTGGCGTGTGCTGCGCACCGTGCTGGCGCGCGCCGATGCGGCCGCGGTGCTGGCCGCACTGCAGCTGGACCAGCGCCTGCGTCGCGGCTTGCAGGACCTGCCCGCGCAGCCCTGGGCGACGGACCAGGCGCTGGCCGCGCTCGGGGCCGAGGATGTCCAGCCCAGCCTGTTTGCCGCCCTGCGCCTGCTGCAAGCCGCCCAACCGGGGCACGAGCGGCTGGGTTACTCCAGCAACCCGGACCGCGAGGCCGTGCGCATCGACCAGGCCCTGCTGCTGGGCTTCGCACCCAAGGAAGTGGTGAGCCTGCAAGGGCCGGACGCCAAACGCGCCCGCGCCCGCGTGGCGCAGCATGCGCTGGGCCTGCTGGGCCCGAACGGCGCCATGCCTTACGCCTGGACCCAGCATGCCCGCGACCTGCAGTCGGGCAGCCAGCGCCAGGAGGACCGCCAGAGCTTTGTCGCCTTCCTCAACGTGCTGCAGCGGCGGCAGCTCGGTTTGCTCTACCGCGCCTGGGCCGATGCCCAGGCCGTGCTGGGGGTGGACGCCGAGCTGGCCGCGCCCGAACCGGGGGCGGCGCAGCGCCCGCATGCCGGCCATCCGTTGGCCGATCGGCTGGCGGCGCTGGCGGGTCTGGCCCACGGCCCGCTGGCGGCGCGGGATCTCATTCCTCCGGCCTTCAAGCAGGCCTTCGCCGCCTCACTCTCGCGCCGGGTGCGCAGCCCGGCCAGTCTGGCCGGCATGTTGGGGCACTACTTCGGCCTGCGCGTGCGGGTGCAAGAGTTCCGGGCCCGCTGGCTGCCCATTCCCAAGGAAGAGCGCAGCCGCCTGGGCCAGCGCTTTGCCCGGCTCGGGCAGGATGCCGTGGCGGGAGCGCAGGTCTGGGACTGCAGCTCGCGCTTCCGCCTGGTGCTGGGCCCGCTGAGCCTGGCTGATTACCAGCGCTTCCTGCCCAACGCCCCGGCTCACCAGGAGCTGCGCGACCTGGTGGCCCTTTATGTCGGCCCCGAGTGGGACTGGGAACTGCAGCTGGTGCTGCGCGCGAGCGATGCACCGGCGGCGCGCCTGGCGCTGCCTGGTGCGCAGGCCGGGCAGGGTCTGGGCTGGACCCAGTGGCTGGGCCAGCGCGCGCCCGGGCGCGACGCCGACGACTACTGCCAGCCCATGCGCCCCAGTTTTGACGCCCGGCCCCAGGGGCTTCTGGCCCCCCACGGCGCCTGATGGGCCCTGAGAATCGAACCGCCTTCCGGAGAACGCCATGCCGCTGCCACTCGCCATCGACACCACGCTGGGCCCGCATGCCCTGCTGCTGCTTGAACTGGATGGAACCGAAGGCCTGTCGCGCCTGAGTGAGTTCCGCCTGCGCCTCAAGAGCAAGCGCCCCGACATCGCGCCCACCGACATGCTGGGCCAGAACGCCACCATGCGCTTGATCGGCAAGGGCGAGCAGTCGCGCTACTTCAATGGCTATTTCACCCGCTGGGGTGGTGTCAGCGAGTACCGCGATGCCATCGATGGCGGCACCGGCAGCAAGAGCTATGTCTACGAGGCCACGCTCAGCCCCTGGCTGTGGTTTTTGCAGCGCCAGTCCAACTCCCGCATCTTCCAGAACAAGACCGCGCTGGAAATCATCGAAGCCGTGTTCCGCGGCCATGGCGCGCTGTGCAGCTTCCGCAAGGCCATCAGCGGCAGCTACCGCCAGCGCGAGTACTGCGTGCAGTACCGCGAAACCGACTTCAACTTCGTCAGCCGCTTGATGGAAGAGGAGGGCATCTACTACTTCTTCGAGCACAGCAACGGCAAGCACGAACTGGTGCTGGCCGACAGCCCCAGCGCCCACACGCCGGCCACCGGCTATGAAGAGGTCCACTTCGACGCCGACAACCGCGACGACAAGGAGCTGCTGCTGCGCTGGGAAGCCACGCACGAGGTGCAGAGCGGTCGCTTCGTGTCACGCGACTACGACTACCTGAAGTCGCGCACCCTGGTGGAAGGGCAGACCGACAAGGCCTTCTCCCACCCCTTGAGCAGCTTCGCGATGTTCGACGATCCGGCCGGCGCGACCACGGCGGCCGACGCCAAGGCGATCTCCAAGCTGCGCCTGGAAGCCTTGCATGCGCGCTACCAGGTGTTCCGTGGTTTCGGCCCGGTGCGCGGCTTTAGCCCCGGGCGCAGCTTCACGCTGGCCAAGCACCCGACCACGAGCTACAACGACAAGCACCTGGTGGTGGCCACCCGCTATCTGGCGCAGACCAGCGCTGACAGCAGCTCGGACGGCGGCGGCTTCGAGTTCCGCTGCGAACTCGAGGGCATTGCCCTCAAGACTCCGTTCCGCCCTGCGCAGCTGAGCCCCAAGCCGCTGATCTCCGGCCCGCAGACGGCCACCGTGGTCGGCCCGAGCGGCGAGGAAATCCACGTCGACCAGCATGGCCGCATTAAGGTGCAGTTCCGCTGGGATCGCTACGGCAAGGCCGACCAGGACGCCAGCTGCTGGATCCGCGTGATGCAGCCCTGGGCCGGCAATGGCTACGGCGCCATGGCCATCCCGCGCCTGGGCCAGGAGGTGGTGGTGCAGTTCCTGGAGGGCGATCCGGATCGGCCCCTGGTCATTGGCAGCGTCTACAACAGCGACAACAAGACGCCCTATGCCTTGCCCGCCAACAAGACCGTCTGGGGCTTGAAGAGCCGCTCCAGCAGCGGCGGCGGCGCCTCGAACTTCAACGAGCTGCGCTTTGAAGACAAGAAGGGCAGCGAAGAGATCTACCTGCGCGCCGAGAAGGACCTGAACTTCTACACGAACAAGAAGCGCACCGAGTGGATCGGCGACGAGAGCCATCTGAAGGTCGAGAAGGATGTCTTCGAAAAGCTCGTCAAGGACGTGCACACCGACATCGGCGGCGACCAGATCACCAAGGTGGCCGCCGGCGTGCACCTGAAGGTGGGTACCGATTGGCAGGCCGACTGCGGCACCAAGATGGCGGCCAAGGCCGGCACCGAGATCCACCTGAAGGCGGGCACCACCATCGTGCTGGAGGCCAGCGCGCAGATCTCGCTCAAGGTCGGCGGCAGCTTCGTCAACGTCAGCCCGGCCGGCGTGCACATCAGCGGGCCGATGGTGTTCGTCAACTCGGGAGGCTCGGCCGGTTCCGGCAGCGGTGCCAGCCCGGACACTCCCAAGAACGCCGAGAAGGCCAAGGACTCCACCGGTGGCACCGACAAGCCCATCAGCCAGGCCGCGGCCGCGTTGGCCGCTGCGCGCGCTTCGTCGACACCCTTCTGCGAAATCTGCAACGCCTGATCATGAGCATCCCCTTCAGCCAGTGGTGGTCTGCCTTGCAGACCGCGCAAGCGTCTCCGCCCTTCGTGCTGATCGACTGCGCCGGCCTGACCGGCGGCGCCAGCGAACTGCCGCGTGCCGTCTTCAGCCAGCTGGAGAGCCTGTTCACCGGCGAGCTGGCGGAGGAGCTGGCCGACGTCTCCGGCTACCTCGGGCAGCTCAAGTCAGTGGATGCGGCGAGCGAGAAGCTGCTGCAGCAGTGGTTTGCCAGTGGCCTGGCCATGGTGCTGGAGCTGGCGCCCACCCCAGCGGGCCAGGCGCCGATCGGCTTTGCCGAGCTGCGCCGCCACCTGCGCAAATTCAATGTGATTTACGGCCCTGGCGGCAAGCCCCTCTACTGGCGCTACTACGACCCACGCACCCTGCCCGACACCCTGCGTGTCTTGCAGCCCGAACAGCTGCAGGGCTTTTTTGGCCCGGTGCGCGGCATCAGCCTGCAGAGCGCGGATGGCCTGGTCACGCAGCTGCGCTGCGGCAGTGCGGGCCTCGAGGGCTGAAGGCCTGATCTACTCCTTGGCGGAGGAGATCTTGTGCCGCATCAGGCGGCCCTTTTCCTTTTCCCATTCCCGCTTTTTCTCGGTCTCGCGCTTGTCGTGCAGGGCCTTGCCCTTGCCCAGTGCGAATTGGCACTTCACCCGACCGCCCTTGAAGTGCAGGTCCAGCGGCACCAGGGTGTAGCCCTTCTGCTCGGTCTTACCGATCAGGCGGCGGATCTCCTGCTTGGCCAGCAACAGCTTCTTGGTGCGCTGCGCCTCGGGGCGCACATGGGTGCTGGCGGTGCGCAGGGGGTTGATCTGGCAGCCGATCAGGAACAGCTCGCCGTCCTTCACCACCACATAGGAGCCGGTCAGCTGCACCTGGCCGGAGCGGATGGCCTTGACCTCCCAGCCTTCCAGCACCATGCCGGCCTCGTACTCTTCCTCGAGGTGGTATTCAAATCTTGCGCGGCGGTTGTCAACGATGCTCATGGGGCTCTCAAAGACGAACGCCCTGCCGGGCAACAGGGCGTTCCTAGAATGGCCGGCATTCTATGAAGCCCGTCAAGAAGTCCGTTCTGCTCTGGTACAGCCCGCGTGAGATGGTGGATCTCGTCACCGGCGTGGAGCGCTACCCCGAATTCCTGCCCTGGTGCGACAAGGCCCAGGTGCTGGCCCGCCACGATGACGGCCTGACCGCGCGGCTGGACTTGGCGTTCGCCGGCGTGCGCAGCAGCTTCACCACCCGCAACACCCACGACGGCGACCGGCGGGTGCGTGTCGAGCTGGTGGACGGCCCCTTCACGCACTTGGATGGTGACTGGCTCTTCAAGCCCCTGTCGCGTCCCGGCGCGGCGCCGGGTGAAATCAACGCCTGCAAGATCGACTTCGAGCTGCGCTACGCCTTTTCGAGCGGGGCGCTCGAAGCCGTGCTCAGCCCGGTGTTCGACAAGGTGGCGGCGACCTTTGTGGATCGCTTTGTCGAGCGCGCGGAGGCCGTCTATGGCCGGCGCTGAGCAGATGCTGGCGGTCGAGCTGGCCTGGAGTCCGGCGCCTGGTCAGATCGAGGTGCGCAGCCTGCGCCTGCCGGCCGGTGCCACCGTGGCCGATGCACTGGCCGCCCTGCCGGTCGATGTACCTCAGCAACGGGTCGGCATCTGGGGCCACAAGGCCGAACCCAGCGAGTGCCTCAGCCACGGCGACCGGGTCGAGGTCTACCGGCCGCTGACGGTGGACCCGATGGAGGCGCGCCGGCGCCGCCACCAGGTGCAGGGCGGCGGGCGGCGCATCGTTTCGCGCCACCGCCCGGCTCCGCGTTAGGCCAAGGCGAAGAACTCGCGCGGGCTCATGCCCACGGTGCGCTTGACCATGGCGCTGAAGGCGCTTGGGTTGGCGTAGCCCAGCTCCGCTGCGATCGAGGCCAGCGGCCGCTTGCGTGCCGCCAGGCTCAGGGCCTGGGCTAGCAGCAGCTGCTGGCGCCAATGCCGGTAGCTGGTGCCCAGCTCCTGGCGAAAGAGGCGCGCCAAGGTGCGTTCGCTGGCGCCCACCTCGCCGGCCCAGTGGCGCAGCTCCTGATCCTGCTGGGGTTGCTCCAGCAGGGCCTCGCAGACGCGGCGCAGGCGCTTGTCCTGCGGCAGGGCCAGGCCCAGGGCAACCGGGGCGGCGCGCTGCAGCTCCGCCACCAGCAGGGCCACCAGCAGGGGCTCGCGCGGGTCGGCCGGCGCATCGGGTTCACTAAAGGGAGTGAGCTCGCGCAGCAACTCGCGCAGCAGCGGGTTGACCTCGAGCACGCGGCAGCGCTCGAAGCCGCGCGTGGCGGCCAGGCCGCAGCCGGCATGCAGGTAAGCCGTGCGCAGTTCGGCCTGCTCGATGGCGCGCACCGCGTGCACCACGCCGGCCGGAATCCATACCGCGCGCGCCGGCGGCACGATGAAGGCATGGGTCTGGCCTGCCTGCTCGGCCTCGACCCGTACCGCACCCGCCAGCGAGAGCACCAGCTGGCCCCATTCGTGCTGATGCGGCTGGATGTCCATGTCGTGCGCCATCAGCCGAGCCTTGGCGCGTACCGGATGGGCGGGGGAGGGGGCGTAGCGCTGCGGGTCGTGTGGCAGCAGCACGCGCCGGCGTGGCTTCTGGCTCATTGGCTGATTCTCGAAAGTTTTCGGCGATCTGACGCGTCCAGGACTTCACCACCGCTGTCAGCATTGCCCCCATGCAAACCCTAGCCCTGCCGGCCGATGCGCCGGACCGCAGCCGTGCCGACTGGACGACCATCGGTGTCGTCGGTCTGGCCCATGGCACCAGCCACTTCTTCCACCTGCTGCTGCCGCCGCTGTTCCCGGTGTTCGCACGCGAGTTCGGCCTGAGCTGGGCCGAGCTGGGCCTGCTGGTCTCGGTCTTCTATGCGGTCTCGGGGGTGGGGCAGGCGCTGTCGGGTTTCGTGGTGGACCGCCATGGCGCCCGCCCGGCGCTGATGGTGGCGATGAGCTTCTTCGCGCTGGCCTCGCTGGCGGCGGGGCTTGCGCAGGGCTATGTCGGGCTGATGCTGGCCGCGGCGCTGGCCGGCCTGGGCAATGCCCCGATGCACCCGGCCGACTTCAGCATCCTGAACCAGCGCGTCAGCCACGGGCGCATCGGCCACGCCTACTCGGTGCACGGCATTAGCGGCAACCTGGGCTGGGCGCTGATGCCGGTGTTGGCGCTGGCCGTGCTGGGGACCGGGGCGAGCTGGCGCTTTGTATACCTGGCCAGCGCCCTGGTGGCCCTGCTGGTGCTGGGCCTGCTGGTGCTGCAGCGCGAGCATCTGCAGACCCAGGGGCATGTACGCAAAGCGGGTGGGGCGGCCGGTGCGCCCGAGGCCCATCCGCTCGCCTTCCTGCGTCTGCCCTCGATCTGGCTGTGCTTCTCCTTCTTCCTGTTCACCACGGCGGCCCTGGCTTCGCTGCAGAGCTTCGCGCCGGCCGCGCTGGCCCTGCTGCATGGCCGCAGTGCCGAATCGCTCAACCTGGTGGTGACGGCCTACATGCTGTGCGGGGCCCTGGGCATGCTGCTGGGTGGCTTTTGGGTGGTGCGGGCACGCCGGCTGGAGCGAAACATTGCCTTGGCACTGCTGGCGGCCATGGCCCTCTTGCTGCTGGCCACACTGCCCGGTCTGTCCGCGTGGGCCGCGGTCGCCCTGGTGGCGCTGGCGGGCGTTGGCACCGGCCTGGCTGGGCCGTCGCGCGATCTGCTCGTCAAGCAGGCGGCGCCGGCCGGGGCCACGGGTCGCGTCTACGGCACGGTGTACTCGGGCCTGGACATCGGCTTTGCGGTGGCCGCGCCGCTGGCGGGCGCGCTGCTCGACGCCGGCAGCCCGCGCGCGATGTTCTGGGTAGCGGCATTGGCGCTGGGTCTGGCCCTGCTGGCGGCCCAGGCGGTCACCTGGGCCAGCCGCCGCGTCTGAGCTTCAGCCCTGCTTGGCCCGCATGGCCATGCGGGCACCGACGAAGTTGAAGGCGTAGGCCACGGCGTCGACGATGCCCTGGTCCATCTCTAGGCGCTCGTGTTCGGTCAGGTAGAAGCTGAAATCCACCGCATGGCGGATGTAGCGCGGGGGCAGGCGGTTCAGGGCCACGCAGGCCACGTCGCACAGCAGGTCGTTGGAGATGGCGATGTCCGGATAGTCCGGCGCGGCGTCCATCACGGCCGCGAAGACCTCGCGCTCGTGGTGGTTGTAGAGCTGGGTGAAGTCCGGGTTGGCCATGGATCCTCCGAGTTTGTTGGGGTTATAGCCGCTCGCCTGCCGGCTGGGGATCAGGCCGCGCCCATCCCCGATTGAATGGCCGAGCGGGTCTTCAGGCTGACGGTGAAATCCAGCATGCGAGTGATGCAAGCCTGGGCCCGCTCGCGCACGGGCGCTTCCACCGCGATGCTGGGGCTGCCGGACTCCAGGCAGCTGATGAGATTGCGCAGGCCGTTCATGGCCATCCAGGGGCAGTGCGCACAGCTCTTGCAGGTGGCGCCATTGCCGGCGGTCGGCGCCTCGATCAGGTTCTTGCCCGGCGCGAGCTGGCGCATCCGATGCAGGATGCCGTTGTCGGTGGCGACGATGTAGTCCTTCACCTGGCCTTCCACCACGGCTTTGATCAACGCCGAGGTCGAGCCGACCACATCGGCCAGTTCCACCACCGCACGCGGGCTTTCCGGGTGCACCAGCACCAGGGCCTGTGGATACTGTTCCTTCAGAAGCTGCAGTTCGATGCCCTTGAACTCGTTGTGGACGATGCAGTCGCCCTGCCACATGAGCATGTCGGCGCCGGTCTGCTCCTGGATGTAGCGTCCCAGGTGCCGATCGGGCGCCCAGAGGATCTTGTGGCCCTGGGCCTTGAGGTGGCCGACGATTTCGAGCGCACAGCTGCTGGTCACCATCCAGTCGGCGCGCGCCTTCACAGCGGCGCTGGTGTTGGCGTAGACCACCACCTGGCGGTCCGGATGGGCGTCGCAGAAGGCGGCGAACTCGTCCGCCGGGCAGCCCAGGTCGAGCGAGCAGGTGGCCTCCAGCGTGGGCATCAGCACGGTCTTCTCGGGCGACAGGATCTTTGCCGTTTCGCCCATGAAGCGCACACCGGCCACCACCAGGGTTTGCGCCGCGTGGTCGCGCCCGAATCGCGCCATCTCCAGCGAATCGGCCACGCAGCCGCCGGTTTCCAGCGCCAGATCCTGCAAGTGCCCATCGACGTAGTAATGCGCCACCAGCACGGCGCCGCGTGTGCGCAGCAATTCGGCGGCCTGCGCCTTCAGGGCCTGCGCCTGGGCGGGGCTAACAGGGTCGGGCACCTGGGCCCAGGCCTGGGCGGTGCAACTGGCGCCAGCGGCGTCCTGGCGGGTGTAGTCGAAGGCGAGCGTTTCCATGGCCAGGATGCTATCCCCCTGCACTGTGCCCATGCAGCGCCGGGAGGCGCTGACCCTGCTGACGAGGATCACTTCCCTGCCAGCACTCGACCAGTGCGGCAGCATCGAGCTTTTGCGGGCGCCATTCGTCGCGCCGGACAGCCCGATCGGCTGGCTGCGCTGCCGGGGGCCTTGCCGGAGCTGGCAGGCCGGGGCGAGGGCGGCACAATCGCAGCAGGCCCGGTTGTCGGGCGATCAGCGGCCCACTGGGCCGCTGCTGCTTCCTGGAGCTGCCATGCGCGCTGTGTTCGGAGTCCTGATGATGCTGGTGGTGCTGGCCGTGGTGTTGATGCTGGCCAAGCAGCAGACCAAGGTGCTGGTTCCGACCCCCGCCCCAGGGGCTACGGCCGCTTCGGCTGCAGCCCCGGCCCAAGCCCTGCCGCAGGCCGTGGGCAAGCAGGTCGAGGGCTTGCTGCAACAAGGCGCCGAGCGCGCCAGCGAGGCCACACCCTGAACACCACCCCCCTTCAGCCGCAGGACGAGTACGCCATGCGCCTGGCCCTGGACCAGGCGCACAACGCCTGGCTGGCAGGCGAAGTGCCGGTCGGGGCAGTAATCCTGCGCCAAGGCCAGCTGATCGCCACTGGCTACAACCGGCCCATCACCACCCACGACCCGACGGCGCACGCCGAGATCGTGGCCCTGCGCCATGCCGCGACTCTGTTGGGCAACTACCGGCTGCCGGAGTGCGAGCTCTTCGTCACGCTGGAACCCTGCGCCATGTGTGCGATGGCGCTGATGCATGCCCGTTTCAGCCGCATCGTCTACGCCACCGCCGACCCCAAGACCGGCGCGGCCGGTTCGGTGGTCGATCTGTTCGCCCAGCCGCTGCTCAATCACCACACGCGCGTTCAAGGCGGTGTGCTGGCGGAACCCGCCGCGCAGCTGCTGCGCGACTTCTTTGCCGAGCGTCGCGCCCAGGCCCGTGAACGGCGCGCTGCGCGCCGTGGCATGCCGGAAGCCATTCCCGTCGGTGAGGCCACCGAACTCCCTTCTTCCTTCGAGCCATGAGCCACGCCAACCCTCAGTCGGGCAACGCGCCCGCGCCCCTGTCCCTGTGCATCTACAGCCCCGCCGGCGTCTACCGCGAGGCAGCGCAGTTGCGCCGGGCGGCCAAGCACCTGGGACGCCTCGGCTTCAGCGCCACACTCGATGAATCGGCGCTGCTGCGCCAGCAGCGCTTTGCGGGCACGGACGAGCAGCGTCTTGAAGCCATCCACCGCGTGGCCGCCAGCGAGGTGTCCGTGGCCCTGGCCTCACGCGGCGGCTATGGCCTGACGCGCCTGCTCGATCGCCTGGACTGGCCCTCGCTGGCCCGTTCAGTGGAGCGCGGCACACGCTGGGTCGGCATGAGCGACCTGACCGCGCTGCAGCTCGGCCTGTTGGCTCACGCGCGCGGCTGTGGCATCAGCTGGCAAGGCCCGCTGGCGGGCGACGACTTCGGCCGCACCTCTGCGCAGGGCGGGGTGGATGACATCACCGAGGCCTGCTTCGTAGAGGCCATGCAGGGCGAGCTGGAAGCCATCGGCTTCCGCGAGACGGGTGCACCGCGTGGCACTCAACCGCACGATGGCTTCGAAGCCGAGGGCCTGCTCTGGGGCGGCAATCTGACGATGCTGTGCTCGCTGCTGGGCACGCCGCACTGGCCGCGCATCAAGGGCGGCATCCTGTTTCTGGAAGAAGTCGCCGAACACCCGTATCGGGTCGAGCGCTTGCTGCTGCAGCTGCAGCAGGCGGGGGTGTTGGCGGCGCAGAAGGCGGTGCTCATCGGCGACTGCGGCGGCTGGAAGCCCAGCCCGCTGGATGGCGGCTACAAGCTCAAAGATGCGCTTGCTGCCGTGCAGGTGCGCACGCCAGTGCCCATTCTGCAGGGGCTGCCTTTCGGGCATGTTCGTACCAAGGTCTGCCTGCCGGTCGGGGCCAAGGCCCAGCTGGTGGTGCAGGGGCGCGATGTGCTGGTGGCCTGGGGGCATGTGTGAAGCGCCTGCCGGTTGTGCGCGAATGAGGCGCGCAGGGCCACGCTCTTCGGGCGGCTGACGGTAGGCGGCCGCTCGACGACTGCGACGTGGTCCGAGTGTTCAGCCAGCCTGCAGCGACCACGCCATCAAGTGGCCACGCTCATGGATGAGGGCGCGCCGGCTGCGGCGCCCACTCGATTGCAGCTGGGCCTCGAGTGCCGATAGCTTGGCTTCGTCGAGCGCGTGCATCACCAGCTCGGAGAGGCGAAGCTGGGCATCCTGCAGTTGCTGCCGATAGCTCTGAAGCTGTGCAGCTCCGGCCGGGCCCGCCTGAAACGCCTGCATGATGGCTTGCCTCGCCTCGTGCAGGACATCAGGGCAGCGGCTGGCAGCGATCTCACGCTCGATCTGCTCCTGGGCCGCGTTGAACTGGTCGCGCAGCCTCAATGCGGCAGGGTCGCGGTCGAGTTCGACGCGGCCTTGGGCGGTGCGCGCACGCATCAGCAGTGCGTGCATGCCGGCGGCCATATCGAGCAGTCCATCCGCGGCAAGCAGGCCTTCGATGTGACTGACCTCGGTTCGCGCAAGTTCCGCGGGCAAAGATTCCGCGTGGTGCAGCACGAGGGCCAAGCGCCCGCCTGGGCGCAGCACGCGCAGCGACTCGGACAGGGCGAGGGCAGGGTCGCAGTACTCCAGCCCGTACTGACTGATCACGAGATCGAAACAGGCTGATTCGAAGGGCAGGGACTCGGCCGAAGTGCGCGCATGCAAGCGGATGCGGCTGTCAGCGAGTCCAAGACGTTCCGGAGGAGGAAGTTCGGCCAGGTCGACCCCGTCGCAGCGCCAAGCAGCATCATCCCGTCGCAACGACGCGAACAGGCGCGGCAGGGCACCACTGCCGGTGCACAGGTCGAGAACACGCGCTCCAAGCGGCAATTCGGCTGCAACTTGGCCCCAAAAGGACTCAAATGCTCCGCTGTACTGTCCGTCGAAGCTGCCGTGGCAAGAGTGCCGGGCACCCGTGGCCCAATACCGGGACCAGACTTGGGGGCGGTCACCACTCATTCAAACTTCTCGAACATGAACGCATGACGTGATTCTCCGCCGCGCAGGCTGCCTTCGTATCCCCAGTAGGTCCAAGGGCATTCACTAGGTGGGCCGGCTTGCAATTCTCATGTTGTTGTGAGTTGGCAACAAAAGTGGCCGGTCGCCACGGTGCAGATGCCCGGAAGAAGGTGGCGTTGGTCACGGGGTAAATTTTGATTGGCAAGCTTCTTGTGCTTGTAAGTGCATGTTTTTGCCGGCTTTTGCTGTCATTGTTTGAGATGGTGCGCACGCCAGTGACGCGGCAAAGCATCGCGGCTTGGGGAAGCCCCGGGCGAGCACGGTGACCCCTGGCCTGAGAATCGCCCGATGCCCTCAAGAGAGTCGGCCCGATTTTTTTGAATCGGGCCTTGAGGGTTTTGCTTCCTTTCCCCTAGGAGATTCCATGTTCAAGAAGACCAAGGTGTGCGCCAGCGTGCTGCTGGCCGTTGGCGGTGGCGTGTTGGCCACCTCGATGCCCGCCTTTGCCCAAGAAGCACAAAAGCTCGAGCGCATTGAAGTGACCGGCTCGCGCATCAAGCGCGCTGATGCCGAAGGCGCGCTGCCTGTGACCGTGATCACCCGTGCCGAATTGGAAGCCTCCGGTTCGACCACCGTTGCTGAATTCATCCGCAATTCGACCTTCGCTTCGACCGGTCAGTTCCGCCCCCAGTCGGGCAGCTCGGCCCAATCGTTCTCTGGCGTGAACCTGCGCGGTCTCGGCAGCAACCGGACCCTGGTGCTGGTTGACGGCCGCCGCGTTGCGAAGGCTCCGAACGTCGGCGATTCGGCGGACATGAACTCGATTCCGATGGCCGCCGTTGAGCGCATCGAAATCCTGACCGACGGTGCTTCTGCCATTTACGGTTCGGACGCCATCGGTGGTGTCGTGAACGTGGTCCTGCGCAAGGACTTCGAAGGCGTTCACCTGATGGCCGGCAAGACCAACCCCTCGATCAAGGGTGGTAACCGCGAAGAAGCGTCGGCCATCCTCGGCATCACGGGCGAGAAGGGTCGCGTCGTCATGGGCGCCTCGCGCACCAGCCGCGACATCATCTGGGTGCGTGACTACCCCTGGGGTGCTCCCAAGGGTGCTTCGTCGTACTCGAACCACTTCTACCAAGCCATCGACATTGGCGGTGGCGAATACCTGCCCAACATCTCTGGCGGCGGCTCGCGCGGCAAGGCCGGCACCTGCGACTTCCCGGACAAGGGCTTCTACGTCGATGCGACGGGCCGTTGCCGTTACGACTTCAACCTGGTTGCCGCTGACGAAGCCGCCACGGGCGCCAAGTCGATCTTTGCGCGCGGTGAGTTCCGCATCAATTCGGACTGGAATGCGTACCTGAACGTTTCCAGCACCAACAACACCAGCTTCGGCCGCTATGCGCCGGTGCCGGATTCGATCCTGGTGACCCCGGGCAGCGTGCTGGCCAACCGCTACAAGTTCACGCAGCCGGTGTTCCTGGCTCACCGCTTCGCGGCGGCAGGCAACCGTGACACCAGCACGGATGCAACCCTGACGGACTACACCGCCGGCTTCCAGGGCACCGTCGGCAGCATCGACGTTGACATGGGTGTCCGTCGCACGGTCTCCAAGTACCAGGAAATCGGTCGTGGCTTCATCGTGAAGGGCCTGGCAACCGCCGCCATCAACAATGGCGTGTACCAGATCGACAACCCCTTCCTGAACTCGGATCAAGTGCTGAAGTCGATCACGACCACCACGGGGCGTGATGGCCTGTGGGCACAGACCGACTACTTCGCCAACGCCTCGTTCGACCTCTTCCAGATGGGCAACGGCTCGGCACGCATGTATGTCGGCCTGGATCGCAGCTTGCAGCAGTACGCCGACATCTACGACTCGCTGAGCGAAGCCGGTGAGGTCCTGGGCAGCTCGGGTAGCTCGGCCCAAGGCCATCGCACCGTCAGCGCCGGCACCGTCGAAGTGCTGTTCCCGATCATGAAGGGTCTGGAAGCTTCGGTGGCCGGCCGTTACGAGAAGTACTCCGACTACGGCAATGACTTCTCGCCGAAGGTGTCGGTGCGCTACCAGCCGATGCGTTCCCTGACGCTGCGCGCCTCGGCTGGCGAGGGCTTCCGTGCCCCGACGCTGCCTGAGCTGAACCAGAAGCCCGCCTTCAGCGCTGACACCGTGGTTGACCCGCGTCACTGCTTGGCCGATGGTGGCTTCACGGCAGCCGAGTGCGAGACCGAAGAGTTCCAGATCAATGGTCTGCGCATTTCGAACCCGGCCCTGAAGTCGGAGAAGTCGAAGCAGTGGTCGATTGGTGCGGTGTGGGATGTCATGCCCAACCTGAGCACCAAGCTGGACGTGTGGCACACGAAGATCCATGACGTGATCAACTTCGTGTCGGCCCAGCAGATCGTCGACCGTAACAATGGCGACAGCAAGCTGCCGATTCCGGCTGGCCTGTCGATCCGTCGCGACCCGAACACCGGCGCGATCTTGCAGATCGTCAGCGGCTCTGCCAACGAAGGTGTCCTGAACTACGGTGGTTTCGACGCCAGCGTGCTGTTCTCGCACAAGTGGGCTGGCATCGGCAACTTCTCGCACGAGCTGACCTACTCGCGCGTGACCAAGGCTGAGCAGGATGGCGTGGACTACAACGGCACCTTCGGCTCGCCGAAGCATCGCGCCGTCTTGGCCAACTCGTGGAAGATGGGCGGCTTTGCTGTTCAGTACAACATCAACGTGATCGGCAAGAACGGTGAGCGTGATGGTGACTACGTTCCGACGTACACCACCCACGACATGCAGTTCGCCTGGGATACCCCGCTCAAGGGTGCCAAGCTGATCCTGGGTGTCAACAACCTGACCGAGAAGTTCCCGGCCCTGGTGGGTTCGCCTTATGACCAGAAGCCGTTCAACTACTACCTGTACGACGCCTACGGTCGCCAGTACTACGGTCGCATTGAAATGAAGTTCTGATCGGGAAACCGCGATGAACCAAGGCGGGGGTTTCAACCCCTGCCTGGATGAAAGGGGGCTTCGGCCCCCCCCTTTTTTGTGGCTTTGTGGGCGCTTGGCTCCCAACTGGCGGTCACGCACCCGGTATCGCAAAGGCCGCGTAGGCGAGCGACTCGTGCAGGCGTCTCGGTCGCTGCCGAAACGCTCAGTCCGTCCTTGGTCGACCCGCTGCGAGCGGCGCGCGCGTCGTTCCCTTCGTTGTTCCCTGCCCTGGCGTCGAAATCGCCCTAAAGCGGCGGCTCCTCAAGCGCCGAAATGCGCCCGACCAAAGCCAGCACCGCGCTGCGCTCAGCCGCTGTCAGGTGGGGGTTCCAGCAGTCCATGAGCAGCA
>JBDHSJ010000044.1:0-23689 GCA_039808065.1 Burkholderiaceae bacterium | reverse complement strand
TGGGGTGGCTGATGGGACTCGAACCCACGACGACAGGAATCACAATCCTGGACTCTACCAACTGAGCTACAGCCACCGTCGAAAGCCAAGCAGTATAGCAAGGAATCAGGGAGTGGAAGCCGCCTTCGATGGTGAAATCAAGATTTTTGCCTTGTAGCCCGCCTTCAACGCTTCCAGGTAGGCCAGTCCTTCGGCATTGGCCAGCGCCTGCGCGTACTGCTGCTCCGCCTGCTTGGCAGGAACCTCCTGCTCACTGGGCGGCTTCACACCATTCAAACGCACCAGCAGATAACCACCCGTGCCGAGGTCCACGCCGAAGGGCTTGGCCAGATTGGCGGCCGGCGCCTGCAGGATCTTGATCAAAGCCTCACGCGGCAGACCCTGAGAGCTCATGCGCGAGACAGTGACCGTGGCGTCGTAGCTCAACTCTTCCGCCTTCTGCGCCAACATCGCCTCACCCGCCTTCTTGGCCAGTGCGGCAGCACGCTCAATCAGCAACTGCTCACGTACGGCATCTTTCACTTCGTCGAGCGCGGGAGGTGCGGCCGGCACATGTTTGAGCACGCGCGCCGAAACGAGCTGCTGAGCGCCGGTCTCAATGGCCTCGGTATTGCGCTTGCTCTTCAGCGATTCCGGTGCAAACACGGCTTCGATCAGTTTGGGCGAGGCAAGCGGCCCTTGCGTGCCGGCAACTGGCGTGCGCCCCAAATCGGCTTTGCGCAGTTCAAGATTGAACTTTTCCGCCACAGGTTGCAGCGCGTCGGCCTGCTCGTAGACCGCATTGCTGAACTGCTCGGAAAGCGCCTGGAATTCCCTCTTGGCGAGTTCACTGCGCTGTTCCGATTCCAACTCAGCGCGCACATCTTCGAAGCTGCGGACATCTCCGCCGCGGATTTCATTAACAGTCACCAGGTGCAGACCGAATTCGCTGCGGACGATCGGGCTGATCTCACCCTTGGCGAGCGAAAAAGCAGCGTCGGCAATTGCCTTCACGTTGAAATCTCGGGCAATGAAGTCCAACTCACCGCCAGCCGCCGCGGATATCTCATCCTGCGAATGCTTGCGAGCCAGCGCAGCAAACTGCTTGGGGTCGGCACGCAACTGCGCCTGCAGGGCTTCGAGCTGCGCACGCGCTGCTGCTTCCTGTTCTGCCTTGGCGCCTTCCTCCAACTTGATCAGGATGTGGCTGACGCGGCGCTCTTCCGGTGTACTGAACCGCTTGCGGTTCTGCTCGTAGTAGGTCTTCAACTCGCCTTCATTGATCTGCATGCGCTGCTTCAGCGCTTCGGCATCGAGCACCAAATATTCGATTTGAGCGCGCTCAGGCTGCATCCAGCGCTTCTGCGTGGCGGGAAGCTGGTAATAGGTGGCCACGTCCGCGTCGCTGAGCTGGACTTGGTCTCGATATGCCTGAGCTTCCAGGCGCTTGACGCTGATGTCACGCTGCTGCAGCAGTGCATCGAACGCCAGCTTGCCGCCGAGCTTAAGGGTGCGCGGCAGCATGTCGGCCGGGGCAAGCACCTGCTGCAAGCCCAGGTCCTGCCGCAGGCGTTCCGCAAATCCTTCCGAGCTCATCCCCTGGGCGGCGAGCAAGGCCTTGTTGGGCTGGCCTTCGGGCGTGCGAAGGAACGCGTAAGCCTGCGAGCGACGGAACACCGAAGCCACCCGACCATCGGCCGCCACGAGCTGCTGCTTGTTCACCGCGGCTTCCAGCGCCCGGCGGCTGACCAGACCTTCCAGTGCCTGTTGGCGAGCCTCCGGGTTGTCCAGCAGCTTGGGATCCATCTGAGGGCTCTCGCGCCGCATGCGCTCGGCTTGCTCGCGCGCCGCGTTGTCCCAGTCGCCCTGCGTGATCTTGTGGCCGTCGACGGTCGCCACCTTAAGCCCCACGCCATCCGAGAAGCTTGAATAGCCCTGAACGCCCAGCGCCACGAAGGAGGGCAAGATCAGGACCAGCAGGATCAGCTGCAACCAGCGGCTGTGGGTTCGTACAAAGTCAAACATCCAGCTTCCTCAGTGGGCTAACAGCCCGCAAACGAACAAAAGGCGAACCGAGGTTCGCCTTGACTCCAACAGGGGCGGCAATTGTAGGGAGCGCTGCCTGACTGCTGGAAAACCGATGCCGTCGGTGGTGGGTGCTGACGGGCTCGAACCGCCGACCTACTCCGTGTAAGGGAGCCGCTCTACCAACTGAGCTAAGCACCCGACGGGTCGAGTACCTTACTTGATCGCGTCCTTGAGCGCCTTGCCCGGACGGAACTTGGGCGTCTTGCTGGACTTGATCTTGATCGCGTCACCGGTGCGTGGGTTGCGGCCGGTACGCGCCGCGCGCTTGCTCACGCTGAAACTGCCAAAGCCCAGCAAGGACACGGTGCCATTCTTCTTCAGCGTGGTCTTGATGCCGCCAATCATGGCCTCCAGTGCACGCTGGGCCGCCGCCTTGGACAGATCCGCCTGCTTGGCAATGTGTTCGATCATTTCCGACTTGTTCACGCGAAGGTCCCTTATAGGCAGTGTCTTGAATCTTTGGGGCGCACGGCCTGAGCAGCGTGCGGGGCGCAGATTCTAGGCGCAGGCCGCTCACTCAACGCGAGCTCGAATTTCAGGCAACGCCTTCTGCAGGTAGTACACCATCGACCACACCGTCAGCACCACGGCCACAGCCAACAGCCACTGCCCCCAGAGCCGGGTATCGATGAGCCCGAACAGCCAGCCATCGAACAGCAGGAACGGAATGGCCACCATCTGGGCGGTGGTCTTGAGCTTGCCCACCATGTGAACGGCCACGCTTTTGGCTGCCCCGATCTGCGCCATCCACTCACGCAGCGCCGAGATCGCGATCTCGCGGCCGATGATGACCAGCGCAAATAGGGCGCTCACCCGCTGCAATTCCAGCAATACCAGCAGGGAGGCGCAGACCAGGAACTTGTCCGCCACCGGGTCCAGGAAGGCCCCAAACGATGAAGTCTGGTTCAGGCGACGCGCCAGATAACCGTCGAGCCAGTCGGTCAGCGCCACGGCCACGAAGAGCACGGTGGCGATGAGGTTGCGGGTCGGCACGTCCAGTGGGAGATGAAACACCCCAACGATCAGCGGAATGGCGACGATGCGCGCCCAGGTCAGCAAGGTGGGGATGGTGAAAAACATCGGTAGATTGTGCGCCAGGGCCCCTGACCTCAATCGAGGCTGCGCGGCTTGAAGCGGCGTTCGTCATCGAACAAAAAAGTTTCGGTGAAGATCCAGGGCCCGGGCAGGTGGCGCATCTCGCCGAAAGGCGCCGCTCGCATCAGGGCCTGGCGCGCCAACTCGATGGTGTCCTTCGCCTGACGTGGCTCGCGCAACACGCTGATGCGCTTGATGTGCCCATTGGCCTGCAGCTCGATCTGCAGCACGGGCACCGCCAACAGCACGGGCGGCGCTTTGCTCCGGTACACCCCGTTCGGATTGGCCAGCAGCAATCGCTCTGCGACCTGTCTGCGCAGCTCAGCCCAACTGCGCGCCGCCACGGGGTGCGGTAGCACCACCGCACGACTGGCCGCAACAGCTGGTGGAGCCGCCGGAGGCGATGCTGCGGCGGGTGTGGGCGGTTCCGTGTTTCCAGGCGGCATCGGCTCCGGACCTTTCGGACGCGTGCCGCCACAAGCCACCAGGCTGAGCAGCATCGCCCTGCGCGCCCAGCGCTTAACGGAAGGCCCGGTAGATTTCTTGGGCGAGTTCACGTGAGATGCCTTTCACACTGGCCAGCTCTTCCACGCTGGCCGCTTCAACACCCCGCAGCCCGCCAAAACGCTGAAGCAGCGCGGCGCGCTTGCGCGGGCCCACACCCGCAATGTCCTCGAGCCGCGAACTCCGCAGGCGCGTGCTGGCGCGCCGCGCCCGCATGCCGGTGATCGCAAACCGGTGGGCCTCGTCACGAATCTCGGCCACCAGCATCAAGGCCGCCGAATGAGGCGGAAGGCTGAGCTTTGCGCGGCCATCGGCGAACACCAACTCTTCCAGCCCCACCTTGCGACCTTCACCCTTCTCCACTCCCACAATGCGCCCCAGATCGATGCCCAGGGTCTCAAACACCTCGCGCGCAATATTGACCTGGCCCTTACCGCCGTCGATCAAGACGACGTCAGGCCAGCGCACCTCGCCCTCACCTTGTCCCATGCGCTCGTAGCGTCGCATTAGCACCTGGCGCATGGCCGCGTAGTCGTCCCCACCTTGAATGCCGGCGATGTTGTAACGCCGGTACTGCGAAGACTGCATGGCGTGCTGCTCGAACACCACGCAGGAGGCGACCGTCGCCTCGCCCGCGGTGTGGCTGATATCGAAGCACTCAATGCGCAATGCAGCCAGATCGCCTTGATCCAAGCCCAACACCTCGGCCAACGCACGGGTACGTGCCTGCTGGGAGCCTTCCTCGGCCAGCAGGCGTTGCAGCGCCAGCTCAGCACCTTGAACGCACATGTCCAACCAGATGCGCCGCGGGCCGCGCGGCTGGTCCTGCAGCACGACACGGTGCCCGGCTTGCTGGCTCAGCGCCTCCACCAGGGCCGGGTCCACGACCTCGTTGACCAGCACCAGCGGCGGCACCTGGGCGCCCAGGTAATGCTGGGACAGGAAGGCCTCCAGCACCAGTTGTGCCTCCCCTTTCACCTGCTCGCCGTCCTCTTGCGTGCTGACCCGCGTCCCCTCCTCCACCTGGGCCGGGAAATGGCTGCGATCCCCCAAGTGGCGACCACCGCGCACCATGGCCAGGTTGACGCAGGCGCGCCCGCCTCGCACCCGTACGGCCACGATGTCGACGTCACGCTCGCTCCCCGATGCACTGCTGGCCTCCACCGCCTGCTGCTGCAGCACCTGGGCCAGCGACGCAATTTGGTCGCGCAGCTCCGCCGCGCGTTCGTACTCCAGCGCCTCGGCATGACTGGCCATGCGGCGCTGGAGCTCGCCCATCACCTCCTCGGCGCCACCGCGCAGAAAAGTCGCCGCCCGCTCGACGTCCCGGCGGTAGCTCTCGCCATCGATCAGGCCAACGCAGGGCGCCGTGCACCGCTTGATCTGGTGCAGCAGGCATGGGCGCGAGCGGTGACTGAAGACGGCATCCTCGCAAGTTCGCAGGCGGAAGACCCGCTGCACCAGCTCGATGGTCTGCCGGACAGCCAGTCCGTTCGGGTAGGGGCCGAAGTACTGGCCGCGTCGATCCACCGAGCCCCGGTAGTAGCTGACACGCGCGAACTCGTGCGCTGTGAAGCGCAGGTAGGGGTAGCTCTTGTCGTCCCTGAAGAGGATGTTGAAGCGTGGGTTGAGCGACTTGATCAGCGTGTTCTCAAGCAGCAGCGCCTCAGCCTCCGTCCGGACCACAGTGGTCTCCAACTTGGCGATCCGCGCGACCATCAGCCCGATGCGGGTGCCCTGGTGGTCGCGCTGGAAGTAGCTGCTGACCCTGCGCTTCAGCAGCTTGGCTTTGCCAACGTAAAGCACTTGACCGCGTGCGTCCAGAAAGCGGTAGACCCCCGGAAGGGCCGGCAACGCTGCCACTTCCGTCAACAGGCGTTCGCGCAGCGGCTGCGCAGCGGCCACCAGGGCTGCGGCCTCGGCCGATTCGCGCTGCTCGGCGCTGAGCCGCTCGGCATCCCAGGCTTGCAGGGCCTGTGCGCCAAGGGCCTGAGGGTCTGCCGCAACGGGCACCACGGGTTTGCTAGACATAGGCGCATTTTGCGAGCTGGCCTCACGACAATGGCGCATGCTTTGGGATCTGTTCTGCCGCGTCATCGACAACCACGGGGACCTTGGCGTCACGCTGCGACTGGCCCGCAATCTGGTCGAGCGGCGGCAGCAGGTTCGCCTCTGGGTTGACGATGCCCGTGCCTTGACCTGGATGGCGCCGACGCCGACGACGGGCCTTGCCATCCACGCCTGGCCGGATAGCGAGTGGCCCGTTGCACGCGTGGGTGACGTGGTCATCGAAGCTTTCGGGTGCGAGTTGCCTGCTTCGGTCCAGGCCCGCCTTGCGCTTTCGCCGCCCCTTTGGCTGAACCTCGAATACCTCAGCGCCGAGCCCTACACCCTGCGCTCGCACCGTCTGCCCTCGCCCGTGATGAGCGGACCCGCCAAGGGCCTGAGAAAGACGTTCTGGTACCCCGGCTTTGTGCCCGGCAGCGGGGGCTTGCTGCGCGAGAAGGGACTGACGCGAGCGCTGGCGACCCATGATCGAGCCGCCTTCCTGACGGAGCTGGGTCTGCAGTTGCGAAGGAGCGAGCGGCTCGTCAGCCTGTTCTGCTACCCGCATGCGCCGCGTCAGGCCTTGCTCGACCGTCTGTCGGCGCAGCCCACGTTGCTCCTCGGCTTGGGGAACTGTGCCGAAGGACTGGAAGCTCGCGGGCAACTGCGAATTCGCCCCCTCCCCTGGATGGACCAGGCGAACTACGACCGCCTGCTTTGGAGTTGCGACTTCAATGTGGTGCGCGGGGAGGACTCCTTCGTGCGCGCCCAATGGGCGGGCAAGCCCATGCTGTGGCACATCTACCGTCAGGACGATGACGCCCATGCCGCCAAATTGCAGGCCTACCTGGACACTCGCTGGCGCGACCGCACGAGCCCGGTGCGGCGGCTGTGGCAAGCCTGGAACGGACTGGCGCCGGAAGATGACCTGGAAGTCCCCGTCGACCTGCATGAATGGCACCAGGAAGCCCGGAGCTGGCGCACCGAGCTATGCCGGCAAGCCGACTTGTGCGACCAATTGCTCGCCTTTGCCGAGGCAGCATTCGCTCAAATCACCCCGTTACCGGGCTAGAATTGAGGGCTTTGCGCCCGCTCTCGCCCCAAGCGGACCCTCTGGGCGCGCCACCCGCGAATGGAACGCGCCTGCGGCGCGCACCCGCCTCAACCGCTGAAGATCCCACCATGAAACTCGCCCAAGAAATCCGCGCCGGCAACGTCATCATGCAAGGCAAGGACCCGATGGTCGTGCTGAAAACCGAATACAGCCGCGGCGGCCGCGGCGCAGCCACGGTGCGCATGAAGATGAAGAACCTGCTGAACGGCGCCGGCGCCGAGGTGGTCTTCAAAGCCGACGACAAGATGGACCAGATCATCTTGGACAAGAAGGACTGCACTTACACCTACTTCGCCGACCCGATGTACGTGTTCATGGACAGCGAGTACAACCAATTCGAAGTTGAAGCCGAGAACATGGGCGATGCCGTGCAGTACCTCCAAGACGGCATGGAAGTGGAAGTGGTGTTCTACGACGGCAAGGCTATCTCGGTCGAGCTGCCCACCACCATCGTGCGCGAGATCGAAACTGAGCCGGCCGTCAAGGGCGACACCTCGGGCAAGGTCATGAAGCCCGCCCGCATCGTCGGCACCGGCTTCGAAATCTCGGTGCCGCTGTTTGTGGAATCGGGCGACAAGATCGAAATCGACACCCGCACGCACGAGTACAAGAAGCGCGTCTGAGTTGATTCAGACACCAACAAACAAGGGCGCCATTGGCGCCCTTGTTTGCTTTTGTGCGCACAAAAAAGGGGCCCGAAGACCCCTTTCGTGTCGATCTACGCGCTCACTTCTTTGGCGTGACCGTACGCGTACCAACGACCTCGATCTCGACGCGGCGGTTCTTCGCCTTGCCTTCCTTGGTCTTGTTGTCGGCCACCGGGCTCTTCTCGCCCTTGCCTTCGGTGTACACGCGGTTGGCCTCGATGCCCTTGCCAGTCAAGTAAGCCTTCACGGCTTCGGCGCGGCGCACCGACAGCTTCTGGTTGTACTCGTCAGACCCGTCGCTGTCGGTATGGCCGACGGCAATGATGACTTCCAGATTGATGGCACCCATCTTCGACGCCAGGTCATCCAGCTTGGTCTTGGCCTCGGGCTTGAGCACTGACTTGTCCACGTCGAAGAAGGCATCGGCCGCATAGGTCACCTTCTCCACGATGGGCTTGGGCGGAGCGGGCGGTGCCACCGGCGCCGGCGCGGGCGGCTGGGCAGCGGGCATGGCCGGCGCGGGCGGCGGAGCCGGGGGAGCGGGTGGCGGCTGGAGAGCGCCATCGCAATCCTGATTCGGGAATGCCTTCAGACCCTTCAGGTTCTCAACCTTCTTGGCTGCCGTGGCCGGCGTCCAGAAGTTGTTGCGCCAGCAGTGCTCGCTGGTGCCGTTGAGCCAGACGAGCTTGCCATCGCCGCTCATCCAGTTGTCGTTGACTTGCGCCTGAGCACCAGCCTGGGCAAAAGCGGCCAAGGCCAGAAGCGAGGCCACGCGGGTCAATTTCTTCATTCGTTCTCCTCTCAAGGGTGGGGCGATCAGCCCGAACTTGGTCAGGTCAGCCGCGGATTGGGAGCCCGCCGGCATGCATGGATTCACACATTGCAAAACCATTCTGCCACCCGGCTATTCCAGCGAAGCATTGTGCGGGTGGGTCCCGTAGCCTTGTGCCGCTGTTGCACATGAGAGACAAGCCCGCAACCCTAGAATCGTCGGCTCTTTTGCCTCCCATTTCACCCAGGTGCAGCTTGCGGTTTGCGCGCGCCTGAGCGGGAAAGCCGGTCACCAGAATGACGTCCCAATTCGCCAAGGAAACCCTGCCCATCAGCCTCGAAGAGGAGATGCGCCGCTCCTATCTCGATTACGCCATGAGCGTGATCGTGGGGCGGGCCCTCCCCGATGCGCGGGACGGCTTGAAGCCTGTGCATCGTCGCGTGCTGTTCGCGATGCACGAACTGAACAACGACTGGAACCGCCCCTACAAGAAGTCCGCCCGTATCGTGGGCGACGTGATCGGTAAGTACCACCCGCACGGTGACAGCGCGGTGTATGACACCATCGTTCGCATGGCGCAGGATTTCAGCTTGCGCCATATGCTGGTCGACGGCCAGGGCAATTTCGGCTCGGTGGACGGCGATAACGCCGCTGCCATGCGATACACCGAAATCCGGCTTTCGAAGATCGCCCACGAAATGTTGGCGGATATCGATAAGGAAACCGTCGATTTCGGGCCGAACTACGACGGCTCCGAGAAAGAGCCCTTGGTCCTGCCGACGCGGTTGCCCAATTTGCTCGTGAATGGCTCCGCCGGCATTGCCGTGGGTATGGCCACCAACATCCCGCCGCACAACCTCAATGAAGTGGTGGATGCCTGCCTGCACATGCTGCGCAACCCGGACGCCACGGTGGACGAGTTGATGGGCTTCATTCCGGCACCCGACTTCCCCACCGCCGGCATCATTTACGGCCTGGAGGGTGTGCGCGAGGGCTATCGCACCGGCCGGGGCCGCGTGGTGATGCGCGCCAAGACGCACTTCGAGGACATCGACCGCGGCCAGCGCCAGGCCATCATCGTTGACGAGATTCCGTATCAAGTTAACAAAAAGACCCTGCTGGAACGCATCGCCGAGCTGGTGCAGGAGAAGAAGCTCGAAGGCATCTCGCACATCCAGGACGAGAGCGACAAATCGGGCATGCGCGTGGTCATCGAGCTCAAGCGCGGTGAAGTGCCTGAGGTGGTGCTGAACAACCTGTACAAGCAAACGCAGCTGCAGGACAGCTTCGGCATGAACATGGTGGCGCTGGTGGATGGCCAGCCCAAGCTCTGCAATCTGCGTGACCTGATCGCGGTCTTCCTGGAGCACCGCCGCGAGGTGGTGACGCGACGTACCGTGTTTGAGCTGCGCAAGGCGCGCGAGCGCGGTCATGTGCTGGAAGGCCTGGCCGTGGCGCTGGCCAACATCGATGAGTTCATCCAGATCATCAAGAACTCGCCCACGCCGCCGCTCGCCAAGGCCGAGCTGATGGCGCGCCGCTGGGATTCCAGCCTGGTGCGCGAGATGCTGGTACGCGCCAACAGCGAGAACACCGGCGGAGCCGCCGCCTATCGCCCCGACGGCCTGGAGCCACAGTACGGCCTGCAAGGCGATGGCCTGTATTCGCTGTCGGACACACAAGCCAGTGAAATCCTGCAGATGCGCCTGCAGAGGCTGACCGGCCTGGAGCAGGACAAGATCGTTGGCGAGTACAAGGATGTGATGGCGCAGATCGCCGATCTGCTCGACATCCTGGCCAAACCCGAGCGCGTGACGACCATCATTGGCGACGAGCTCGGCACGCTGAAGGCCGAGTTCGGCCAGACCAAGCAGGGCGAGCGCCGCTCGGTGATCGAGCGCAATGCGCAGGAACTGGGCACCGAGGACCTGATCACGCCCACCGACATGGTGGTCACGCTCAGCCACACCGGCTACATAAAGAGCCAGGCCCTGAGCGAGTACCGGGCACAGCGCCGCGGCGGGCGCGGCAAGCAGGCCGCCGCCACCAAGGAAGACGACTGGATCGACCAGCTCTTCATCGCCAACACGCACGACTGGATCCTGTGCTTCACCAACCGCGGCCGGGTGTACTGGCTGAAGGTCTGGGAAGTGCCGCAGGGCAGCCGCAATTCGCGCGGCAAGCCGATCGTCAACATGTTCCCGCTGCAGCAGGACGAAAAGGTGTCGGTGGTGCTGCCGCTGTCGGGCGAGTTCCGCAGCTTCCCGGAAAGCCACTTCATCTTCATGTGCACCGCCCAGGGCACGGTGAAGAAGACCTCGCTGAAGGAGTTCAGCAACCCGCGCAAGGCCGGCATCATCGCCGTCGACCTCGATCCGGGTGATGTGCTGATCGGCGCGGCGCTGACCGACGGCCACCACGACGTCATGCTGTTCAGCGATGGCGGCAAGGCCGTGCGTTTTGATGAAGACGATGTGCGCGCCATGGGCCGTCAGGCGCGAGGGGTGCGAGGCATGCAGTTGGAAGACGGCCAGTCCGTCATCGCCATGTTGGTTGCCGAGGACGAAACGCAATCGGTGCTGACCGCGACCGAAAACGGCTACGGCAAGCGCACCAGCATCGTCGAGTACACCCGCCATGGCCGTGGCACCAAGGGCATGATCGCCATCCAGCAAAGCGAGCGCAACGGCAAGGTCGTAGCCGCCACGCTGGTGCGCCCTGAAGACGAAATCATGCTGATCACCGACAAGGGCGTGCTGGTGCGCACCCGTGTCGCCGAGATCCGCGAACTCGGACGCGCCACCCAAGGCGTGACCCTGATTGCACTGGACGATGGCAGCAAGCTCAGCGGGCTGCAACGCATCGTCGAGAACGACGCCGGCGACGGCAATGAGCCCAGCCCTGCCGCAGACGCAAACGATGCCAGCGACGCAGGCGAAACCAACGGAGAACCCGCATGAACGCCCCTTCCCTCGTCTTGGCCGCGCTGTTGATCAGTGCCAGTGCCCTCGCCCCTGCCCATGCGCAAAGCAAGAAGGAGCTGGCCGCCAAGATCGTCACGCTGCAGAAAGCGCAGCACGAGCAATTCGGCATGAACCTGGCCCAGGCGCCGATCCAGCAGTTGGTGCAGAACGCCGGGCAGGTGTTGCGCGCTCGCGTGCCAGCCGACAAGCGCGAGGCCACCGGCAAGGCCATGGACGATGAGCTGCGCGCCTACATGAAGGACGTCGGTCCGGCGCTGCGCGCCAGCGCCGTCAAACACGCCGGCGAGCAGCTGACGGCCAAGCTGGAGGCCGATTTCAACGAAACCGAGTTGAAGCAGGTGCTGCAGTTCCTGGAATCGCCGGCCATCCGCCGCTACCACCAGATCGGTGCCGAGCTGAACAACGCCGTGGCGCAAAAGGTGCTGGGCGACAACCGCAACCTGATCGAAACCCGCGCCAAGGCGCTGGACCAGAAGCTGGCAGAGCTGCTGGGCGTCAAGCCGGCCGGCAATGCACCCGCCGCCAGCGCCGCCAAGCCCTGAATGGCCGCGACACGCCCTTTCAACTTTTCGGCCGGCCCGGCCGCCTTGCCGCTGCCCGTGCTGGAGCGCGCGGCGGCCGAGATGACGGACTGGCACGGCAGCGGCATGTCCGTGATGGAAATGAGCCATCGCGGGCCCGAGTTCCGGTCCATCATCCGCAAGGCCGAGGCCGACTTGCGTGAACTGCAGGCCCTGCCCGAGGACTTCGCCATCCTGTTCATGCAGGGCGGCGCCTTGGCCGAGAACGCCATCGTGCCGCTGAACCTGGCCCACAAGGGTCGGGTGGACGTACTGGTCACCGGCTCCTGGTCGGCCAAGAGTGCTGGCGAGGCCGCGCGCTATGCGGACGTGCAGCGGGTGGTCGATACCCAAGCCGGCGGCTACCTCGACATCCCGCCCGCCAGCAGCTGGGCCTTGCGGGCCGATGTGGATTACGTCCACCTGTGCTCGAACGAAACCATTGACGGGGTGGAGTTCGCAGAACTGCCCGATCTGCAGGCGCTGGGCTGCAAGGCACCGCTGGTGGTGGACTGCTCGTCCAACCAGTTGTCCCGCCCCTTTGACTGGTCGCGCGTCGACCTGGCCTTTGGCGGCGCCCAGAAGAACATCGGCCCGGCTGGGCTGACGCTGGTATACGTGCGGCGGGAGTTGCTGCGCCACCCATTGCCCGCCTGCCCGACAGCTTTCAGCTTTGAGACCGTCGCGCGCGAAGGCTCGATGTTCAATACCCCGCCCACCTACGCCATTTACCTCGCGGGTCTGGTGTTCGAGTGGGCACTGGGCTTCGAGTACGCCGGCCTGCGCGGCCTGGCGGCGCTGGAAGCACAGAACCGCGACAAGGCCGCCCTGTTCTACGGCTTTCTGGATCGCTCGGCGCTGTTTTTCAACAAGGTGCAGCCGGCCGTGCGTTCGCGCATGAATGTGCCCTTCTTCCTGCACGAACCCGGCCTGACGGACACTTTCCTGGCGCAGGCCGGGGCCGCCGGCCTGCTGCAATTGAAGGGCCACAAGAGCAAGGGCGGCTGCCGCGCCTCGCTCTACAACGCCATGCCGCTGGCGGGCGTTCAGGCCCTGGTCGACTTCATGCAGGACTTTGAACGCCGCCATGGCTGACACCCAAGACCAGGCCCTCGCCGGGCTGCGCACCCAGATCGACGCCGTCGATAGGGAAATGCTGGAGCTCCTGAACCGGCGCGCCGGCCTGGCCCAGAAAGTGGGCGAGATCAAGAAGCACCAGGGCAGCCTGGTGTTTCGCCCCGAGCGAGAGGCCGCCGTCATCGCCGGCCTCAAGCAGCACAATCCGGGGCCCCTCAAGAACGACAACATCGCGCCGATCTGGCGCGAAATCATGAGCGCCTGCCGGGCGCTGGAAACGCCCACCCGGGTGGCCTATCTGGGCCCGGCCGGCACGTTTTCCGAGCAAGCCGCCCTGGGCTTCTTCGGCTCCAGCATCGTGCGCGTACCCTGCAGCAATATCGACGAGGTCTTCCACGTCACCAGTGCGGGTGCGGCCGATTTCGGCGTGGTACCGGTCGAGAACTCGACCGAGGGCGGCGTAGCGCGGACACTGGACCTGCTGCTATCCACGCCGCTCTTCATCGTGGCCGAGACCAGCCTGTTCGTGCGCCACAACCTGCTGCGCGCGCAGGACAGTCTGGAGGGCATCCAGGCTGTTTGCGCCCACCCCCAGGCGCTGGCGCAATGCCAAGGCTGGCTCGCCCAGCACCTGCCGCATGCCGAGCGGCGCCCGGTATCGAGCAATGCCGAAGGCGCCCGCTTGGCCGCCCAGGATCCCAGCCTGGCCGCCATCGCCAGCACGCGTGCCGGCAGCGAGTACGGCCTGCACCTGGTGGCCCCGGCCATCCAGGACGACGCCCACAACCGCACCCGTTTCGCCGTGCTGACCCAGCCCGAGCAACACCCCAGCCCGCGCGCCAGCGGCAATGACTGCACCTCGCTGGTGGTGTCCGTGCTGAACCGGCCCGGAGCCCTGCATGACCTGGTGCTGCCGCTCAAGCAGCACGATGTCTCCATGACCCGCTTCGAATCACGCCCTGCGCGTTCGGGCGGCCAGTGGGAGTACTACTTCTACATTGACCTGCAGGGTCACCCCGACGATGCCAAGGTCGCCGCAGCCCTGAAAGAATTGCGCGCCAACTGCGCCTTCTTCAAGGTGCTGGGCACCTACCCCCTGGACACCCACTGAACGCATGTCGCGCATCCTTCGACCCCAATTCCAGCAACTCGGCGTGATCGGCTGCGGCCTGATCGGCGGCAGCTTTGCGCTCGCCGCCAAGCGTGCCGGGCTGGTCAAAAGGGTCATGGGCTACAGCAAGTCGCCCAGCACCACCGAAGCCGCGAAGCGCCTGGGTGTCATTGACGTGGCGGCCGAGTCGGCCCTGCTCGCCGTGTCGGGTTCGGATCTGGTGCTTGTCGCCGTGCCCGTCTCGGCCACCGAGGCCACGCTGCGGGCCATTCGCCACCTGGTGCAGATTCAGCCCAACACCTTGTTCATGGATGTGGGCTCGACCAAAGCCGACGTGGCCATTGCCGCCCAAAAGGTGCTGGGCGATCTGGCCGGTCAGTTTGTGCCGGCCCACCCGATTGCCGGCAAGGAACTGGCTGGCGTCCAGAACGCCGATGCCCAGCTCTTCCAGGGCCGCCAAGTGGTGCTGACGCCCCTGCCCGAGAACGATGCCGCCACGGTGCAGAAGGCTGCCGGCGTATGGGCCGCGCTGGGCTGCAAGGTGCTGCGCATGACGCCGGAAAACCACGATGCCGCCTATGCCGCCGTGAGCCATTTCCCGCACCTGCTGGCCTTTGCCTATTTCCAGTCGGTGATGCGCCAGCCCTCGGGCCGCGAGTTCATGGAACTGGCCGGTACCGGTTTTCGTGACTTCACCCGCATTGCCGGCGGTGACCCCAATGTCTGGCGCGACATCCTGCTGGCCAACCGCGACGAGGTGCTGCACCAGTCGCAGCGCTTCCGTTCCGTGCTCGATCGATTCGAGCATTGGCTGAAGGAAGGCGACCGCGACGCCATCGAGACCCTGCTGAAGCAGGTCAGTGAGGCGCGCAACAAGTGGTCGCCAGCCTTCTTTGACGCCGAGGACGGCGAGCCCTCCTCCCACTTCTGACTCCGGCGCGCCCAGCGCCGCTGCCCATGCTGAAGATTCCCTTCCTGGACCTGCCACCGCTGCGCGGTGCCGCCGGTACCGTGCGCCTGCCTGGCTCCAAGAGCATCTCCAACCGCCTGCTGCTGCTCGCAGCACTGGCCGAGGGCGAGACCCGCATCGAGCAGTTGCTGGATGCCGACGACACCGCCGTGATGTTGGAAGCGCTGCGCGCCCTGGGCTGCGCCTGGCACCGCGGTAGCGATGGCAGCGTGACAGTGCGTGGCCTGGGCGGGCATCTGCCGGTCTCGGCGGCTGACTGCTTCCTGGGCAATGCCGGCACCGCCATGCGCCCACTGGCCGCCGCCCTGGCCCTGCTGGCCGCGCGCGACGGCGGCCGCTACACCCTGCGCGGCGTGCCGCGCATGCACGAACGACCCATCAAGGACCTGGTGGACGCCCTGCGCGGCCTGGGCTGCTCCATCGAGGACCTGGGCCAGCCCGGCTATCCGCCGCTGGCCCTGTGCGGCCCCAGCCCGCTGCGGTTGAATGAACCCGTGCGCGTGCGCGGCGATGTCTCCAGCCAGTTCCTCACCGCGCTGTTACTGACCCTGCCTCTGGTGGCGCAACAGGATGTGGTGATCGAGGTGGAGGGCGAGCTGATCTCCAAGCCTTACATCGAAATCACCCTGGCGCTGCTGGCGCGGTTTGGCGTGCAGGTGCAGCGCGAGGGCTGGCAGCGCTTCACCATTCCGGCCGGCAGCCGGTTGCGCTCGCCCGGGCGCCTAGTGGTGGAAGGCGACGCCTCGGCGGCTTCTTACTTCATCGCGCTGGGCGCGCTGGCGGCCACCGAGACGCCGATCCGCATTGAAGGCATCGGCCGTGATGCCCTGCAAGGCGATGTGCGTTTTGCCGATGCCGCTGCGGCCATGGGTGCCCGCATCACCTGGCTGGACCATGCGCTGGAGGTCAAACGCGGCCGCTGGCCGCTGCAGGGCATCGAGTTGGACTGCGTCGCCATCCCCGACGCCGCCATGACCTTGGCGGTGATGGCCTTGTTCGCTAACAGCCCGACCCGGCTGACCGGCATTGCCAGTTGGCGCGTCAAGGAAACCGACCGCATCGCCGCCATGGCCGCCGAACTGCGCAAGCTCGGCGCCAGCGTGGCCGAAGGTCCGGACTGGATCGAAGTCCAGCCCCTGCCCGCCCCAGCCTGGCAGCGCGCCGCCATCCACACTTACGACGACCACCGCATGGCGATGTGCTTCTCGCTCGCCGCACTGCACCCGCTGGCCGGCGCTGCGCCGCTGCCGCTGCGCATCCTCGACCCGGGCTGCGTAGCCAAGACCTTCCCGGACTACTTTGAGACCCTGTTCGGCCTAGTGCAGGCCGATCCACGCGAAGTGCCGGTGCTGTGTATCGACGGCCCCACCGCTTCTGGCAAGGGCACGCTGGCCGATCAGGTCGCCCATCGCCTGGGGTACGCGGTACTGGATTCCGGCGCGCTCTACCGCGCCACCGCGCTGGCGGCGCAGTGCGCCGGCATCTCGCTGCAGGACGAGGAGCGCCTAGCCGGCTTGGCCGCGTCCCTTCCCTTGCACTTTGAGGGCGGTCGCTGCTTCCTGGACGACGAGGACGTGACCGACGCGCTGCGCGCCGAGGCTGTCGGCCAGGGCGCCTCGACGGTGGCCGCCCTTCCCAAGGTGCGCCAGGCCCTGCACCAGTTGCAGCTGAGCTTCCGCCGCGTGCCCGGCCTGGTGGCCGACGGGCGCGACATGGGCACGGCCATCTTTCCGGACGCCGAACTCAAGGTCTTTCTCACGGCCAGCGCCGCCAAACGCGCCGAACGCCGCCATAAGCAATTGATGGAAAAGGGCTTTTCGGCTAATATCGCGGGCTTGCTGCAGGACCTTGAGGAGCGGGACGCGCGCGACAAAAATCGCAGTGCCTCACCCTTGAAACCCGCGCAAGACGCCCGTCTGCTCGACAACTCGAATTTGGACATCGAAGCCTCGGTGAACCAGGTTCTGACGTGGTGGAGCGAAGGGCGGCCCTTCCCGGGCTGAGACCGCCCGGCGCAACGCGCCCCAGCCTCAACCTTTCGAAGAGCAACCGCCGTCTGCGGTCGGCCCCTGGCAACAGGGGCGGGCCGCAGGCTTCTTTACCTCCGGGCGGGGTGTCAAAACCTCACCCGTGTGACCTCTCCAGCCCCGCAGAAGCCCTGCGGACCCAGGAAAACCCATGAACCAAACCCAAACTGCCGCCGCGGCCGAATCCTTTGCCGCGATGTTCGAAGAGTCCCTGCAGCGCAGCAACATGCGCTCGGGCGAAGTCGTGTCCGCCGAAGTGGTGCGCATCGACTACAACTTCGTGGTGGTGAACGCCGGCCTCAAGAGCGAAGCCTATGTGCCGCTCGAAGAGTTCAAGAACGATCAAGGCGAGATCGAAGTCCAGGTTGGCGACTTCGTCTCGGTGGCCGTGGACGCCGTTGAGAACGGCTACGGCGACACCATCCTGAGCCGCGACAAGGCCAAGCGCCTGGCTTCCTGGCTGAGCCTGGAAACCGCACTGGAGTCGGGCGAGTTCGTCACCGGCACCGTCAGCGGCAAGGTCAAGGGTGGTCTGACCGTCATGGTCAACGGCATCCGCGCCTTCCTGCCGGGTTCGTTGATCGACACCCGTCCGGTCAAGGATCTGAGCCCGTTCGAGGGCAAGACCATGGAGTTCAAGGTCATCAAGCTGGACCGCAAGCGCAACAACGTCGTGCTGTCGCGCCGTGCCGTGGTCGAGGCCTCGATGGGCGAAGAGCGCGCCAAGCTGCTGGAAACCCTGTCCGAAGGCGCGATCGTCAACGGCGTGGTCAAGAACATCACCGAGTACGGTGCGTTTGTGGACCTGGGCGGCATCGACGGCCTGCTGCACATCACCGACATGGCATGGCGCCGTGTCCGTCACCCGAGCGAAGTGGTGACGGTCGGTCAGGAACTGACCGCCAAGGTGCTGAAGTTCGACGCCGAGAAGAACCGCGTCTCGCTGGGCATCAAGCAACTGGGTGACGACCCCTGGATGGGCGTGGCCCGCCGCTACCCGAACAGCACCCGCCTGTTCGGCAAGGTCACCAACATTGCCGACTACGGCGCGTTCGTGGAAATCGAACCCGGCATCGAAGGCCTGGTGCACGTGTCCGAAATGGACTGGACCAACAAGAACGTCGCTCCGACCAAGGTCGTCACCCTGGGCCAGGAAGTCGAAGTCATGGTGCTGGAGATCGACGAGGACAAGCGTCGCATCTCGCTGGGTATGAAGCAGTGCCGTGCCAACCCGTGGGAAGAGTTCGCCGAGAACTTCAAGCGCGGCGACAAGGTCAAGGGCCCGATCAAGTCGATCACCGACTTCGGCATCTTCATCGGCCTGGCCGCCGGCATCGATGGTCTGGTGCACCTGAGCGACCTGTCTTGGAATGAAACCGGCGAAGCCGCCGTGCGCAATTTCAAGAAGGGCCAGGAAGTCGAGGCCGTGGTGCTGGCCGTGGACGTCGAGCGCGAGCGCATCTCGCTGGGCATCAAGCAGATGGACAGCGACCCGTTCACCAACTACACGGCCGTGAACGACCGTGGCGCCACCGTGACCGGCAAGGTGCAGACCGTGGACGCCCGCGGCGCTGAGATCCTGCTGGCCGACGATGTGACCGGCTATCTGCCCGCCAGCGAGCTGAGCCGCGACCGTGTCGAAGACGCTCGCAACCTGCTGAAGGAAGGCGACGAAGTCACCGCCCTGATCATCAACGTCGACCGCAAGTCGCGTTCGATCAAGCTGTCGATCAAGGCCAAGGACGACGCCGACTCGCAAGAAGCCATGAAGGCCCTGTCGGCCACCAGCGAGCGCGAGAACGCCGGTACCACCAGCCTGGGCGCCCTGCTGCGCGCCAAGCTGGACAAGGGCAACTGAGCCTCAACAAGTCTGAGGACTTGACCTGAAGCAGCGTCCGCCCCGGCGGACGCCAGCTATCCTCTCGGGCCCGCGCCGACCCCCGTCGCGGGCCCTTTTTCTTGTCTTCCGCCATGACCCGCTCCGACCTCGTCACGCTGCTGGCCGAACGCTTCCCGCAGATCACGCAAAAAGACACCGAGTTCGCGGTCAAGACCATCCTGGATGCGATGAGCGATGCCCTGGCCCGCGGCCATCGCATCGAGATCCGCGGTTTTGGCAGTTTTTCCGTCTCGCGCCGCCCGCCCCGCATGGGTCGCAACCCGCGCACGGGCGAGCAAGTCCCCATCCCCGAAAAGCTGGTGCCCCACTTCAAGCCCGGCAAGGCACTGCGCGAAGCTGTCGAGGCACGCGGCGTGGACGGCGTGGACACCATCCGCAAGGCCTGACCCCATGCGTGCCCTGAAGTGGCTGCTGCGCGGCTTCCTGTTCTTCGCGCTGTTCGCGTTCTCACTGAACAACCAGCAGACGGTGACTGTGCACTGGTTCTTCGGCTACTTCTGGCAAACCCCTCTGATCTTCGTCGTGCTCGTCAGCCTGACCGCCGGCATGGCGCTCGGCGTGCTGGCCATGACGCCGGCCTGGTGGCGCCAGCGCGCCCAAGCACGTCGGCAACAGGTGGTGCGCGAAGCCCAGCTGAGCACCCTGCAGGAGACGCCTCAGGGCGTGCGCGATGGACTTTGATCCCCGCTGGCTGCTGCTGATCCTGCCCGTCGCCTTCGCGCTGGGCTGGCTGGCCTCACGCCTGGACCTGCGTCAAGCCAAGCGCGATCCGCGCGAGGCCCCGCAAGCCTATTTCAAGGGCCTGAATCTGCTGCTCAACGAGCAGCATGACAAGGCCATCGACGCCTTCATCGAGGCCGTGCAGCTCGACCCCGACACGGTGGATCTGCATTTCGCCCTGGGCAGCCTGTTCCGCCGCCGCGGCGAAACCGAGCGCGCCGTGCGGGTGCACCAGCACCTGCTGCAACGCGGTGACTTGCCGGAACTCGAGCGCGCGCGAGCCCAGCACGCGCTGGCGCAAGACTTCTTCAAGGCTGGCCTGTTTGACCGCGCCGAGGCCGCCTACTTGGCACTCAAAGGCACGGCCTTCGAGCCCGAGGCTGATCTGGCCCTGCTTTCCCTGTACGAGCGTTCGCGCGACTGGGAGCGCGCCCAGGCCACGGCCGAGTGCCTGGAGGCACGCGGCATCGGCTCCTTCGCGGCGCAGCGCGCTCACTACCTGTGCGAGCAGGCCTTGCAAGCCGAAGCCGATGCTCAGCGCGAGCGCGCGCAGCAACTCCTCGCCCAGGCTCTGTCGCTGGCCAGCCGCCATCCGCGCGCCTTGCTGCTGCGCGGCCAGTGGCTGCTGCGGGATGGCGATGCCGCCGCTGCCCTGGCGCAGTTCGAGCAACTCGTTCAGCTGGCGCCGGAAAGCTTCAACCTGGCCGCAGCCGATTACGCCCGCGCTGCCTACCAAGCCGGTCAGTCGCGTCGCGCGCTCAAAACCCTGGAAGAACGCTACGCCCAGGCACCCACTCTGGCCCTGGTGCTGGCGCAGAACCTGATCGAGCCTGAGCGCCAGCGCGAGCGCCTGGCCGAGCATCTGCGGCAGCAACCCGGCTCGCTGGACGGCGCCCGCCGCCTGCTGGCCCTGGTGAACGAATTGCCGGAGAGCGTGGCGCCGCAGCTCAAAGCGGCGCTGGACCGCGCGACCAAGCCGCGCACCCGCCACCGCTGCGCCGCCTGCGGCTTCGAATCCGGCCACTATTTCTGGCAATGTCCGGGCTGCCTGAGCTGGGACAGCTTCCCGCCCCGCCCGGTGGAAGAGCTATGACCCCCCCGAAGCGCTTCGCGCCTCCCCCCCAGGGGGCGTCGCCAGTGGCCCGGCAAAGCCGGTTCCACGGCGACCGCTTGATCGCGTGCGTCGCCACCCTTCTGGAGAACCAAGAATGAACGCAGCGAAGGGTTCTGACCGCTTCGTGATGTGCATGAAATGGGGCACGAAGTACGGCCCCGAGTACGTCAATCGCCTCTACGGCATGGTGGCGCGACACCTCAAGGGGCCGTTCCGCTTCGTCTGTCTGACCGACGACAGCCGGGACGTTCGCCCCGAGGTGGAATGCTTCCCGCTGCCTGAGCTGGAGCAGCAGGCCAGCAAGCGCGATGGCGGCTGGCGCAAGCTCAACAGCTACCGCAAGGACCTGTATGGCCTGCAAGGCCAGGCGCTGTTCCTCGATCTCGATGTGGTGATCGTGGACGACATCACGCCCTTCTTCGAGCAGCCCGGCGAGTTCCTCATCATCAAGGACTGGAAGCGCCCCTGGCGCGTGACCGGCAATTCCTCGGTCTACCGATTCACGCTCGGTGCACACGCCGACATGCTGGACTACTTTGTGGCGCACCAGTCCGAGGTGCGGCGCAAACACCGCAACGAGCAGGAGTTCCTCAGCCACTACCTGCATGCTCAGGGCAAGCTGAAGTACTGGGACAAGCGCTGGTGCGCGAGCTACAAGTACCACTGCATCCCGAACTTCCCGCTCAATTACTTCCGCCCACCGCACATTCCGGCCGGCGCACGCATCCTGATCTTCCACGGCGTGATGAACCCGCCCGATGCCCTGGAAGGCCGCAGCAACGGCAACTGGCGCCATGCCCAGCCGGCCCCATGGATTGCGGAGCACTGGAAAGAGTGATGCCCGCGCGCCCCTGGCTCAGCGTGCTGCTGCCGGTCTACAACGTCGCGCCCTACCTGCGCGCCTGCGTCGAATCCCTGCTCGCGCAGCTGGATGACGGCGCTGAGGTGCTGCTCTATGACGACGCATCGACCGATGGCTCGCCCGCGCTGCTGCGCCAACTTGACCAGGAGCACCCGGGCCGACTGCGTCTGCTACTCGGCGAGCAGAACGGCGGCGTCAGCCTGGCGCGCAACCGCCTGCTCGACGCCGCCCGTGGCGAATGGATCTGGTTCATCGACGCCGACGATTTCCTGGAGCCCGGCGCCGTGGCCAGCTTGCGCCAAGCCCTGCGGCAGCCCGAAGTGGACCTGGTGCTGTGCGACTTCCGCGATGTGCGCGCCAAGCCGCGACTGCGCCACCGCCTGCGCGGCGAACACCACAAGCGCACCCACACCATGCCGGCACGCCAGCCCTGCCGCGATGCCTCGCTGATCCTGGCCGGCATGTTCTTGCAGGCCCATCTGCACCTCTGGACCAAAGTGGCACGCCGTGAACTCTGGGATGGCCTGCGCTTCCCAGTGGGCCATTGCTTCGAGGACATCGCCGTGCTGCCAGCCCTGCTGCTGCGCGCCCGCTGCGCCTACTACGTACCGGAAGTCTGGATCGGCTACCGCAAGCGGCCGGGCAGCATTCTGGCCAGCAACAGCCTGGCCAAGACCGATGACATGCAGAACGCACTCGACGGCTTGGCCCGACTGGTTGACCAGCAGCAGCCGCCGCTGAGCCACGAAGCCCGCTTGGCAGCCGCGCACTTCGTCGCCAAGACCTTCGTCATCGCCAGCCATTACGCCGCTCGCCAGCAAGATCGCGGGCGCCTGGTGCGCTATCTGGCGCAGTTCGAGCAGAACGCGCCCGCGCCGGCGCCCGAACTGCTCCGCTTTTACGTCGCGCGTGGCTGGTGGTGGCGCGCACTGCGCCTGCGCCACTGGCTCCGCCAAGCCCGCCTGGCCACGAGCCTGCTTTCCCATGCCTGAACGCATCCTGACCCTGCGCGGCGGAGACTGGGGCCGAGGGCCGGACTCCGCCACGGCTGCTGAACTCATCGCCGCCCTGGAGGACGGCAAGGTGCTGTACTTCCCGGACCTGCCGTTCGAGCTGAGCAACAACGAGCGGCGCTTCCTGGACCCGGCGGTTCGCAATCCCAAGTCGCGCAACATCAGTCTGCGCGCCGACGGCAAACTCGCCGGCGCCATGGGCAGCGAAGCCGACCAGGCCGAGCTCGCCGCCCTGCTGAAGCGCTTTCGCACCCAGGCCTGCGCGCTGATCGACGCGCTGGCCCCGCAGTACAAGCCGCATCTGCGTCTGGCGCCCACCAGCTACCGGCCCAGCCAGGTGGAGTCGCGCGCGCAGTCCTGGCGCGCCGACGACCGCCGCCTGCATGTCGACGCCTTCCCTTCGCGCCCGAGCTACGGCGAGCGCATCCTGCGCGTCTTCACCAATGCGAATCCGCACGGGCAGCCGCGTGTCTGGCGCGTGGGTGAAGGCTTCGAGGCGATTGCCCGCCACTTCGTACCGCGTGCCAAACCCTACCGTCCCTGGCAAGCCAAGGCGCTGCAATGGCTCAAGGTCACCAAGAGCTACCGAAGCGAGTACGACCACCTGATGCTGCAACTGCACGACGGCATGAAGGGCGACGCCGACTATCAGGCGAACTGCCCGCAGCAGACCATGCCCTTCCCGGCCGGTTCGACTTGGGTCTGCTACTCCGACCAGACCTCGCACGCAGTGATGGCCGGCCAGTACATGCTGGAACAGACCCTGCACCTGCCGGCCGCCCGTCAGGTGAACCCGCAGGCCAGTCCGCTGGCCATCCTGCAACGCGTCACCGGCCGCCCCTTGGTATGACTGAACCCGCCAAGACCCGTACGCACACTTGGGTGATCAATCTGGATCGTTCGCCGGATCGCCTCGCCAGCATCTCCGCCCAGCTGGACCGCCTGGGCCTGGCCTGGACGCGCCAGCGCGCCGTGGACGCACGGGCCTTCACGCCCGAGCAGCAGGCGCTGCTGGATGTGCCGGCTTACCACCGCAAGCATGGCAAGCAACCGGTGCCCGGCGAGTTGGGCTGCTACCTCTCTCACGTCGAGGTGATGCGCGCCTT
>JBDHSJ010000043.1:0-23877 GCA_039808065.1 Burkholderiaceae bacterium | reverse complement strand
GCGGCCGGCCCCAGCAAATGGCTGAGGCTGCCGCCGCCGAAGCCGACCCAGTGGCGGCCGAACTCGCGCTGCCAGGTCAGGCCGACCGTCAGGCTGCGCAGGCCCGCGCCGGGTTCGTAAGGCTGGAACGTCGTCAAACCGGATGGGACGCCGAAGTAACTGCGCTGGTAGCGCCGATCGGCCGCGGCCAGACTCACCAGCGCCGTCCACTGCCCGCCCAGCGGCAAGGCCTCGCCCCATTCGGGCAGGCGCTGGCTCATGCTGAACTGCAGCAGCAGACCCCCGCCGCGACCCAGGAGGTCGGGGTTGACGGCCAGGGTCCAGTCGCGCGTGTCGGTCTGGTGCCAGGTCAGACCCACCCGCCCGCGAATCGTGGCGCGCACGTCGGGCAGTTCGCGCAGGCGCTCGATGCCGCTGACATTGCGGCCGCGATCGAACCGCAGGCCGATCGTCAGGCGCCAGTCCTCGTCGTCCAGGAGATCGGTGCTCGCCCCGCCCGTACCCCGCTCACTCAGGAGCGAACTGCCGCCGGAGTTGCTGATGCGCACGCGGCCCCACCGCAGCGCGACCACGGGGCGCAGGTCGTAGCCTCGGTCCTTCTGGCCCAGGTAAACGGGCGAGTTGCCGACCCGCAGGCCGATCAAGGACAGCTTGGCTCCGGAGAAGAGCTCAACTTCTTGCGCCAGCACCGGGCTGGCGATGAGGGGCAATACGAGGGCAGGCAGGAGACGGCGCATGGCCGAAGCCTACCTGCTGCGCCTCAAACCCGCCCGCGCAGGTGGGCCAGCATGTCGGCCACCATCTCGCTCAGGCCGAACTCGGCCTGCCAGCCCCAGTGGGCACGCGCCACCGAATCGTCAATGGAGCGCGGCCAGCTGGCGGCGATCTGCTGGCGGAAGTCGGGCTCGCAGACCATCTCAAAGGCCGGGATGTGCCTGCGGATCTCGGCAGCGATCTCGTCGGGCGTGAAGCTGCAGCCCGCCAGGTTGTAGCTGCCCCGCTCCTGGATGGCTGCGGCCGGGGCCTCCATCAGCTCCAAGGTGGCGCGGATGGCATCGGGCATGTACATCATGGGCAGGCGCTGGTCGGCCTTCAGGAAGCAGGTGTACTGCCCGGTCTTGAGCGCCTGGTGAAAGATGTCCACCGCGTAGTCGGTGGTGCCGCCGCCGGGCGGGGTCTTCCAGCTGATCAGGCCCGGGTAGCGCAGGCTGCGCACATCCACGCCATGCATGCGGTGGTACCAGGCACACCAGCGCTCGCCGGCCTGCTTGCTGATGCCGTACACCGTGGTCGGGTCCATCACTGTGGATTGCGGCGTGTGGTCCTGCGGCGTGCTGGGGCCAAAGGCGGCAATGCTGCTGGGCCAGAACACACGTTCCAGCTTGTGCGTGCGCGCCAGCTCCAGCACATTCAACAGGCCCTTCATGTTCAGGTCCCAGGCCCATTGCGGATGCTTTTCGCCGGTGGCCGACAAGGCCGCCGCCAGCAGATAGACCTGGGTGATGTGGTGGCGCTCGACGATGGCGGTGACCGCCGCGCCGTCGGTGCAGTCCAGCATCTCGTGGCGCAACTGCGGCAGGCGGCCCTGGGGCGAGATGTCGCTGGTGATGACGCTCTCGTTGCCGTGGCGCTCAGCCAGGGCAGCGGCCAGCTCGGTACCGATCTGGCCATTCGCGCCGATGAGCAGGATCTTGGTCGTCATGGCTCAGCCCTTGATCAGACCCAGTTCGCGGCCAGCCTGGGTGAAGGCAGCCAACGCCTTTTCCAAGTGGTGGCGGTCGAGTGCCGCGCTCATCTGGGTGCGGATGCGGGCCTGCTCTTTGGGCACCACCGGGAAGAAGAAGCCCACGGCGTAGACGCCGAGCTCCAGCAGGCGGGCCGAGAGCTGCTGCGCCTTGACGGCGTCGTAGACCATCACCGGCACGATGGGGTGGGTGCCGGGCTTGATGTCGAACCCAGCGGCCTGCAAGCCGGCGCGCCAGAAGCGGGTGTTGTCCTCCAGCTTGTCGCGCAGCGCCGTGCTGCCCTCGATCAGGTCCAGCACCGCCAGCGAGGCCCCCACGATGGCCGGTGCGAGCGTGTTGCTGAACAGATAGGGGCGCGAGCGCTGGCGCAGCAGCTCCACCACTTCCTTCTTCGCCGCCGTGAAGCCGCCGCTGGCGCCGCCCAGGGCCTTGCCGAAGGTGCCGGTGATGATGTCGATCTGGCCGAACACGCCGCAATGCTCGGGCGTGCCGCGGCCGGTCTTGCCCAGGAAGCCGCTGGCGTGGCATTCGTCGATGCCGAGCAGCGCACCGTACTGGTCGCACAGGGCGCGGATTTCCTTCAGCTGGGCAATCGTGCCGTCCATGCTGAAGACGCCGTCGGTGAACACCAGCACATGGCGGGCGCCCTTGGCGCGGGCTTCCTGCAGCTGCTTCTCCAGATCCGCCAGATCGTTGTTGGCATAGCGGTAGCGCGCCGCCTTGCACAGGCGGATGCCATCAATGATGGAGGCGTGGTTCAGGGCGTCGGAAATGATCGCGTCCTGCTCGGTGAGCAGGGGTTCGAACAGGCCGCCGTTGGCGTCGAAGGCGGCGGCGTAGAGGATCGCGTCCTCGCAGCCCACGAAGGCGGCGATGCGGCGCTCCAGTTCCTTGTGGATGTCCTGCGTGCCGCAGATGAAGCGCACCGAAGACAGGCCGAAACCGTGGGTATCCAGGGTCTTGTGCGCCGCGGCGATGGCGTTCGGGTGGCTGGACAGCCCCAGGTAGTTGTTGGCGCACAGATTGATGAGTTCGCGCCCATCGGTGGTGCGCACCACGGCGCCTTGCGGCGTGGCAATGATGCGTTCGCGCTTGAACAGGCCAGCGGATTCGATGCCGGCCAGCTCCTGGCGGATGTGGGCGTAGAAGTCGGCACTGCTGGCCATGTTCAGTCTCCTGGCGCAAAATGCGCTTTATGGAACGGCGTTCACTATATCGAACGCCCGTTCAGTCAAGCAAGGGAAATCTGATGAGCGACTCCGATCTTGCCCAACCACCCCAGGTCGGGGAAGCCCTGGCCAGCCTGCGCGCCAAGCGCCAGCTCACGCTGGATGAACTGAGTCGGCGCGCGGGAGTGTCCAAATCCATGCTCTCGCAAATCGAGCGCAACCAGGCCAACCCCACGGTGGCCGTGGTGTGGCGGCTGGCGCATGCGCTGGGGGTGGAGCTGTCGGAGCTGCTGGAGGGAGCCCGCCCGGTCTGCGCCGGCATCGAAAAGGTGGCCGCCCACGCCACGCCCTCGCTGGCCAGCCCGGACGGCCTGGCGCGCCTGCGCATCCTGGGCCCGATCGACCTGGCCGGGCAGTTCGAGTGGTACGAGCTGATCGTGCAACCCGGTGGTGTGCTGGCCTCCCAGGCGCACGAGCCCGGCTCGCGCGAGCACCTCAGCGTGCTCAGCGGCAGCCTGCTGGTGGAAGCCGGCACCGACAGTCAGAGCCTGCAGCTGGGCGAAACCGCCCGCTATGCCACCGATCAGCCGCACGCCATTCGCAACACCGGCACCGAGCTGGCGGTGGGCATGCTGGTGGTCATCCATCCTTGATGACAGGTACGTCATGCAGGCCCAGCCCGCGCATGGCCCAATCCGCGGCATGAGGGTGCTGCTGATTGAAGACGAGGCCGCCATTGCCGACTTCGTCCGCACCGGCCTGGAAGCGCGTGGCTTCACCGTCCAGGCCGTGGCGGACGGCCGCGACGGCCATGCCCACGCGCTCCAGGCGGGGTGGGATGCCATCGTGCTCGACTTGATGCTCCCCGGCCGGGACGGCCTGGACATCTTGGCGGACCTGCGCCAGCGCGGCATCAACACCCCGGTGATCCTGCTCACTGCGCGCAACGAGTTGGGCGACCGCCTGGGCGGGCTGGCGCTGGGGGCCGATGACTACATGGCCAAGCCCTTCTTCGTGGAAGAGCTGGCCGCTCGCTTGCACACCGTCCTGCGCCGCGCCAAGGGCGAGCGGCAGTCTGAACTGCAGGTCGGCGCGCTGCGGCTCGACCGCATCGCCCGCAGCGTCGAGCTCCAGGGCCGCGCGGTCGAGTTGACCGGGCGCGAATTCAGTCTGCTCGAGTACCTGATGCGCTCGCCCGGCGAGGTATTCAGCCGCGCGCAGCTGCTGGAACATGTGTGGGGGTACGACTTCGACCCCGCCACCAATGTGGTGGACGTCTGCATCAAGCGCATCCGTGCGCGGCTGGCCGACGTGCATACGGACGATGCCGCCCAGCCCTTCATCGAATCGGTTCGCGGGGTGGGCTACCGCTTCCGCAAGCCCGCTTGATGCGCCTGCAACTGCGCCTGTTCCTGCAGGCTGGAGCCGTGGTGCTCCTTACGGCCGCCACGCTGTTTGGGGTCGGCGGCCGCGAGTTGCGCCAGCTGGAGCTGGAACAGCTCGACGAGCGCCTGTGCATGGAAGCCCGTCGGCTGGGCAACCCGCGCCGCGGTGAGGATTCAGACGAGCGGCTGGCCGAGGACATGGTGCGCAAGCTGCGCCTGGATGGCCGGCAGCAACTGCGCATGCAGTGGCTGCCGGCCGATGCGCAGCAGGCCCTGGCGCGCGAACGGGCGGCCCTGCGCGCCTGGTTCGGCCCGGGCTTTGAGCCGGACTGGCAGGCCCCCGCGGGCCGCGACGCCCCGCAACCGGGGCGCGCCGACCCACGCGGCCGATGCGAACGCACGCCGGTGGCGCTCCCTGGGGGGAATTGGCGCGCTGTGCGGGTGCAGGCGCGCGGCGGCACCGCGCTGCTGGCGGCGCAGACCCAGGCGCTGGACACCGAGCTGCACGCCCTGGCGCAACGCACCCTGCAGGTCATGGCGCCGCTGGCCCTGCTGCTGGCCGTCGGCAGTGCCTGGCTGTTGGCACAGCTGATGATGCGGCCCCTGCAGCGGCTGCGCGAAGCGATGCGCCGTCTCACGCCGCAGGAGTTGAGCCGACGCCTCGAGGTGCAAGGTGAGCCGCCCGAACTCCGGGAGGTCATCGAGGTCTACAACCACATGCTCGCGCGCCTGGAGGCCAGCTTTCACCAGGCCTCGCGCTTCTCGGCCGATGCCGCGCACGAACTGCGCACGCCACTCACCATCCTGCAGGGCCGGCTGGAGCGCGCCATCGGCGAGACGGAGGGCCGCGCCGTGCAGGCCGAGCTGGGCGCCATCCTGGAGGAGGTGAACCGCCTCTCCGGCATCGCCCGCAAGCTGCTGCTGCTCTCGCGCGCCGATGCCGGGCGCCTGGACCTGCACCGCGAGGACCTCGACCTCCGCGCCCTGCTCAATGACCTGGTGGCCGACGCGCACATGCTGGCCGAAGACCGCGCCCTGCAGGTGGACCTGCCACCCAGCCTGCGGGTGAGCGGCGACGCCCTGCTGCTGCGACAGCTTTTCAACAACCTGCTCAGCAACGCGCTGCGCCACGGCCAGCCCGACGGTGCGTTGGAGATCCATGCCCGCGCCCTGCCCGGCGCCGTGGAAGTCGCCTTCCGCAACGCTTGTGCCCCCCTGAGCACCGCCCAGCGCGCGCACTTCTTCGAGCGCTTCTACCGTGCCGACGCCGCCCACGGCCGCCAGGTGGACGGCACCGGCCTGGGCCTGAGCCTGGCGCGCGAGATTGCGCGGGCCCACGGCGGTGAGCTGCTGCTGCTGGACAGCCCCGCCGACCAGGTGGCGCTGCGCGTGCGCTTGCCGGTGGCGCCGGCCTAGTTTGATCGCGCTCAACACCCCCCGGCCCGGCGTGGGCACGCTAAGGGGGTGATAAAGCAGCCCGGGGGACCATGAGCCCCACCCCATTCGACCCGTTCACCAGCGCCTGGGCGCTGACAGACGCCGTGACCACCCAGCGCGGCCCCGCGCTGCTGTGGCAGCAGCGGCGCCGCGCCCGCTTGCTGCGCCTGCTGCGCGAGGTGGCACCGCGCGCGCCCTTCTACCGCCGCCGCCTGGCCGGCCTGGCGCTGCAGGGCGAGCAGGCGCTGCAGCACATCGCGCCGGTGGACAAGGCGGAGCTTCAGGCCTGCTTCGAAGACGGCTGCGCCGACCCGCAGCTGACCACCGAATGCGTGCAGGCCTACCGCTCGCAGCCCAGTGCTGCGCCGCTCTTGGGCCGCTACCTGCTGTGGGAAAGCTCGGGCAGCAGCGGCCACCCGACGTGCTTCGTGCAGGACGCCGCCGCCCTGGCGGTCTATGACGCCCTGGAGGCCGCGCGCGGTCCGGCGCGCTGGCTGCCGCCCAGCGTGTGGTGGCGCGGCGGACCGCGCGTGGCCCTGGTGGCGGCCACCCAGGGCCGCTTTGCCGCGGTACAGAGCTTTGAGCGCCTGCGCGCGCTCAACCCCTGGCTGCGCGAACGCACCCGCGCCTTTGACTTCCTGCGGCCGCGCGCCGAGCTGCTGCAAGCCCTGCAGGATTTCCAGCCCACCGTGCTGGCCGCCTACCCCAGCATGGCGCGCCTGCTGGCCGAAGCCCTGCCGCGCGCCGCCCTGCCCCTGCTGGCGGTCTGGACCGGCGGCGAGACCCTCAGCCCGGCCTGCCGCGCTGCGCTGCATGCGCATTTCGGCGCGCCTGTGCATGACGCCTATGGCGCCAGCGAATGCTTCACGCTGGCGCATGCCTGCCCGCACGGCCAGCTGCACCTGAACGCTGATTGGGTGGTGCTGGAGCCGGTGGACGCCCAGGACCGCCCCGTGCCCGAAGGCGAGTGGGGCCACCACGCCCTGCTCACCAATCTCATCAACACCGTGCAGCCACTGATCCGCTACCGCCTGATGGACCGCGTGCGCCTGCGGCCGGCCGCTGCGTGCGCCTGCGGCAGCCCGTTGCCGCTGCTGGAGGTCCAGGGCCGCAGCGCCGCGCTGCTGACGCTGCAGGACGACCAGGGCCGCGCGCTGCACATCGCCCCCTTGGCGGTCGACACCGTGCTGGAGGAAGAAGGCGGCGTGTTCGACTTCCAGCTGCGCCAGCGCGACCCGCGCCAGCTGCGCCTGGACGTCTACGCCAGCCCCCACGCCGAACGCGCCGCCACCGCGCTGCGGCAGTTCCTGGCCCGGCAAGGCGCCGGCGGCGTGGCGCTGGACCTGCACAAACACCCGCAGCACGCCCCTGCCGCGCCCAGCGGCAAGCGGCCGCGCTTTGTGCTGCAGGAGTCCTGAGGCGCCTGGGCCTCAGTCGGCGTAGCGCTTCAGCACGTACTCCCCGGGCGCCGCACCCAGCCCGCTAGCCGGCAGCGGCCGCGCCCGCTGCGGCTTGCCCGAGCGCGCCTGCAGCCACTGCGCCCAGGCAGGCCACCAGCTGCCGTCGCGCAGCTCGGCCTGGGCCGGCCAGGCTTCGGCGGCAATCCAGGGCGCCCCCTGCGCGCGCTGGGCGATGCGGTAGTGCCGGTGCGGGTGCCCGGGCTCGCTAACGATGCCGGCGTTGTGCCCGCCGGCCGCCAGCACGAAGGTGGTCTCGGCCTCGCACAGGTGATGCAGCTTGTAGACCGAGTGCCAGGGCGAGATGTGGTCGCGCTCGGTGCCCACCAGGAACAGCGGCAGGTGCAGGTCGCTCAAGGACACCGGCTGGCCCTGCACGCGGTAGCGCCCGATGGCCAGCGCGTTGCGCAGGTACAGGGCGGTCAGGTACTGGTGGTGCATGCGCGCGGGCAGGCGCGTGGTGTCGGCGTTCCAGGCCATCAGGTCCGAGCCCTGCTCGCGCTCGCCCATCAGGTACTCGCGCATGCGGCGCGTCCATACCAGCTCGCGCGAGTGCAGGAACTGGAACGAGCCGGCCATCTGGCTGCCGCTCAGATAGCCCTGCTCGCGCGTGATGGCGTCCAGAAAGCCGACCTGGCTCTCGTCGATGAAGAGGCCCAGCTCGCCGGGCTCGGAGAAATCCGTCTGCGCCGCGAACAGGGTCAGCGAGGCCAGCCGCGCCAGGGTCCCGCCCAGGCCGCGCGCCGCCGCGGCGGCGGCAATGGCGGCCAGCGTGCCGCCCAGGCAGTAGCCGGCCAGGTGCACCGGGGCGCGGTGGTGCCGGGCCAGCCAGTGCAGCGGTTCGAACACGCCCTGCTCCAGGTAGTCGTCCATGCTGAGCTCGGCGTCTTCGGCGTCCGGGTTGCGCCAGCTCAGCATGTAGACCGTGTGCCCCTGCGCCACCAGCCAGCGCACCAGGGAGTTGTGCGGCGAGAGATCCAGGATGTAGTACTTCATGATCCAGGACGGCACGATCAGCACCGGCTCCGGGTGCACCTGCGGCGTCTGCGGGTCGTAGCGCAGCAGCTCCACCAAGTGGTTGCGCATCACCACCTGGCCCGGCGTCACCGCCACGTCGCGGCCCAGCTGGAAGGCGTCCTGCTCCGGTTCTGCAGCGCGGCCGCCCAGGTCGTTCAGCCAGTGCTGCGCCCCCTGCAGCAGGTGCGCGCCGCCGGACTCGAGGGCGTCCTTCAGCACCACCGGGTTGGTGAACAGCCCGTTGGCCGGCGTCAGCAGGCCCAGCCATTGCCGCGCGAAGAAGCGCGTCATCTGCACATGATGCGGGCTCATGCCCGGCTGGTTGGCGGCCTCGTGCCAGAACTGCTCCTGCTGCCGAAAGCCCTGGCGAAGCACGTTGAAGGGCCACTGCGCCCATTCGGCGGCGCGAAAGCGCGGGTCGTCATCGGTCTCGCCCGCGGGCAGCTCGCAGCTGCCCTGACCCAGGGCGCAATTCAGGCTCTGCAGCCCCAGCTCGCCTGCGCGCCTGGCCAGCTCGATCTGCCGGCCCGGCGAGGCAGCCAGATGCCAGGCCCAGTCCGCCCAGGCCAGCGCCAGGGAAACCGTGGAGAGCGATGCGGTGAAGGGCGCCGCCAGCACATGCAGCTTGCGGTCGAGCGTCTGGGCAGGGGTTTCGGGTTTCATCCGGCCATGCTCGGCGCAGCCCGGCTCCCTGGCTTTGACTTAGGCCAACCCAGGCCCACGGGCAGTGGATGACCAGCTTGTCATGCGGGCTTGCCGGGGCTTTCCGAGCATCGATCCATCGCCCTCCCCGGGGCCTACGTTGCCGAGCCGAACCATGCCCTGCCCTACCCTGCCACGCCCGCTGCACCTCGTCGGGCTGCTACTCGGCCTGACCCTGAGTGCCTGCGGGGGCGGCTCGGACGGCCCGACGCTGGACGGCGTGCGCCTCAGCGCGCCCGACTCGGCGACCAGCGCCGCCGCCAGCCTGAGCCCCAGCGCCAAGGCCCTGGCCCTGCCCGTCTCCGCCGGCGGCCTGGCCAACTACGCAGGCCCCACCGGCCTGCTGAGCCTGCCCTCGCTGACGGTCAGCAGCGGCGCCGATTCGAGCTGCTACGACGTCACGCTGCGCACCATCAACACCGCACCGATCCAGATCGAGCTGGCGAGTGCCACCCCCATGTCCTGCGCCGCGCTGGGCGCCGGCCGCTATGACGGCGCCAGCGGCCTGCTGACCCTGCCCGGCCTGGTGGTCAGCGGCAACGGGGCCGACGCCTGCTACGACGTCACCCTGCGCACCCTGGTCACCAGCCCCACCATCCGCCTGGAGCTACAAGCCGCCCTGCCGGCGGCCTGCAGCGCCCCACCGCCCCCGCCACCGGCCCCCACGGCCCCCAGCGCACCGCAGAACCTCAGCGCCACCGCCGGCAATGGCAGCGTGCAACTCAGCTTCAGCGCCCCGGCCAGCGATGGCGGCTCCGCCGTCACCGGCTACAGCGCCAGCTGCAGCTCCAGCACCGGTGCGGCGGGCAGCGCCAGCGGCAGTGCCTCCCCGCTCAGCGTCAGCGGCCTGAGCAACGGCAGCGCCTACCAGTGCAGCGTGGTGGCGCGCAATGCCGTGGGCAGCAGCCCGGCGTCCGCCCCCGTCGGCGTGACGCCCGTGGCCCCCACGCCCGTCAGCAGCTTCAGCCTCACCAGCACCCTGGGTGCAGAAGGCAGCGCCATGCCGGCCGACTACAGCTGCGACGGCCCCGGCTCCAGCCCGCCGCTGGCCTGGGCCAACGCGCCGGCCGGCACCAAGGAGTTCGCGCTCCTGATGAGCACCCTGCCGGGCGACGGCAGCGTCAAGTACAACTGGGTGCTCTACCACCTCAGCGCCAGCCGCAGCGCGTTGCTGCGCGACGCCTTCGGTGCCGGCACCCTGGGCGTGGGCAGCGACGGCCCCATGGCCGCCTACCAGCCGCCCTGCTCCCAGGGCCCGGGCGCCAAGACCTACACCTTCACGCTCTATGCGCTGTCCGGCACCCCGGCGCCGGCCAGCAGCCCGGTCACCGGCGCCGTGCTGGAAGCCGCCCTCGCCCCGCTCACGCTCGGCAAGGCCGTGCTGAACCTCAGCTACTCGCGCACCACCACATCCAGCGGCAGCTCGGCGCCGTGCATGCTGGTGCGCAACTCGGTGGCCGTCTCCACCACCGGGCGGCCCACGGTGGGGTGTGACAGCAGCTACGCCTACATCGGCTCCGACGGGCTCACCACCCACACGATGATGGACGGCATCACCGCCACCAACCTGCAGGTGCCCATTGCCCAGAACTTCTACGGCAGCAAGGCCTGGCGCATCCCGCTCAACCCCGCCCTCGCGGCCAGCACCACCTCGGCGGTGGACGGCCCCATCGGCATGGCCATCAACGGCGTGCCCATCTTCAACCCCTGCAAGCAGGGCGGCTGCCAGAACGGCGACACCAAGGTGCTGGGCGAATTGGATGTCTGCAATGGCCACGCCGGCCGCGCCGACGACTACCACTACCACGCCGCCCCCGTCTGCCTGATGGCCACCAAGCCCGCCAGCTACTGGGACACCCACCCCCTGGGCTGGGCCCTGGATGGCTTCGCCATCTACGGCTACAACAACGCCGACGGCACGCCCGCCCCGCGCGATGGGATTTGCGGCGGCAACACCAGCGCGGTGGCCAACGGCCCGGCCGGCTATGCCTACCATGTGACCGAGGCCTCGCCCTATGTGCTCTCCTGCTTCCGCGGCACGCCCAGCCCGGACCTGGCCGGCCAGAGCGCCAAGTTCAGCCCGATGCGCCAGCCCCCCGTCACGCCCTTTGCCGTGTCCAACATGACGCTCAGCACCGACGCCGGCGATGGCTACCAGGTCCTGCAGTTCAGCAGCGCGCGCAGCTTCACCACCACCGAGACCGGCAGCGACAGCTACGCCAACGCCCCCGGCACCTACCGCATCCGCTACCAGCGCGTCACCGGCGCCGCGCTGGACGCGCTGCTGGCGCAGAACACCAACAAGGGCAAGTCCGCCTGCTGGAACTTCCAGTTCACGACCGGCGCCGGGGCCAGCACCCAGCCGCCCATCAGCTACTGCCGCTGAACGCCAGGGAAGACTCGCCATGCGCCTCCTCAAAACCATCCTCACCCTGGCCTTCAGCGTCTGCCTGGCCGCGTCCGCCCCGGCCCATGAGTTGGAGGCCGACCGCCTCACCCTGGTGCTGCGCCAACCCCAGCACCTGAGCCTGCGCTTTCATCTGGACGCCCTGGCCCTGCTGCACCGCGCGCTGGCCCCGCAGCAGAATGCTGCGGAGTTCACGCTGCAACTCTCCGCGCTGCCGCCCGCGGAGTTCCAGACCCTCTGGCGCCGCGCCCAGGCCCGCGTGGAGCAAGGCGTGCTGCTCAGCAGCAAGGCCGACCAAGCCAAGCCCTGGCAACCCGCCACCCAATGGCAATGGCCCGCTGCCACCCAGGTGCAAGCCTTGGCGCAGCAGCGCACCATGCAGGCCGTGGTGGCCCCGCAGGAGCACGCCCACACCGAGTCCCTGGAGGTGCAGGCCGAGTGGCTGAGCCCGGCCCCGGTCGGCACCCTCCAGCTCAAGCTGCCAAGCGAACTGGCACGCCTGCTGGTGGTGCACTACCAGCCGCAGCAGCGCTGGCTCGCGGGGGGGGCCGCCCCCGCCACCTTCCGCTTCTGAGCGCCCCACCCGCGAGATCCCATGCGCCCCACCGCCCTGCTCCTGACCCTGGCTGCCACCCTGGGTGCGGCCGCCCCAGCCCCCGCCACCGAGCCCCCGCCCCCGCCCGGCCAGGGTGAACGTCCGCGCCCGCAGGATCGCCCGGAGCGACCCGAGCGCCAGGGCGAGCGCCCCCGCCCCGCGCGCGAAGGGGGCCAGCGCTACTCGCTGCAGCAGGCGATGTCCGACCGCGCCCAGCTCCACACCATCGCATTCAGCGGCCTGGCCTTCCTGACAGGCGACTTCGCCGCCGACACCTTCCTGCCGCCCGGCAAGGTGTCCGACTACTTCGGCTTCCAGTACCTGCGCGATGTCGATGCCGTGCAGGGCGGCCACAGCCCCGCCTTCCTCACCCGCATCGCCTTCGCCACCCTGGCCATCCTGAGCCCCGCCCAGCGGGCCGAACTCATCGAGGCCGCACGCGCCCAGCAGGCCGATGTGCGCCGCTTCGCCTTGCTGCGCCTGCCGCTCATCAAGGCCTTCCGCCAAAGCCTGGAACGCAGCGGCCCGGCGGCCAAGGCGCCGCTCAGCCGCAGCGCCGTGCTCCAGCACTCCGCCGCGCTGTACGAGCTGGACGGCCGCATTGCCTGGGCCCGCGCCGAGGCCATGGCCCGCGTCATCCGGTCCTTCAGCCCCGCGCAGCGCGAGCAGTTCGCGCGCCTGAAGTTCGGCGATTCGCGCAGCTGGCCCGAGGTGCGCGATCTGCCCGAGCCCCCCGAGCGCCGCAGCCTGCCGCACGATCTGGACGTGGCCCTGATGACCCACGCCAGCGAGCTCTTTGCCTGGCAAGGCGGCAGCCTGGACGCCGACACCTACTTCTGCCCCGAGCGCCACGCCATGTACTTCGGCGGCTTCGGCTTGAAGACCGCACCGGCCCTGGGCAAACAGGACTTCGCCATCAGCACCGCCCTGACTGGTGACAGCGGCGCCGACTTCCTGACCTTGCTCACCCCCGCGCAGCGCGCCCTCATCGAGGCCCTGCCCGAGCAGCAGCGCCCCGCGCTGCAGGAAATCGCCGCCCTGCGCCGCCAGATCGCCACCGAGCTGCGCCGCTTCCTGGCCTGCGAACGCCCCGACCCCGCGCGGGTGCAAGCCCTTTCGCGCCGCTATGGCGAACTGGACGGCGAACTGGCCTACCGCTACGCCCAGGCCTTCGCCCAGGTGGGCCAGAGCCTGAGCCCCGAGCAGCGCCGGACTCTGCAGGCCCTGCGCGAGCGCAGCCCGCACGACCCGCGCGACCCCAAGGGGCCGTTCCTGTACGCGGCACCCTTGGATGCGGCCGGATTGGCCGAAGCCGAGCGCACGGCGGGCTTGTTTGGCGGAACCTGAGCAAGGCCGAGGGCCTGCAGGCCTCACTCAACGCGGCGTCAATCCCCCGGGGGCTGTAGGCACTGGCTTTGCAACCGGCAAGACCGATCTGGATGCCGGGCACCGCGCCGGCGCGCCGGATGGCCTATGCAATCGGTGCAGGCGCCTCGGCCTGCTCATCGGACCGGAGCCCCAGCCAGGCTGGAGTGATGCGGCCCTCGGGCGCGACGGCCGTGGCCGCGACGATGACCAAGCCGGCGCCGCCGAGACCCAGGGCCGCCAAGAGCTCTTGCACCACCAGGTGCGAGGACTGGGGGTTCTGTCCCGTGATCAGCTGGCCATCACGGATGGCAAAGGCCTGCCAGTTCGCGGCCCCCTCGAAGCGGCCGCCCAACTCGCGCAGACGCGCCTCGAGCATGAAGGGCACGACTTTCTCAAGGCCCACCGCCACTTCCTCGGCGTCGGTGAAGGCATTGACGCGCAGATCCTTCACGATGGACTGGCCATCCGGGCGCCGGGCCGTCACCAAACCGGCCGCGCCATGGCAGACGGAGGCGATCAGCTTCTTGGCCGCGAAGGCGCGCTCCACCGCGCGGGTCACGCCCGCATCGACCGGCAGGTCCCACATCGTGCCGTGGCCGCCCGGGAAGAAGACGGCATCAAAGCTGGCACCGTCGAAATCTGCGGCCTTGGGTGTCGCCGCGATACGGGCCTGCAGGGCTGCGTCGGCCAGGAAGCGCTCGACGACGGGTTCGTTCTGACCCACGGGCTTCAGGCTGCCCGGATCAATGGGCGCGGGGCCGCCGGCCGGCGAGGCCAGCGTCACCTCGGCGCCGGCATCCACCAGCGCGTAGTAGGGCACCGCCAGCTCCTCGGCCCACAAGCCCGTGGGCTTGCCGGTATCGCCCATGCGGGCGTTGGAGGTGACGATCATCAGGATGCGGGAGCTCATGGGGTTTCCTTTCGGGGGGTGTGGGATGGCCGACGCTCACAGCGCGGCCTGCAGGATCTGGCGGCTGATGTCCAGCCTGACATCGCGGCGCTCGCCCAGCGCGGTCAGGCCATGGGCCTCGAGTCGCTTGATGACGGGCTCCACCGCATCGGCCCCCAGCGCATACGCCGACAGCCGGGTGGGGATGCCCAGGCTCTCGAAGAAGGCCTCGGTGCGCGGGATGGCGGCATCGATGCGCGCCTCGCCTGACGCACCTCGGCCAGGGTGCCGTTGCGCTCGGCGCTGCTGCCACCGTAGAGCAGCAGCACTCGCGCCATGCTGGGCACGCGCTGGCTCAGCTGCGCGATCGCGCCGGTTCCGAAATGGATGGCGGTGGGGTTGTGGAAGCTGAAGTTCTGCATGATGGGAGCGCTTGACCCGTCAAGAGAGAGGGACGCGCTACGCCATTCAGCGCTTGGCCAGGGCCGCGATCAGGGTCTGAGCCAGCGCCTGGTCCGAGAAGGGGTTCTGGCCGGTGATGAGCTCGCGATCCACGACCACATGCGGCTCCCAGGCCTTGGCGAAGCGCATATCGCCACCGGCCGTGGCCATGGCGCGGGCCGGGTAGTAACGCAGCTTGTCGCCATTGAGCGAGGCTTCGAACACGGCTTCCTCGGCATCGGCAAAGATGGTCATGCGATAGCCGCTGTAGATCCAGTTCTTGGCCTGGCCCGTGTTGGCGTCACCCAGCGCTCGTTCGTAGCCCTGGGGATCGTCCTGGCCGGCCAGTAGGGTGATGGGGCCATGGCAGATCGCGGCGGTGGGCTTGCCCTGCGCCTGGAAGTGCCGCAGCACCTGACCGACCAGCGGGTTGTTGGCCAGATCGATCATGGGCGCGTGACCACCGGGAATGAAAACCGCGGCATAGCGATCCAGGCCGGCCTTGATCACCTCGGGCAGCGACTGGACCTGATGGGCCTGGGTCAGCTGGTCCACCACGCCGGCAATTCGCTTCATCTCCTGTGCATCGCCGCGGAAGTACTGCGGGTCGACCGAGCGCTGGTCGGCCTGCGGACGGTTGCCGCGCGGCGTGACCACGGTCAGACGGTAGCCCGCGCGCTGCAGGGCATCAGCCGGCACGCCGAACTCGTTGAGGTAGTAGCCGGAGGGGAAGGTCTTGGCATCGCGCAGGGGCAAGGCGGTTTCGCTGGACAGCAGCACCAGCACCTCGCCCTTGGGTGCGGCCGTGGCCAGGGTGGACAGGGTCAGCGCGACGGTGGACAGCAGGACTTTGAACAGAGTCTTCATGGCAGTTTGTATGCGGACAGGTTGATTGGCGGGATGGGCTTAGCAGCTCTTGGGCTGAGACTGTATTGATCCGATCCATGCGCATAAACTGGTCCAATTGAACTTCTTTGATTACATGCCTGAATAAATGTCGCGGCAGTTCGACCCTGTGCAGCTCGGCAGCATCGAGCTGTTCTGCAAGGCCGCCGAGTTGGGCAGCTTCACGGCTGCCGCCGAGTTGCTGGGAGTGACCCCTGCCTCGGTGAGCCGCTCGATCAACCGACTCGAAACGCGCCTGGGCGTGCGTCTGTTCACCCGGACCACGCGCAGCGTGCGCCTGACCAGTGACGGTGAGCTGTACCGCGCCGAGTGTCAGCAGGCACTGGAGCAGATCGCCGAAGCAGAGCGGGCCATCACCGGCCAGCAAAGCGAGCCCAAGGGCCTGGTGCGCGTCAGTGTGGGCACGCTCTACGGCCACCACCGGCTCGTGCCTCTGCTGCCTGGCTTCATGGCGGCCTATCCGGGCGTGGAGGTCGAGCTCAACGTCTCCAACCGAAACATCGACTTCGTGGAGGACGGCTATGACCTCGCCATCCGCCTGGGCGAGCCGCGCGACTCTCGCCTGGTGGCGCGAAAGCTGGAGGAAGCCACCGTTGGCGTGTTCGGCGCGCCCGACTACTTCCGGCGCCGGGGCGAGCCGCGCACGCTGGAGGAGCTCGCGGCGCACGATCTCATCCAGTTCGTGCTGCCCAGCACGGGCCGGCCCATGCCCTGGATCTTCCGCAACGCGGCGGGCGAGGACATCGACTTCAGCTTCAAGAGCCGCCAGCGGGTGCATGAAGATGTGCTGGCAGGCGTGGGCTGGGCCATCGCGGGTGGTGGCCTGTTCCAGATCTACCACTTCGTGGCCTGCGAGGCGGTGAAGGCGGGGCAGCTGATCGAGGTGATGCAGGCCGCCAGTGGACGCTCCCGCTCCTTCCATGTGCTTTATCCCCAGAACCGCCACCTCTCGGCACGGGTCCGGGCCTTCGTGGACTACCTCGCCAAGGCAGTCGGCGCGGCAACGGCACCCAAATCCCCCTGAAACGCCCGTCGCCACTGCTGCGGTGAGGTCTTGAAGGTGCGCCGAAAGTGCAGCCGCAAGGACTCGGCGGACCCGAAGCCGGCCAAGCCGGCCACGGCCTCAATCGGCTGATCGGTACGCTCCAGCAGGTTCTGCGCGCGCTGAAGCCGCTCGGTCAGCAGCCACTGATGCACCGTTGTGCCCGTGATGGTCCGGAACAGGCGGGTGAAATGGCGTCGGCTCATGCAGGCGGCGGTGGCCAGGGTGTCGAGGGTGTGGGGCTCGTGCAGGCTCGCGCGCAGATCGGCCAGCAACTGGGAGAGCCGGCTGCTGCCCTGAGTCAGTGGCAGCGGCTGGTGAATGAACTGGGCCTGACCGCCGGATCGATGTGGCGCGACGACCAGACGCCGGGCCAGCTCTGTCGCCTTGGCGCTGCCCAGGCGCTGGCGGACGAACTGCAGGCAGGCATCGATGCCGGCCGCCGTACCCGCTGAGGTCATGAGGCCGGGCTCCTCGACATAGAGCACGTCGGGTAGTAGCTCGACTTCCGGATAGCGCGCGGCCATGCGCTTGGCGTACTCCCAGTGCGTGGTCGCGCGCTTGCCGGCCAGCAGGCCTGCCTCCGCCAGGACATGCGCGCCCAGACACAGGCCAATCACGTCCGCGCCACGCGCATGCACCTGGCGCAAGAGCTTGAGCAGCGGCTCGGGCGGCCGCTCCTCCACGTCGCGCCAGCTGGGTACCACGATGACATCGGCCGAGGCCGCTTGCGCCAGCTCGCGCAGGCCCGAGAGCTCATAGCCCATGCTGGTGCGCAAGGGCTGGGGCTCCGCGGCACAAACAAAGACCTCGAAGGCCGGTGACGGCCCGAAGGCTTCACCGAACACCACGCCCGGAATGGCCAGATGAAAGGGACTGACACCCCGGAAGGCGATCACGGCGACTCGGATCGCTGGGGGCGCCGCAGTACCTGCCGCGAGTTTCTTCTTTGCCATCAGGGTCCTGCCATCGAATGGCCCGATCTTGCCGAAAACCATTGTTCAGGCCAATGGGCAGATCGGCGGCGCGCTCAAAGAATTCAGGCTCAAACCCCTCAACAAAGGCACAGCATGAACCGGCCCGCCCTGATCGTCATCGACCTGCAGAACGACTATTTCCCTGGGGGCGCATTCCCCCTGCACAACGCCGAAGCGACGCTTTCCAGCGTCCTCCATGCCATCCTGCGTGCCAGGCAGATGGGTTTGCCCGTGATCCACGTTCAGCACGTCGCCGACCGCAGCCAGGGCCTGGCGCCGTTCTTCAACGCGGGCACTCATGGCGTCGAGATCCACGCGGACATCCTGGATGCTGCGCCCGACGCGCCCGTCGTCATCAAGCGCTTTGCCGACAGCTTTGAGCAGACCACGCTTCACGAAACGCTGCAGAGCTTGCAGGTGAACGAGTTGCTGCTGTGCGGCATGATGACCCAGAACTGCGTGACGCATACAGCGCTCTCGCGCAAGGCCGACCTGTACCGCAAGGTCACAGTGTTGAGCGATGCTTGCACGACAGTCAGCCCCTTGCTTCACGCCATCGCAATGAATGCTCTGTCCACGCGGGTCCATCTGACGGCGGTGGCTGAGGCGCTGTCTGCCGCGCCCGAGGCCGCATAGATTGCTGCGGCCATGTCCCCAGAGGCGACCGATTCGATGTTGTTGAAGCGACTCGGTCGCTAGCGTCGTTGCAGGCATCACGATCTTGGTCGACGCCTGCTATCGGGTCGAGAACCAGAACCTTGCTCGATGGCGATTCGCGTGAATTCACTCCAAGGCGATGGCTGACTGCAACCGCCACAAATCAGCCGCCCAAGCCAGTTCCTCCATCAGCCCGCCCCCTACTCCACCCGCACAAACACATTCCGCCGCATCACCGGCCGCCCGTCCTCGCCGAAGTTGGCGGCCGTTTCCAGCAGGGACTTCCGGTCCGGCGCCACGGTGTAGATGCGCGTCGAACCCGGCACCCCGGCACGCGAGAGCTGCATGACGAGGACGCCCGGCGCGGGCAGAGAGACCGCGGCGGTGTCCGCCTCCAGATTGCCCTGCACGGGCACCGGCACGCCGTCCAGCGCGGCCAGGCTTTCGGCGAACAGCACCGTGCCTGAGGCATCCACCACCTCCACCCGGGTGGCCAGCCGATCCCCCGGGGCCGGGGTGAAGCTGAGCGTGACGCGCTGGGGGCGCACGGCGGCGGGCATGGGCAGCCGGCTCACATCCACTGCCCAGCGGCCAGCCAGGGCGCTCAGGTCTGCAGGTTCGGCCTGCGCGGCCGGCAGCAGCATCAGGCTGGCGGCCAGGGCCGCGGCGCGGCTCCGTGCATGCATCGTCATGGGCTTGTCTTCCCCTGGGTTGCGTGAGGGGGGGAAGCTTACGGGCCGCGCCGGCGCGGCGGGGCGACCCGAGCGGCCGCTGCCGACCGCTTCTTCGGCGCCGCCTGCGCGCCAGCGGGGCAGAAGGGCTTGGCATTGGAGGCCGAGCCCGGGCCAAGCGGGCAGGCGCCCGCTCGAACGGGCGCGCCTGGCAGCGCGCCCCGGCTCGCGCAGCCTCCTAGGCCGACCGATTGATGATCGAGCCCGGCCTTTCCCATCCAGCCTCCTTCAGGCGCTGAACCAGGGCCGACTGATCGTCGGCGCTCAGATTCGCCAGGTCATAGCCGCCCAGGATGTCTTTCAGCGTCTGCAGCCGTTCCAGATTGACCGGGCGTGGCGCCGGCAATTCCGCGAACTTCTCGGGGTGCAGATCGGCAGGATCGAAGCCCGCGGAGCGGATGGCCTCGCGCAGCGCGGGCCCCCGTTGAATCCCCGCGGCGGAAAAGGCCTTCTTGATCGCGTCGACATCGCTCCCGCTGAGGGCGCTCGCGTCGTACCTCTCCAAGATGGCCGAGACCTCGGCCCGCTTCTCCGGGCTGAGCGGCGGCTGCCGAGTCGTGGGTTTTGAAGCGTCCAGCGCCGGTGAAGGGGTCGCGTTGAGGTTCAGCATGTGGGTCTCCTGGGTGACCTTCAAACATCACGTCCACTTCAAGGCGCACTGGCCGCGCCCTGCGGCCGCTTCACTCGGCCTGCCGCCTTGTCGGCTTTCGCGGACGAGCGCGCAGCCTGCAACTGCGCCTTGTCCCGCTGCACCGCAGCCCGGTCAGCCGCCACAGCGGCCTGGTTGCCGGCCGCCTTGTCTGCACGCAGGCGGGCCTTGTCGGCTTCAAGTTGCTGTTTGGCCGCTGCCACTTCGGGCTTCAGGCTCTTGGCCACACTGGGGGCGCTGAGTGCGAGCAGGGCTGCCACGGTCAACAGAGCGGTGCAGGTGCGACGGGCGATGGGATGGGGCATGAGGACTCCGGATGACAGGAAAGGGACCGAGCGGGTCACCGGCCGAATTGCAGCCCGGCCTGTCGCGGCGCGGATGACAGGGCTGTCACCCGGAGCCTGCATGACGTGCTTGTCATCGGCCGCCGAGAGCCGCTTCCTAGCATCGACTTCGATAGGCGGCCCGCCCCTGGGTCGCACGCCGACCCCTGATGCCCATGCCGCACCGTCCTCCGCCCGCGCCTCCTGCCCGGCGCCCCTTACAACCCATGCCCCGCTGGGCCGCCCTCGGTTCCGCCCTGCTGGTGCTGAGCGCCTGCGGGGGCGGCGGCGCGGGGAGCAGCCCGGCGCCCGCACCTGCGCCAACACCAGCACCCGCACCGGCGCCAACACCAGCACCCGCACCGGCGCCAACACCAGCACCCGCACCGGCGCCAACACCAGCACCCGCACCGGCGCCAACACCAGCACCCGCACCGGCGCCAACACCAGCACCCGCACCCGCACCGAACCCTGCCCCTGGCACCAGCAGTTTCCGCGGCAACTTGGTACTGGGCTCGCCCACGGGCACCAGCATCAAGGCCAATGTGTACGCGCCGGACCAAGGCGGAACGGTGTGGCTGGCCTATGGCACCCGCTCCGGCGCCCTGGATGCGCAGACGCCGGCGCGCACGCTGGTGGCCGGGCAGCCGCTGGAGATCGCGCTGGAGGGGCTGGCCCCGAACACGCGCTACCACTACCGGCTCTACTTCCGCCCCAGCGACGGCAGCGCCGGTGCGCCCGGCGATGAAACCAGCTTCATGACGGCGCGGCCACCCGGCAGCAGCTTCACCTTCGCCCTGCAGGGCGATTCGCACCCCGAGCGGCTGCGCAGCCAGTTCGACCCCGACCTCTACACCCGCACCCTGAGCACCGCGGCAGCGGACCAGCCGGACTTCTACATCCTGATGGGCGACGACTTCAGCGTGGACACGCTGGACCCCCTCACCATCAACCAGCCCAAGGTGCTGGAGCGCTACACGCTGCAGCGGCCTTACCTGGGCTTGATCGGCAAGCAGGCACCGCTGTTCCTGGTGAACGGCAACCACGAGCAGGCGGCCGGCTACCTGCTGGACGGCACGCCCAACAACGTGGCGGTATGGGCGCAGAACGCGCGCAACAGCCTGTACGCGCAGCCGGCGCCAGACAGCTTCTACAGCGGCAACCCCACACCCGTGCCGCATATCGGGCTGCTGCGCAACTACTTCGCCTGGAGCTGGGGCGATGCGCTGTTCGTCGTCATCGACCCGTATTGGGAGTCGCCAGTGGCCGTGGACAACGTGTTCGGCGGCGCCAACAAGCGCTTGAGCATGTGGGACGTGACCCACGGGGATGCGCAGTACCAATGGCTCAAGCGCACGCTGGAGGACAGCCGCGCTCGCTACAAATTCGTGTTCGCCCACCATGTGATGGGCACCGGCCGCGGCGGCGTGGAGTTGGCCAAGCTGTGGGAGTGGGGCGGCGAGAGCGCGAGCGGCCAGTTCGACTTCCCGGTCAAGCGCGCGAACTGGACGGAGCCGATCCACCGCCTGATGGCCCGCACCGGCGTGACGATCTTCTTCCAGGGGCATGACCACATCTGGGTGCGGCAGAAGCTGGACGGGGTGACCTACCAGACCGTCTCCGAACCCGCCGACCCGAACTACACGCTTTGGAATGCCGACGCCTACCAGAGCGGCGACAAGTTCCCCAACAGTGGCTACACCCGTGTGCGCGTGGCCCCGGAGGGCGTTCAGGTGGACTACGTGCGCAGCCTGCTGCAGCGCGACGAGACCGCCACTCGCGTGCACGGCGCCACCGTCTTCAGCTATCGCCTGCCATGACCCACCCTCACCGTTTGCGCGCCCTCGGCGCCACCACCTCTTTACTCGCGCTGTTGGCCTGTGGCGGCGGCGGATCGTCCGCCCCGGCGCCGAGCCCGACGCCCGCTCCCGCTCCGGCGCCCGCTCCGGCGCCCGCTCCGGCACCTGCTCCGGCACCTGCTCCGGCACCTGCTCCGGCACCTGCTCCGGCACCTGCTCCGGCACCTGCTCCGGCACCTGCTCCGGCACCTGCTCCGGCGCCTGCTCCGGCACCTGCTCCGGCGCCTGCTCCGGCGCCTTCGCCGTCCCCAACCTTCGACGGCACCGTGCTCCTGGGCGCGCCCACGGCGTCCACCGTGACGCTGAAGCTGCTCTCGGCCAGCCAATCCGGCCAGGTCAGCGTGGCCTATGGACCGGCCAACGGCGGGGCCACGCAGCAGACGGCCGCGGCGCCGCTCCAGCCGGGCCAGCCGCTGGAGTTCACGCTCAGCGGCCTGAGTGCCGACACCGACTACCAATACCGCGTGCAGTTCCTGGCCGCCGGTGCCACGGCCGCCACGCCGGGCAGCGCGGCACGCTTTCACACCGCGCGGCCGGCCGGCAGTGCTTTCGTGTTCACGATCCAGGCAGATTCGCACCTGGACGAGAACTCCAGCCTGCCCGTGTACCAGCGCACGCTGGCCAACGTGTTGGCAGACCGCCCGGATTTCCACATCGACCTGGGCGACACCTTCATGACCGAGAAGCACAGCGACCCGCTGGTGGCGCTGGTGAACGACGCCGACAGCGCCGAGGTGGTGAACCGCCGCTACGTGTACGAGCGCGGCAACTTCGGCGCCATCAGCCACTCGGTGCCGCTGTTCCTGGTGAACGGCAACCACGAGGGCGAGCTGGGCTGGCTGAACCCCAGCAACACCCCGAACAACCTGCCCGTCTGGGCCACGCAGGCGCGCCAGCGCTACTTCGCCAACCCGCAGCCGGGCATCTTCTACCGCGGCGACACCCTGCCCGACCCGTTGGTGGGCGCGCGGGCGGCCTGGTACGCCTGGACCTGGGGCGACGCCCTCTTCGTGGTGCTGGACCCCTACTGGAACAGCGGCGCCCAGGCCAGCAAGGACGGCTGGAACCTGACCCTGGGCGAGCGCCAGTACCGCTGGCTGGCGGACACCCTGGCCGGCAGCAGCGCCAAGTTCAAGTTCGTCTTCATCCACAACCTGGTGGGCGGGCTGGACGGGCAGATGCGCGGCGGCATCGAGGCCGCGCCCTTCTACGAGTGGGGCGGCAAGAACAGCGATGGCAGCGAGGGCTTTGCGGCCAAGCGCCCGGGCTGGGGCCTGCCCATCCACAGCCTGCTGGTGCAGCACAAGGTCTCGGCCGTGTTCCACGGGCACGACCATCTCTACGTGAAGCAGCAGCTCGACGGCGTGGTCTACCAGGCCGTGCCGCAGCCCAGCGCCGTCAACTTCAGCAGCGGCGCCACGCTGGCGCGGGACTATCACTACAACACCGGCACCGTGCAGAGCAGCTCCGGCCATCTGCGCATCAGCGTGGGGCCCACGGGCGTCAGCAGCGAATACGTGCGCGCCTGGCTGCCGGCGCAGGAAACTGCCAGCCGTCGCAACGGCCAAGTGGACGACCGATGGACTCTGACTGCACCGTAGTTCGCCCCTTGCTGCAGCCCTACAAGCGCCGGCTCGTCGCCGGTCTGGTCCTGGGCCTGGGGCTGAGCCTGGCCACGGCCCAGCCGGAAGAGCCGCGCCGCCGCCAGGGCCCGCCGCACCAGCCGGCGCCTTTCACCGCGCAGCCGGACGTGGACGTGATCCTGGGCCGGCCCACCGCGCAGGGGGTGACGGTCTCGTTGCTTTCGCACCGGCAAGAGCGCGCGCTGACCTGGCGGCTCCAGCCCGAAGGCGGCCGCGCCAGCACGCGCGAGCTGACCCTGCGCCCGGGCGAGCCGCTGCAGTTCACCCTGCAGGGCCTGGCTGCCGCGCGCGCCCACCGCTACACGGTGCAAGACGCCCACGGCGCCGAGTTGGCGAGCGGGCGCTTTCACACCCAGGCGGCGCCGGGCGGCGCCTTCAGCTTCACGCTGAGCGCGGACTCGCACCTGGACCAGAACACCGACCCCGCGCTCTACCAGCAGACCCTGGCCCAAGCGCGCGCCGCGCAGCCGGCGTTTCA
>JBDHSJ010000042.1:0-24107 GCA_039808065.1 Burkholderiaceae bacterium | reverse complement strand
CGCCCGGCCCCCGCGCCGGCAGCGGTGGCCGACGGCACGGTGGTGGTGCGCCCGGGCGAATCGCTTTCGCGCGTGGCGGCGCGGCACCTGCCCGAGGGCGTGTCCCTGGATCAGATGCTGGTCGCCTTGTACCGCCAGAACCCCGACGCCTTCATGGGCGACAACATGAATCTGCTGCGGGCGGGCTCGCGCCTCAAGCTGCCCGCTGGCGAAACGCTGGCGGCGCTCGACAAGGCCGAGGCGCGCCAGGTCATTCGTGCGCACAGTGCCAACTTCGAGGCCGCACGCCAGGGCCTGGCCAGTACCGCACCGCGTGCTCCCAAGGACAGCGAGCGCGTCGCCAAGGGCCCGGTTGAGGCTGTGGTGACCGAACCCAAGGCCCCCTCCAGTGGGGATCGACTGACCCTCAGCAAGCCCACGGTGGCCGCCCCACCGCCCGCGCCGGCGACGCCACCCAAGCCGGTGCAGGCGCCGGCCTCGCAAGTGGCCGAGCTGACGCGCAATGTCGAAGACCTGAAGAAGATCACCGAGGCCGCCAAGCCCGCCGCGAGCGCGGAGCCCGCGGCTGCTACCGCACCGGCACCTGTGGCCGCGCCGCAACCTGCTTCGGCCGCGCCCGCTGACGTGCCCGTGGCCAAGCCCAAGCCGGTGGCGCCACCGCCCGCGCCGCCCCAGGCGGAAGAAGGAATGTTCAGCTGGCTTGCCACCCCGGTGGGCGCCGCCGGAGCGGCCGGTGTGCTGGCCTTGCTCGGCTTTGGCGCCTTCCGCCTGCTGCGCAAGTCCAAGGGAGCGGAGAACCGAGAGACCATGTTCGGCGAAAGCCGCCTGCAGCCTGACTCCTTCTTCGGGGTCACCGGCGGCCAGCGGGTCGACACGCGTGACGGTGGCAACACCATGTCGTCGATGTCCTACTCGCTGAGCCAATTGGATGCCCATGGCGATGTCGATCCCGTGGCAGAGGCCGACGTCTACCTGGCCTACGGTCGCGACCTGCAGGCTGAAGAGATCCTGAAAGAGGCCTTGCGCGCCCAGCCCGAGCGTCTGGCCATCCGCCTGAAACTGCTGGAGGTCTACGCCAAGCGCCGCGATGTGCGCGGCTTCGAGCAGCTGGCCACCCAGTTCTATGCCGACACCAAGGGCGCGGGCGAGGACTGGGAGAAGGCGCAGGAGATGGGCCTGGGCATCGACCCGACCAACCCGCTCTACCAGCCCGGCGGTGGCCCGCGTTCGATGTTCGATGACGAGGCCCCTCGTCCGGAGCCGATGAATGCCACCACCCTGCCGCAAGCGGCGGCGGCGATGGAGGAGGCGGAACCCGATGTCGGTCCGCCCAGCCTGATCGATCTGGATCTTGATCTGGGCGCGGTCGCACCCGCTCCGGCGCCTGCCGCCGACGCGATGGCACGCACCCAGGGCTTGAAGGCCCAGCCCGAAGCCATGCCAAGCGTGTCGATGGACCTGGATCTGGACCTGCCTGACCAGGGCACGCCTGCGGCCGAACCGGCGCCGGCGCCCACGGTGGGTGGCAACAGCCTGCAATTCAGCCTGGATGACCTGGGTGATTTCGATGCAGGCACCGTGGCGGCACCGCTCGACAAGGGCACCGACGCCATGGGGCTGAACGACGGCTCGGCAGCCAAGGTCGGGGGCGATTCGCTGATCGACGCCATGCAGGATCTGGCTGAAGACGATGGCGACCCGATGCAGCGGCAACTGGAGCTGGCCGAAGAGTTCCGCCAGATCGGCGACACCGAAGGCGCGCGTGATGTGCTGCAGGAGCTGATCAAGCAGGTGGGCAGCGGCCCGTTGTACGAGCGCGCGAAGGCCATGCTCGATCAACTGCGCTGAAGCGGATGGTCCAATGCAAGGGCGCCTGCGGGCGCCCTTTGTTTTTTGCGGAGCTTTTTGATGCGGGTTGCCTTGGGCGTGGCTTATCGCGGCGGAGCCTATTGGGGCTGGCAAAGTCAGCCCAATGGCCGGACCGTGCAGGACCACCTGGAGCGGGCGCTGAGCCAGTTTGCTGACGAGCCGATCCGCACACTCTGCGCCGGCCGTACCGATGCGGGGGTGCATGGTCTGAACCAGGTGGTGCACTTCGACACCACGCGCAACCGTGATCCCTTTTCCTGGGTGCGGGGCGTCAATCGCTACCTCCCGTTCGACATCGCGGTGCAGTGGAGCGCATTTCCGCCGGCCGAGTTCCACGCCCGCAATCACGCGCGCGCGCGCCGCTATGCGTATCTGTTGCTGGAATCGCCGGTGCGCCCGGCGCTTGAGGCCGGGGCCGTCGGCTGGGTGTTTCGGCCGCTGGATCTGGCGGCCATGCAGGCCGGCGCGGCGTTGTTACTGGGCGAGCACGACTTCAGCTCGTTTCGCGCCGCCGAATGCCAGGCTGCCTCGCCAATCAAGACCCTGCGCACGATTGAAATTGCACGTCGGGGCGCGTACTGGCGCTTCGAATTCGAGGCCAACGCCTTCTTGCATCACATGGTGCGCAATCTGATGGGCGGGCTGCTGGCCGTGGGGCAGGGCAGCCGTGCCCCGGAATGGCTCGGCGAGGTGCTCGCCGCGCGTGACCGCTCGGTGGCCGCGCCGACCTTTGCGCCCGACGGCCTGTACTTCGTCGGCCCGCGCTATGACGCCGAGTTGGCGCTGCCCGAACGCACTCCTGCAATGGACTGGCTGCCCTGATGAGCGAGCGAACCCGCATCAAAATCTGTGGCCTGCGCGAGGCCGAGCATGTCGACGCTGCCGTCGAGTCCGGTGCCGACGCACTGGGCTTCGTGTTCTACCCGAAGAGCGTGCGCGCCGTGACGCTGGAGCAGGCGAGGGAGCTGATCGAGCGCCTGCCGCCCTTCGTCACGCCGGTGGGGTTGTTCGTCAATGCCGCGCCGGCCGAGATCGAGGTCGCCCTGCGCGCGATCCCCCACCTGCTGCTGCAGTTCCACGGCGATGAAGCGCCCGAGCAATGCGAGCGCTGGGGTCGACCCTATCTGCGCGCCGTGGCGGTGGGGCCAGAGACCGACTTGCTAGACTGTGCGCGCCGCCATCCCCACGCCCAGGCTCTGTTGCTGGACGCTCCGGTGGAAGGCTATGGCGGCGGTGGAAAGGTCTTCGATTGGTCACTGCTCAAACCAAGCGCCAGCTCTCCGGTCGTTTTGTCTGGTGGGTTGAATGCGGACAACGTCGCCGATGGCATTCGGCGCGTGCGACCCTGGGCGGTTGACGTTTCCTCCGGCGTAGAGATCAGCCGGGGCGTCAAAAGCCCGGATCTGATCCGCCGCTTCTGCGCGGCGGTGCGTGCCGCGGATGCGGCGCAAACCCCGGATTGACTACCCCATGACGACATACAACCAGCCCGACGTGCGCGGGCATTTCGGCCCCTATGGCGGCCGCTTCGTTGCCGAAACCCTGATGCATGTGCTGGCCGAACTCGAAGCGGCCTACGCGAAGTACCAGCACGATCCCGAGTTTCTGGCCGAGTTCCGCGATGAATTGGCTCATTTCGTCGGCCGCCCCAGCCCGATCTATCACGCCCGCCGTCTGTCCGAAGAACTTGGCGGTGCGCAGATCCTGCTCAAGCGCGAGGACCTGAACCACACCGGTGCCCACAAGGTCAACAACACCATCGGCCAGGTGCTGCTGGCGCGCCGCATGGGCAAGCGCCGCATCATTGCCGAGACCGGCGCCGGGCAGCATGGTGTGGCCACCGCCACGGTCTGCGCCCGCTATGGCTTGGAATGCGTGGTCTACATGGGCTCGGAGGACGTCAAGCGCCAGTCGCCCAACGTCTATCGCATGCAGTTGCTGGGCGCCACCGTGGTGCCGGTGGATTCGGGCAGCAAGACCCTGAAGGACGCGCTCAACGAGGCGATGCGCGACTGGGTGACCAACGTTGAGTCGACCTTCTACATCATCGGCACCGTGGCCGGCCCGCATCCTTACCCGATGCTCGTGCGCGACTTCCAGCGCGTGATTGGTGACGAGTGCATCGCCCAGATGCCGGACATGGTTGGGCGGCAACCTGATGCCGTGATCGCCTGCGTGGGCGGTGGCTCGAATGCGATGGGAATCTTCTATCCGTACATCCCCTTCGAGGGTGTGCGCCTGATCGGCGTCGAGGCCACCGGACGTGGCATCGAAACCGGCCACCATGCGGCCACGCTGAGCGCCGGCAGCCCGGGCGTGCTGCATGGCAACCGCACCTATCTGCTGCAGGACGATGCGGGCCAGATCATCGAGACCCACTCTATTTCGGCTGGCTTGGACTACCCTGGCGTCGGCCCTGAGCACGCCTATCTGAAGGACATCGGCCGCGCCGAATATGTCGGCGCCACCGATGCCGAGGCCCTGGCCGCCTTCCATCGCCTGTGCCGCACCGAGGGCATCATCCCGGCGCTCGAATCCAGCCACGCCGTGGCCCATGCCATCAAGTTGGCGCCGACGCTGTCCAAGGATCAGCAACTGCTGGTTTGCCTGAGCGGTCGCGGTGACAAGGACATTGGCACCGTGGCCGACCTGAGCGGATCGACCTTTTACTGCAGGCCTTCCTGTCGAGGCGAAGAGGCCAAGGGTGTGGCCTTCCTCAAGAAGGGAGACGCGCAATGAGCCGCCTTGCCACGACCTTCCAGCGCCTCCGGGCCGAGGGCCGCAAGGCCCTGATTCCCTACATCACCGCGGGCGACCCGCACCCCCAGCACACCCTGGCGCTGATGCAGGCCCTGGTGGCGGGTGGCTCCGACGTCATCGAGCTCGGCGTGCCCTTCAGCGACCCGATGGCCGATGGCCCGGTGATCCAGCGCGCGGCCGAGCGCGCCCTGGTGCATGGCGTGCGCCTGCTGGATGTGCTGGATATGGTGCGTGCCTTCCGGCAGACCGATGCGCAGACACCGGTGGTGCTGATGGGTTACGCCAACCCGATCGAGCGCCTGGGGCTGGAGCGTTTTGCCCAGCTCGCTCGCGAGGCCGGTGTGGACGGCGTACTGGTGGTGGATTACCCGCCGGAAGAGGCCGACGAATTCGCGCGCGTGCTGAAGGCCGAGTCCCTTGATCCGATCTTCTTGCTGGCGCCCACTTCGTCGGACGCGCGCATCGCCAAGGTGGCCGAACTGGCCACTGGCTACGTCTATTACGTGTCCCTGCGGGGCGTCACCGGCGCGGCCCATCTGGATGCGGACGCCGTGGCGGCGCAGTTTCCGCGTCTGCGCGCCCAGCTCAAGCTGCCGATTGGGGTGGGTTTTGGCATCCGCGATGCCGCATCGGCCAAGGCCGTGAGCCAGGTCGCGGACGCGGTCGTCATCGGCTCCGCCCTGGTCCAGCTGGTGGAACGCAGCGGGGCCGATAATGCCCCGCTTGCGCTGCAACATTTCCTTGCGGAAATCCGCAGCGCCCTCGATGCAAAGGAAGTCGCCCCATGAGTTGGTTGGACAAACTGCTGCCGCCCAAGATGCAGCACAGCGACCCGGCCGAGCGCCGTCAGGTGCCCGAAGGCCTGTGGACCAAGTGCCCGAGCTGTGAAACCGTGCTCTACAAGGCCGATCTGGAGCAGAACCAGATGGTCTGCCCCAAATGCAGCCACCACCACCGCATCGGCGCCCGCGCCCGCCTGAATGCCTTCCTGGATGGGGAAGGGCGCTACGAGATCGGCCAGGAAGTGCTGCCGATCGACGCGCTGAAGTTCAAGGACAGCAAGAAATACCCCGAGCGACTGAAAGAAGCGCTCGAACACACCGGCGAGACCGACGCGCTGGTGGTGATGGGCGGTGCGGTGATGAGCATCCCGCTCGTGGCCGCCTGCTTCGAGTTCGAGTTCATGGGCGGCTCCATGGGTTCGGTGGTTGGGGAACGCTTCGCGCGTGGTGTCCAGGCTGCCGTCGAGCAGAAGGTGCCCTTCCTGTGCTTTACCGCCACCGGCGGCGCGCGCATGCAAGAAGGCCTGCTCAGCCTGATGCAGATGGCCAAGTGCAATGCGGCGCTAACCCAGCTGGCGCGCGCCCGTCTGCCCTACATCAGCATCTTGACCGACCCGACCATGGGTGGCGTTTCGGCCAGCTTTGCCTTCGTGGGCGACATCGTCATCGCAGAACCCAAGGCCCTGATCGGCTTTGCCGGGCCGCGCGTGATCGAGAACACCGTGCGCGAGAAGCTGCCCCCTGGCTTCCAGCGCGCCGAGTTCCTGATGGAGAAGGGCGCGGTGGACCTGATCGTCGACCGCCGCGAGCTGCGTTCCACCGTGGCCAGCACCCTGGCCATGCTGCAGCGCCAGAGCGCCGACGCGGTCGCCTGATTTTTCCGCTCCGCATTGAACGGCCAGGCTTCGCCTGGCCTTTTTCATATCTGCCATGACCTTGAACGACTGGCTCGCCCATTGCGAGCGCCTGCACCCCAAGACCATCGACATGACCCTGGAGCGGGTCAACACGGTGCGCGACCGTCTGGGCCTGCGTTTCAACGCGCCGGTGATCAGCGTGGCGGGCACCAATGGCAAGGGTTCGACCTGCGCCATGCTGGACGCGATTGCCCGCGCCGCCGGCTATCGCGTCGGCCTGTACAGCAAGCCGCACCTGGTCCATTTCGAGGAGCGCTGTCGGGTCAATGGCGAGATGGTCAGTGCCGAATCGCTGTTGCCGCATTTCGAGGCCGTGGAGGCCGCACGCGGCGAGATCACGCTGACCTACTTCGAGTTCACCACCCTGGCCATCATGCGGCGCCTGAGCCAGGAGCCCTTGGACCTGGTGATCCTGGAAGTGGGCATGGGCGGGCGCCTGGATGCCGTCAACGCCGTGGACGCCGACCTGGCCCTGATCACCAGCATCGACCTGGATCACACCGAGTTCCTCGGCCCGGACCGCGAGGCGATTGGCCGCGAGAAGGCTGGCATCCTGCGTGCCGGCGGCCTGGCGGTCTGCTCCGATCCCATGCCGCCGGCCAGCATCGCGGCCGAAGCGGCTCGACTGGGTGTGGACCTGCGCCAGTCCGGCTGCGACTTCCGCTTTGAAGGTGACCGCCAGCAATGGCGCTGGGAGGGCCGCAGCCGGCGCTTTGCCGGCTTGGCCTATCCGGCGCTGCGTGGCGTTAATCAGCTGCTGAATGCGGCAGGGGTGCTGGCCGCCTTCGAGGCCTTGCACGAGCGCCTGCCCATCAACGCTCAGGCAGTGCGTGCTGGCCTGGCCCTGGTCGATCTGCCGGGCCGCTTCCAGGTCCTGCCCGGTCAGCCGGCCGTGGTGCTGGACGTGGCCCACAACCCCCACGCGGTGGCGGCGCTGGCCCAGAACCTCGATCAGATGGGCTTCTCGCCGCGCACCCGCGCGGTCTTCGGCGCAATGGCCGACAAAGCTCTGGACGGCGTCTTCGCCGCCATCGCCCCCTGGGTCGACCATTGGTGCTTCACCGATCTGCCCACGCCACGCGCAGCCACCGCTGCGGACCTGGCCCAACGCTGGGCGGCCCAGCAGCCGGGCTTGAAGACGCCGGGCTCGGTGACGGTGAGTGAACATGCCGACCCGGTGCAGGCCCTGGCCCACGCCCGGGCCTTGAGCGAGCCCGCCGATAGAATCTTGGTCTTCGGTTCCTTCTACACGGTTGGCGCGGTGCTGGGCTCCATGTCGCAGCGTTGACGCGTCGGCGTCACCCCCGCTCGCATGGACTTGCTGTCCCTTTTCCGGCGCTCCGCCGCTCCCGCCGAAGCACCGCGTGGCAAGCGCTCCCGCAGCGCCGTGGCCCATGACCAGGCCGTTCAGCAATTGCGCCAGCGCGCGCGTCACCGCCTGATCGGTGCGGCCGTGCTGGTGGGGCTGGGCCTGCTCGCCTTCCCGCTGGTATTCGAAACCCAACCGCGGCCGGTTCCGATGGATCTGCCCATCGTCATCCCGGCCAAGGAAACGGCGCCGCCGCTGGCGCCACCACCCAGCGTGGCAGCCGCCACGCTGCCCGAAGCCGCCCAGCGCCAGCCCGAGACCGAGCCGGTGCCCGAACCGGCGGCCGAGCCCGAAACCAGGCCCGCCGCCGCTCCGCCGGCCGAGGCCACCAAGCCGGTGCCGGCGCCCCAGGTGGCGGAACGCAAGCCCGCCGCCTCCGCCGCTGCGCCGCCCGCTGCCGGCCGCTTCATCGTCCAGGTGGGGGCCTTTGCCGAGCGTGCCGCCGCCCAGGAGGCGCGCGCCAAGCTGGAGCGCAAGGGTCTGAAGACCTATACCCAGGTGGCCAAGACCAAGGAAGGCGACCGCATCCGCGTGCGCCTGGGCCCGTTTGCCGACCGTGCCGAGGCCGACCGAGCGGCCGCGGCGGCCAAGGGCTTGGGCCTGGCGGGTCAAGTCCTGACGCTTTGATGCAGGAGTCGGTACTTCTCAGCTGGGTCGATCTGGCCATGGCTGCCCTGCTTCTGATCTCGCTGATCGTTGGTGCTTTCCGCGGTCTGGTGCTGGAGGTGTTCTCACTGGCCGCCTGGGTGCTGGCCTACTTTCTGGCGCCCTGGCTGGCGCCGGTGGTGGAAGGCTGGCTGCCGGCCAAACTGGCCCAGGGCGGCTGGCAAGAGCTGGCTGCCCTGGTGCTGGCCTTCATTTTGGTGCTGGTGGTCTGTGGTCTGACGGGCCGACTGCTGCGCCTGCTGCTGCACGCCACGCCGCTGGCCTTTGCGGACCGCCTGCTCGGAGCCGGCTTCGGCCTGCTGCGCGGTCTGCTGCTGGCGCTGCTGGGCGCAGTGCTGATCGGCTTCACGCCCTTCAAGCGCCATCCGGCCTGGACGCAATCCCTTTCTCGCCCCATCCTGCACGGCACGCTGCAGCTGGCGGCGCCCCTGCTGCCGCAAGCGCTGCAGGGCCTGCTCGAATCTCGCAAGACTTAAGGATCCCATCATGTGCGGCATCGTCGGCGCCATCTCCCAGCAACCGGTCAACCAGCTGCTGTACGACAGCCTGCTGCTGTTGCAGCACCGCGGCCAGGACGCCGCTGGCATCGTCACCATGCAGGGCACCAAGTGCTTCATGCACAAGGCCAAGGGCATGGTGCGCGACGTGTTCCGCACCCGCAATATGCGCGCGCTGCCCGGCCAGATCGGCCTGGGCCAGGTGCGCTACCCCACGGCCGGAAACGCGCACAGCGAGGAAGAGGCACAGCCCTTCTACGTGAATGCGCCCTTCGGCCTGGTGCTGGTGCACAACGGCAACCTGACCAATGCCGCCGCGCTGCGCCAGGAGATGTTTGATCTGGACCGCCGCCACATCAACACCGAGAGCGACACCGAAGTGCTGATCAATGTGGTGGCGCACGAGCTGGAAAAGGCCGCGCGCGATCTGCCGTTGAACCCCGAGGCCGTGTTCAAGGCGGTACAGGCCGTACACCGCCGCCTGCGTGGCAGCTATGCGGTGATCGCCCTGATTGCCGGCTATGGCCTGCTGGCCTTTCGCGATCCCTACGGCATCCGCCCGCTGTGTTTCGGCAAGGGCCAGACGGGTGAGTGGATGGTGGCCAGCGAGTCGGTGGTGCTCGAAGGCACGGGCTTCAAGATCGAGCGTGATGTGGCGCCGGGCGAGGCGCTCTTCATCGACGCCCAGGGCCAGCTGCACACCCAGCAATGCGCCGAAGCGCCCACGCTCAACCCCTGCATGTTCGAGTTCGTCTACCTGGCGCGCCCGGACTCGGTGATGGACGGCATTTCGGTCTACCAGGCGCGCCTGAACATGGGCGAGACCCTGGCCCAGCGTGTGATCTCCACGATCCCGCCGACCGAGATCGACGTGGTGATCCCGATTCCCGAATCGAGTCGCCCTTCGGCCATGCAGCTGGCGCACCGCATCGGTCGCCCCTACCGCGAGGGCTTCGTCAAGAACCGCTACGTGGGCCGCACCTTCATCATGCCGGGCCAGGGCGTGCGCAAGAAGTCGGTGCGCCAAAAGCTCAATGCCATCGGCCAGGAGTTCAAGGGCCGGCGCGTGCTGCTGGTGGACGATTCCATCGTGCGCGGCACCACGTCGAAGGAGATCGTGCAAATGGCGCGCGACGCCGGCGCCACCAAGGTCTATATGGCCTCGGCCGCGCCGCCGGTGAAGTACCCGAACGTCTACGGCATTGACATGCCGACCAGCAAGGAGCTGATCGCGCACGGCCGCAGCCTAGAAGAGATCCGCGCCTACATCGGGGCCGACGCACTGATTTACCAGGATGTGGACGCGATGAAGCGCGTCGTCGCGGCGCTGCGCCCCGGCCTGGATGGCTTTGAGGCCAGCTGCTTTGATGGTCACTACATCACCGGCGACATCGGCGCCGAACAGATTGCCGCCATGCAGGCGATCCGTCCCAAGGATGCCGAGGAAGAGGACGCTGCTGCTACTGGCCGCTTGGCGCTGCAGGAGCGCGGCGAATGAGCATCCCAGCTTCAGGTCTGCCCGAAGGGCTGCAGATTGACACCTTGGCCGTGCGCGAGGGCCTGCCCGCAACGCCCTGGGGCGAAAACAGCGAAGCCCTGTTCCTGACCAGCAGCTTCTGCCACCCGAATGCTGCCACTGCGGCGGCGCGCTTTGCGGGTGAGGAGGAGGGCTTCGTTTACAGCCGCTTCTCCAACCCGACGGTGATGATGATGGAGCGCCGCCTGGCGGCGCTCGAAGGCACCGAGGCCTGTATTGCCACCAGCTCGGGCATGGCAGCCATCCTGCTGCTGCTGATTGGCCTCTTGAAGAGCGGCGACCATGTCGTCTGCTCGCGCTCGGTGTTCGGTTCCACCATCAAGCTGCTGCAGGCCGAGTTCGGCAAGTTCGGCGTGAAGTCCAGCTTTGTCTCGCAGACCGACTTGAACGAGTGGCGCGCCGCCCTGCGGCCCGAGACCCGGCTGCTGCTGGCCGAGTCGCCGACCAATCCGCTGACCGAGGTCTGTGACATCGCCGCCTTGGCCGACCTGGCCCATGGCCATGGTGCCTTGCTGGCCGTGGACAACTGCTTTGCCACGCCGGCGCTGCAGCGCCCGGCCGAGTTCGGCGCCGACCTGATCATCCATTCGGGCACGAAGTACCTGGATGGCCAGGGCCGCGTCATCGCCGGCGCGCTGTGTGGCAGCAAGCAACTGATCGACAAGGTGTTGACCCCGGTGCTGCGCAGTGCCGGCATGTCACTCTCGCCCTTCAATGCCTGGGTGGTGCTGAAGGGTCTGGAGACGCTGGCGATCCGCATGCAGGCGCAATGCGCGCGGGCGCTGGAGCTGGCGCGCTGGCTGGAGAGCCAGCCGCAGGTGTCACGCGTCCATTACCCCGGGCTACCCAGCCACCCGCAGCATGAGCTGGCATTGCGCCAAATGGGTGGGCAGGGCGGGGCGGTGATTGCCTTCGAGCTGGCCGCAGGGCAGGGCGCCGAGGCGCAGCGCCGGGCCGCCTTCGCCTGCATCGACGCCACGCGCATCATGTCCATCACCGCCAATCTGGGCGACACCAAGACCACCATCACCCACCCGGCCAGCACTTCGCATGGCCGGCTGACCGAGGAGCAGCGCCAGGCCGCCGGCATCAGCCAGGGCCTGATCCGCGTCGCCGTCGGTTTGGAAGATGCGCGCGACCTGCAAGCCGATCTGGCCCGCATGCTCGCCGCCGTTTGAAGAAGAGACCATGAGCCAAGTTCGCACCCGTATCGCCCCGTCGCCCACCGGCTTCCTGCACCTGGGCACTGCGCGCACCGCGCTGTTTTCCTGGGCCTATGCCCGCCACCATGGCGGCCAGTTCGTTCTGCGCATCGAAGACACCGACGTCGCCCGCTCGACCCAGGATTCGGTCGAGCAGATCCTGGCCTCCATGCACTGGCTGGGCCTCGAATACGACGAGGGTCCGATCTACCAGATGCGGCGCCTGGAGCGCTATCAGGCGGTGGCGCAGCAGCTGATTGCCGAAGGCAAGGCCTACTACTGCTACTGCACGCCGGAAGAGCTGGATGCGATGCGCGAAGGCCAGAAGGCACGTGGTGAAAAGACCGGCTACGACGGCCGCTGGCGCCCAGGCCCGGGCAAGACGCTGCCGGCCGTTCCGGAAGGCGTGAAGCCGGTGATCCGCTTCGCCAACCCGAAAGAGGGTGATGTGGTCTGGAACGACCTCGTCAAGGGCACGATCAGCATCAACAACCGCGAGATCGACGACCTCATCATCGTGCGGCCCGATGGCGTGCCGACCTACAACTTCGCCGTTGTGGTCGACGATTGGGATATGCAGATCACCCATGTGTTCCGCGGCGATGAGCATGTCAACAACACGCCCTGGCAGATCAATCTCTTCCGTGCCCTAGGCGCACCGTTGCCGGCCTTCGGCCATGTGCCCATCATCCTGGGTGACGACGGCCTGAAGCTCTCAAAGCGTCGCGGCGCCGTCAGCGTCACCGCGTATGAAGAGGCCGGCTACCTGCCCGAGGCCATGCTGAACTACCTGGCGCGCCTGGGTTGGAGTCATGGCGACGACGAGATCTTCAGCCGCGAGCAATTGGTGTCCTGGTTCGACGGCTCGCACCTGACCAAAAGCCCGGCGCAGTGGGACGCGGCCAAGCTTGAGTGGGTCAATGGCCAGTACATCAAGGCGGCCGATGACGCCCGCCTGGCGGCGCTGGTCAAACCGCGCCTGGAAAAGCGCGGCCTGACGGTTCCGGATTCGGCGCCGCTTGCGGCGATGTGCGCGCTGTTCAAGGATCGTTGCAGCACGCTGGAGGCCTTGGCCGACTGGTTGGCGATGTTCTTCGGCCCGGTGCAGGCCAGCGAGGCCGATCGGGCCCAGCACCTCACGGAGCCGGCGCGGGCGGCGTTGCAGGACCTGGCCTTGGCCTTGAAGGACGCCGAATGGACGCCGGCCGGCACCTCTGCCGCCATGAAGTCGGTGCTCGCGGCGCGTGGGCTCAAGATGCCGCAGTTGGCCATTCCTCTGCGCGTGCTGGCCTGCGGCCGCAGCCAGACGCCGGCCATCGACCAGGTGTTGGCCCTGTTTGATCGAGAAATTTTGATGGCCCGCTTGCAATCGGCGTGAAAAGTGTTCTATAGTCGCTGTCTCGCTTGAACGGCGTACTTCCTTCGGGGGTATAGCTCAGCTGGGAGAGCGCTTGCATGGCATGCAAGAGGTCAGCGGTTCGATCCCGCTTACCTCCACCAACAGCAAGTGCGCCGATCAAGGTTGAAGGATTTGTCCCCTTCGTCTAGAGGCCTAGGACACGACCCTTTCACGGTTGTAACAGGGGTTCGAATCCCCTAGGGGACGCCAGAATTAGAATGGTTTGATTCCGCCGGCAGCGCAAGCCGCAAATGGGATTCCGACGCGGAGTGGTAGTTCAGTCGGTTAGAATACCGGCCTGTCACGCCGGGGGTCGCGGGTTCGAGTCCCGTCCACTCCGCCAAAGGTTTTGAAAAGCCCGCCTAATCAGCGGGCTTTTTCTTTATTAGTGTGAGGCTGCAGTTTTGAGGCGAAAATTTTCCGGTATCGCCGGTTAATGATGTCAAGAATCTGCGATATAGTTTCAGCATTGCTTGAACAGCGTGCCTTCTTCGGGGGTATAGCTCAGCTGGGAGAGCGCTTGCATGGCATGCAAGAGGTCAGCGGTTCGATCCCGCTTACCTCCACCAAAGCAAGGCGCGCGGTTCAGGTGGTGAGAGTTTCTGTCCCCTTCGTCTAGAGGCCTAGGACACGACCCTTTCACGGTTGTAACAGGGGTTCGAATCCCCTAGGGGACGCCAAAAATTCGAATAAGGCTTGACGGAGCCATCGAGTATCTCGATAATAACGTCACCGACGCGGAGTGGTAGTTCAGTCGGTTAGAATACCGGCCTGTCACGCCGGGGGTCGCGGGTTCGAGTCCCGTCCACTCCGCCAATAATCCAAAAGGGCCTGCTGATTCAGCAGGCCCTTTTTCTTTTCCGGCCGCGATGAGCAGCGAATTCCCGATCGATACGGAACTGGCGCGCGAAGAGCCTGCGCTGGGCGAATTCTTCCGCGATGGCGAGGCGCCGCTGGATGCCGGCCTCTGGTGGCAGCTGGATCGCCAGGGCGCCACGCTGGGCGCGCTGCGCGCGCTGTTCCATGGCCCAGCCGCGCTGGCCCGCCTGCGCGTCTGGGTCTTCCTGGAACTCATGGGCTTGCCCGAGGGTCGGCTGGCGCGCGAGCAGCTGAACCGTCACTTCCACGTGCTGACGGATGAGGCCCTGGAATTGGTGCTGCGCCGCCTGCGTGAGGCTGAGCTGCTGAGCTGGGACGCGACCGAGCAGGTCTACAGCGTCACGCCGCTGGCGCAGAGCCTGCTCGGCCTGCTGGCGCCCCTCAACTCGGCGCCGGCCGAGCATGATGAGCTGGCCACCCTGTTGGCCGGCGTGGCCGGGGCGCAGCAGCTGGGCACCTTGCAGGCCGGCCAGTTGCAGAGCCTGCAGGCCCAACTGGTGCGCCTGAACGATGAGTTTGCCGAGGCCATTGCCAGCGGGTCCGAGTTCCGCCTCCGCAAGGCGCGTGGCCGCTTCGAACGGGCGCTCGGGCTGGTGGAAAAGGCCTCGGAGGCGCTGACCGCCATCATCCGCGGTGCCGAGGACCGCAACGACGCCCGCCTGGAGCGCCTGGCGCGCGATCTGGGCCTGGCCCAGGCCCGCCTGCTGGCCATGGCCAGCCAGTTCAACCGGGCCTTGCAGCAGGCCGACCGCCAGCGCATCACGCTGGGCTCCACCGGCATCACCACCACCGACGTGCGGCGCTGGCTGCAGCAGCAGGCCGATCTGGGCGCCTTGTTGGAAGACGCTTGTGCGGTGCCGGTGGCGCCGGTCTTCGTGGCCCAGCACGAGTTGCTGGATGCCACCGAGGGCGAGTTCGAGCGCGAGCGCGCCCGCGCGCCGCAGACCGAGCCCTTGCCCGGCGCCAGGACGGCACCGCCTGGCACGCTGGACGTGGCGGAGTTCCCGCCCGATCTGGCGGCCCTGCAGGTCTTGTTGCAGCGCTGGAGCGCCGAAGACCCGACCGAGCGCCCGCTGGCACCTGCCTTGCTGGGCAGCGGCTATGCGCGTGCCGCCTACCGTGCGCAATTGCTGCCGCTGATGGGCGACCCGCAATCCACCGGCCTCGCCAGCGCCACCGGCGAGCTGGCGCGCCAGCCCTGGCGGGCGCGCTTCGCGGCCGAGCAGGGCCCGGTTGATGACCCGCATGTGCGCTGGATGAGCCAGGGGCGCCTGATCCGAACCGATATCGCCTCCGAAGGAGACGCCGAGTGATTCCTCCCTTCGACGAAACCGCTCAGCTGGCCGCGCAGCTGCTGGCGCGCCGCTGGTTGCCGCGCAGCCACCCGCTGGTGCGCAAGGTGCTGATCGACGCCGACCTCTGGCGCCGCCTGGAAGAGCGTGTGGCCGGTGTGGGCCTGCGCGTGGTGGACAACGTGCACGCCGACCACATCGCCCTGGCCCTGTTGCGCCCGGCCGAGAACGCTGTGTTCAGCGAATCCGCCCTCAACGCCAACAACAACCTCGATCTGCCGCGCGATGGCGTGGCCCTGCTGGTGGTGGTGTGGGCGCTGATCGTGCTGCCCAAGCGCCAGCGACAGCTGGCCCGTGCCGAGGCCCAGGAAGCCGGCCAGGGCGAGATGTTCGCCAGCGACAAACCCCTGCCGACGGCCGAGCGCAGCGCGCCCTTGCTGTCGTACAAGAGCCTGCTGGCCGATTTCGGCAAACAGCTCGGCGGCGCCTTGCGCATCAACACCCATCTGAAGCTGCTGGAGCGCCAGGGCTTCATCACCCGCAAGGGCGAAGACATCGCCGAAGGCCCGTTGCTCGATTTGCTGCTCGATTACGACCGCCTGGCCCCGCGCGTGCTGGAAGGGACCCTGGCCGAGGTGCTCGGCCGCTCCACCGACCCGCAGGCCGGCCCAGCCTTCCAGGTCATGCAGGCCGCCCGCCGCGCCCTCGAAGAAGCCGAACAAGAAGATCAGGAGGCCCGCTGATGTTCCATCTGCAAGACCTGGAGCTGCTGCACTGGGACTACTGCCAGCGCGTCAGCATGCCGTTGGACGCGGCCATCATCACCATTGCCGGCCCGAATGGTTCCGGCAAGACGACGCTGCTGGACGCCTTGCGCACCCTGCTGGGGCTGGAATGCTCGGGCGGCCGCACCTACAAGACCTATGCGCGGCACGCCAATGCCACCACGGCCTGGCTGCGCGCCAGCGTGGACAACCGCCCGCGCCACCGCCAGAACAGCAGCCGGCCCTTCGCCAGCTCGCTGCTGTACGACGACCAGGTCACCATCGCCTGCCGCATCGAGCGCCAGGGCGGCGACTGGACGCGCCGCTACACCTTGGTCGATGGCGCGCAGACCATCGAGCAGCTTTCCGAGCGGCCCGACAAGGACTGGATGGGCATCGAAGCCTGGCGCCGTCGTCTGGAAGCCGCCGGCCTGACGCGCGCCATCGGCCGTGTGCTGGCGCTGGAACAGGGTCAGACCGACCGCCTGTGCGAACTCAGCCCGCGTGAACTGCTGCGCCTGGTGTTCGAGGTCTTTGGCGACCAGGAGGTGCTGGACCGCTACGACCTGGCGCGCAACCACCAGCAGCAGCTGGAACGCGAGGTGGGGCAGGGCCAGCAGGAACTGGCCCATGCCCAGGCGCAGTTGGCCGAGCTCTCGCAGCGCGTCAACCTCTACAAGAGCTGGCAGCTGCGCATCTCCGAGCGGGAGCGTCTTTCCACCGAAGTGCTGCCGGTGCTGCAATGGGCCGACGCCCGCCAGGCCACGGCGCGCGAGGCACGCGAGCTGCACCGCAACCGCCTGCAACTGGCGGCCGAGGAGCGCACCCAGTCCGATTCCCGCCGCGCCCTGCATGAAGCCTTCGAGGCCGCCGAGGCCGCGCGCCGGCAGCTGACCGAGCTGGCCGAGCAGCGCACGGCCGCGCGCAAGGCCTTCGAGGAAACGCGTGATGCCGAGCGTCCGCTCGAAGACCTGGTCAAGCACGCCGAGGCCCTGCAGGCCCTGGCCGCCGTGGAAGGCGATGGCGAGGAGTTGCAGCAGCTGCTGGCCGGCTTGGGCGAGCGCCAGCAGAAGCTGCGCGCCGACTACACCCGCGCCCACGACGCCAGCGCCAAGGCCCAGGCCGCCCTTGCCGCGCTGCAGGGCCAGCGCCTGCCGCCGCCACCACCCGAGGTGCTGCGTTTCAGCCGCGTGCTGAACGAGGCCGACATCGCCCACCACCTGCTGGCGGATGCGATCGACATCGCCGACGAGGCCTGGCGCGGCGCGGTGGAGGGCTATCTGCGTGGCTCGCGCTGGATCGTGGTGCTGAAGAACCCCGCCGATGAACGCCAGGCCTTTGCGCTGGCCTCGCGTGAGCGCTACCGACATTACGTGGTGGCCGAGAGCGAGGCCGCGCCCAGCGCGCCCAAGGGCAGCCTGCTGGCGGCCGTTCGCGTCACCCAACCGCTGCCGGGCTGGCTGCTGCGCCAGCTGGCCGGCATCCGCTGCGTGGCCGACACGGCCTCCGGATCCGGCACCGACTGGATCACCCCCGACGCCTACTACCGCGACAACCGCGGCGGCCGCAGCCTGTTCGTGCCGCCGTCCGAGCACCAGTTCGGCGCCTCGGCTACGGCCTCGCGCCGCCAGGCCCTGGAGGCCGACCTGGCCCGTGCCGATGCCGAACTGGCGCGCCTGGCGCGCGAGCAGGCCGAGATTGACCGCCAGCTCAAGGACGCCCAGAAGGCCGCCGCCGGCCACAAAGCCGCGCAGGAGCTGATCGAACGCGCCAGCGATTTCAGCGAGGCGCGCGAGCGCCTGCCGCAGCTGCGCGCCGCGCGCCAGGAGGCTGGCAGCCGCTGGACCTCGCTGGACCAGGCCCATGCCCAGGCGGTGAAGGATGCCGACCGCGCCGAGCGCGACTACCAGGCCCTGCAGACCCGGCTCAAGCTCGGCCTGGACCAGATGCAGAGCCTGCGCGCCGGCCTGGGTGAGCGCGCCGCCCAGCTGCGCCAGGCCAGCCAGGCCTCACGCCGGGCGCGTGCCGAGTTCCCGGCCGCCTGGGTCAGCGCAGCCCGGCTCAAGGGCCTGCGCGAGGAGTTCGGCAGCATCCAGCAGGCCCGGATTGCGCTCGGCCATATCGAGAAGGAGCTGGAGCAGGGCAATTGGGAGACCGATCACCAGGTGATCGAGCGCCATGCCCGCATGGACCTGCAGGTGCGCGAGCAGCAGCGCATGCTGGACGACCGCCGTGCCAGCAACGAGGCCGCACGCATCGCCTCCAGCAATGCGCGTGAGAAGTACATCGACGTGCTGCGCGCCACCATGCGGCGCTACCGCAAGAATGTGCAGGAGCTGGGCGAGCTGGCCGGTGTGGTGGCCGTGGCCGATCTGCCGCATCTGGAGAACGACGACACCGTGCTCTCGCAGGCCGGCCTGCAGGTGCGCTTCAGCTTCGACGGCAAGGGCGAGGTGGGCCTGAACGACGGCGAGGCCAGCGGCGGCCAGCAGGTGCTGAAGAGCCTCATCCTGCTGGTGGGCCTGATGAAGGATGACGACGCCGCGGGCGGATTCGTCTTCATCGACGAGCCCTTCGCCCACCTGGATGTGCGCAACATCCAGCTGGTGGGGCACTTCCTGAAGAGCACGCGCGCCCAGTACCTGTTGACCACGCCGATCACCCACAACGTCGAGGTGTTCGAGCCCTCGGAGATCACGCTGGTGACGAGCAAGAAGCCGCGCGGCGAGCGCTGGGCGCCGCCGATCGGGGTGATTCAGCGCCGCTTCGAGAACGAGGTGTACGGAACCGCCAGTCAGCGCCGGTAAAGCTGCTCGGCGCGCTGGAACAGGATCCAGCTGGTCAGGATGTATTTGTCCCCGCTGCGCGGCACGCAACCGCGGTGCGTGTGCGTGAAGCCGGCGGGGGCGATGACCATGGTGCCGGCGCGCGGTTTGAGGCTGCGCTGCTGGTGGAAGAACTCGGTCTCGCCGCCCTCGGCCACGTCGTTCAGATAGAACATGAACAGGAAGGCGCGGTGCAGGGTTTCCGCATCGGGCTGGGCGGGGTAGGTCTCGCAATGCCAGTAGCCATAGTTGCCGCGCCCCTGCTCGTACTTCTGCATCTGGATGTTCCCCAGGCGGTAGACCGAGCGCATCAGGTCCATGGCGCGCGGCGCGCCCAGGCGCTCGAAGTTGTCGATCGTGAGCGGGGCGGGCTGGCCAGTTTCGGGGTCCTGCAAGGTCAGGGCGATGGGCGCGATCAGGCCGAAGGGGTAGCGCTTGAAGTACTCGGCCGCCTTGAAGGTGGTGACCTTCTGCACCTGCTGCAGCGCGGCGCGCCACTCGGGGTGCTCGTTCAGGTAGAGGTCGGTGCTGAGCTTCTTGCTCGTATCGACGCCACCGCCGGTGCGGCCGGGTTGGCGGTGCGGGCTGGTCTCGAAGGCTTGGATGAGCTGGGCGCAGAACTCGCGGTCCAAGGCGTCCTCAAAGACCTCGATGAAATCGGCGGGCGCATGCATGGCCAGCAGTATCGGCCGGGCCTGCGGCGATGATGCGCCGCCCATGAAACCGATCGAGATCTACTGCCTCTGCGCCGCCTGGTGCGGCACCTGCCGCGACTACCAGCCCCAGCTGCAGGCCTGGACCGCTGCCCAGCCGGGGTGGCGGGTGCGCTGGGTGGATGTGGAGGACCAGGCCGAGCGGCTCGGCGATGTGGACATCGAGACCCTCCCCACCGTGCTGATCGCCGTCGACGGCCAGGCGCGCTTTCTGGGCCCGGTATTGCCGACCGCAGCGGCCCTGCAGACTCTGGTCGCGCATGCCCCCGGCTGGATGCCGGGTGGGGCGGAGCAGCAGGACCTGCTGCAGCGCCTGCGCAGCCTGCCGGCTGACGTACCCTCGGCCGGATGAGCCATTTGATCTTTGTCTACGGCACCCTGAAACAGGGCTTCCGCAACCACCATATCAACCGAGGCGAGCGCGTGCCGGGGGTGTTCCACACCGTAGCCGCGCTGCCGCTCTTCGTCGTTGGCCCCAACCAACTGCCCTGGCTGGTGAACGCGCCGGGGCAGGGGGAGCCGGTGGCTGGCGAGCTGTACCGCGTGGATGAGGCCGGCCTGGCTCGCATGGACGAGCTGGAGCAGATCGAACGCCCGGACTGGTACCGCCGCCAACCCCTGCAGGTACGCGGGGAGGACGGGCGGGTGTGGGACTGCGAGGTGTACTTCGGCGCCGCCAGCCGTCTGCAGTCGGATCGGGTGCATCTGGGGCCGGTGCCGGCCTACACGCAGGAGCACGCGGCCCTGCGCGAACGCGCGCTGGCCGCTGGCTGAGCGCCCCGGCAGCGACTTTCCGCACGCTTGCGCTTGGTTTGGGGCGCGGCGAGCCGATCAGGCGGGCATTGACCCTCCATTTCGCACCTGGCCGCCCGATAGCCCCTCATAACATGACCAATCCCGGGACTCTGCCCAGGATCCGCCGTGCCCAAAGTCGTGCCCCTCGCTAAACCCGCTGCCAATCTGCCCGAGCCGCAGGCCTCGCTGGAGGCTGCCCGCCAGGGCCGCCTGAACTTGCCCGAGCTGATGGGCCTGGCCGGCCAATGGCAGGCCCAGGGCCAGACGGAAGCGGCCGCGCAGCTTTACGAAGCCTGGCTGAGCCACACCGGTCACCCCACGGCGCACCGGGCGGTGGCAGCCTTCAACTGGGGCACCCTGCTGGGCACCCTGCGCCGCCATGAGGCGGCCCAGGCCGTCTACCTGCAGGCCCTGACGGAGAAGCCCGACTTCGCCCAGGCCCGTCTGAACCTGGCTCACCAGTACGAGCATCTGGGCCGCAACGATGAGGCCCTGGCCGCCTGGCGCGAGGTCTACGACCGCATCGAGCAGCTCGACACCGTGGGTGCCCACAAGCTGGACCTGCAGCTGCATGCGCTGAAGAACAGTGCCCGCTTGCTGGAGCAGCTGCGCCGCTACGACGAATCCGAGGCGCTGATGGTGCGCAGCCTGGAGCTCAAGCCTGACCAGGGCGATGTGATCCAGCATTACGTGCACATCCGCCAGAAGCAGTGCGAATGGCCCGTCTACCGCACCGTGGGCGAAGTCACCGAGAACCAGCTGCTGACCTACACCTCGCTGCTGGCCATGCTCAGCGCCAGCGACGACCCGGCCCTGCAGCTGCTCACCGCCCAGCGCTTCGTGTTCGAGAAGGTCGTCAAGTACGCCGGCGCGCCTTTCCACCAGCTGCATGGCCCGGCGCAGCGCCAGGGGCGTTTCCGCATCGGCTACTTGAGCGGCGACCTCTGCACCCATGCCGTCGGCCTGCTGACGGCCGAGCTGTACGAATTGCACGACCGCAGCCGCTTCGAGCTGATTGCTTACGAATGGAGCAAGGAAGACGGCACGCCGCTGCGCGAGCGGCTGAAGGCCGGCTTTGACCGCCGCGTCAGCCTGCATGGCGTGGAAGCCGAGGCCGCCGCGCGTCAGATCGCCGCCGATGGCGTGGACGTGCTGGTCGATCTGCAGGGCCTGACGAACGGCGCCCGGCCTGACATCTTGGCCTACCGTCCGGCGCCCGTGCAGGTCTCCTACCTGGGCCTGCCGGCCACCTCGGCCGTGCCGGGGGTGGACTGGATCCTGGCCGATCGCTATGTGATGCAGCCCGACTACCTGAAGTACTGCAGCGAGAAGCCGCTCTACATCGGGCCCTGCTACCAGGTCAGCGACCGCAAGCGCCCGATGGGCGCGCCGCCCACCCGCGCGCAGTACCAGCTGCCCGAGGGCGCCTTCGTGTTTGCCAGCTTCAACAACAACCACAAGATCGGCGAGGCGACCTGGGCGGCCTGGATGCGAATCCTGCTGGCGGTGCCCGGTTCGGTGCTGTGGCTGCTGGCCGACAACCGCTGGTGCGAGGCCAATCTCAAGGCCGCGGCCCGCGCCGCCGGGGTGGACGAGCAGCGCCTGATCTTTGCGCCGCGCGTGCCGCCGCACGACTACCTGGCCCGCTTTGCCCTGGCTGACCTGGTGCTCGACACCTTCCCGTACAACGCCGGCACCACCGCCAGCGACTGCTTGTGGGCCGGCGCGCCCATCCTCACACTGTCGGGCCGCAGCTACATCAGCCGCATGTGCGGCAGCTTGCTGACCGCCGTGGGCCTGCCGGACCTGATCACCGAAAGCCTGGCCGACTACGAGCGCCTGGCCATCCAGATCGGCCGCAACCCGGCGCGCGCCGCTTCCTACAAGCGCTACTTGCGTGAGCAGGGCCGCCAGAGCGCGCTGTTTGACATTCCGGCCATCGTGCGCGATATAGAACGCCAGTTCGCCCATCTGGCCACCCAGGCGCGGGCGGGATTGCCCCTGCGGGCCCTGGATTGACACCGATTGCCGTGAATGCCTGACAAGCCGGATCCCTTCTTCGACGAGCCCCCGCGCGGCGCAAGCCCGCGCGGTGGGCGTTCGCCGTTGCAGGTGGCGCCGGCCTACACCCCGCCCAAGGACGAAGCCAAGGCGCCCGCCGGTGCCTCCGGCCGCGGCGACCCGCTGCTGCAATGCCTGGCCTGGCTGACCGCCTTCCACGGCAAGCCGCGCTCGCCCGAAAGTCTGCGCGCCGAGCAGCCGGTGGATGAACTGGTCACCCCCAACCAGGCCCTGCGCATCCTGCGCGAGAGCGGCTACAACGCCGGCCTGCTGCCCAAGCGCATCCCCGAGATCAACCCCCTGCTGCTGCCTGCGGTGCTGTTGTTGGGCGAGGGCGACGCCTGCGTGCTGGTGCGCAAGCTCGATGGCGAAGGCCCGGCCCGCTACGAGGTCGTGTTCCCGGACGGCGACGGTCAGGCCGTACAGGCCGGGGCCGACGAACTCGCGGCCGAGTACAGCGGCTTCCTGCTGGTGGCCACGCCCAAGCTCGAAAGCGCCAGCGAGCGCCGCGCCGAACAGCTGCTGGCCGGTAGTGACGAGCATTGGCTCTGGGGCACGCTGAAGCGCTTCACGCCCTACTACCGGGCCTCGATGGTGGCGGCGCTGCTCTCCAACGTGCTGCTCTTGGCCATCGGCCTGATCACTTCGGTGATCTTCGACAAGGTCATCCCCACCCAGTCCACCGTCACCCTGTGGACCCTGGCGGTAGGCGGTGCCATCGCGCTGACCTTCGACCTGTTTGCGCGCCAGCTGCGCAGCCATCTGATCGACCTGGCCGGTCGCAAGACCGATCTCATCGTCGGCTCCAAGTTGTTCCGGCATACCCTGGGCGTGCGCATGGAGCACCGGCCGGAGTCGGCCGGCGCCTATGGCTACCAGTTGGGACAAATCGAGGTGGTGCGCGACTTCTTTGCCTCGGCCTCGCTCTCGGTGGTGTCCGACCTGCCCTTCGTCCTGGTCTTCATCGGCATCACCTTCGTCGTCGCAGGGCCGCTGGGCTGGGTGCTGGCCCTGGCGGTGCCGGTGCTGTTCGGGCTGACCTGGTTCATCCAGTCGCGTCAGCGCCGCATGCAGCAGGCGCACCAGCAGGAACAGGCCGACCTGCAGGGCACGCTGGTGGAGGCGCTGGAAGGTCTGGAGGACCTGAAGACCTCGGGCGCGCAGGGCCGCTTCATCCGCCGCTATGAAACTGCCACCGCGGTGGCCGCCGAGGCCTCGCTGCGCTCGCGCACGCTGATGGCCTTGTCGAACAACCTGACCATGACAGCGCAGCAGCTGATCACGCTGATCATCCTGGTCTGGGGCGTGTACCTGATCAAGGACGGTCAGACCACGCAGGGCGCGCTGGTGGCCGCGGTGATGTTCGCCAGCCGTGCGCTGGCGCCGCTGTCGTCCCTGGTCTCGCTGACCACCCGGTACCAGGGTGCCAAGGCCTGCCTGGTGGCGTTGAACAAGTTGATGGCCAAGCCCCAGGAGCGCGAGGCCAACCGGGCCTATGTGCCGCTGAAGGACGTGAAGGGGCGGCTGGCGCTGAATGACGTCGGCTTCTGCTACCCGCTGCCGGCCGGCGTGGACGGCAATCCGCCCAAGGTGCTCAAGGCCGTGGGCCTGAAGTTCGAGCCGGGCGAGCGCGTGGCGGTGCTGGGGCGGATCGGCTCCGGCAAGAGCACCATCCTGCGCCTGCTCGCCGGGCTCTACCAGCCCAGCGAGGGCGCGGTGGAGTTGGACGGCGTGGACCTGCGCCAGATTGACCCCGCCGAGTTCCGCGCCCGCATGGGTT
>JBDHSJ010000041.1:0-24445 GCA_039808065.1 Burkholderiaceae bacterium | reverse complement strand
CCCAGCCAGCCCTGCAGCGCGCGCAGGCACAGCACCAGGCTCAGGCCGACGAGGAAGTAGGACAGCGTGAGCCCGAACACCGGCGCCACGCGCTCACCCAGCAGCAAAAAGACCCAGCCGCCGAAGTGGGCCCACAGGCTGGCCTGCGCCCAGCGCAGCGCCGGGCTGGCGCGCCAGCCGGTGAGCACCGGCAGCGCCGCGGCCAGGGCCAGCAGCTGCAGCGGCAGCAACAGCGTCAGGGTGGGGAGGTCAAGCGCCATGGCCTCTTGAGCATAGCCACGGGCCACGGCGCGCAAGGCCGGGTTTGCGCGCTGCCTGTGGCGGCGCCGCCTCGGCAGCATCGGGGGCATGGCCGAAGACGCTGTCCGGGTGGAATGTCTGCATCAGATCCTGCTCTGGCCGCTGCGCCTGCTGCGCAGTGGCGAGGCGGCGCGCTCGCGCCGGCCCTGGGAGTGGCTGCAGGCACAGACCGGTTCCCCCTGGCGCGAGCTGCAGGACGAATACACCGGCGAGCCCGACAAGTTCCACGAGCGCCACTACCAGGAGTTCCTGACCTTTCTGCCCTATGTGCAGCGGGTGCTGTTCGGCGAGGGGCGCTCGCCCCAGCAGGCCGACGACTGCCTGGGCGAATCCGGCATGAAGACCTTCCGCCGGTATGACGTGGCGGCCTTTGAGGTCGTCACCCAGCCCGGCCGTGCTCCGCTGCGCCTGCAGGTCGTGCACATCGACCTGATCTTTTTCTATGACATCGACGCCGTGCTGCTGAACGTGGAGCTGCGCGGCGAGAACCTGGCTCTGCCCGAAGCCCAGGAGCTGCTCTACCGCCTGGGCCGCGCCTACCCGGCCGGCTGGGACGATCGCGGCCTGCCCCTGCACTGCCTGGCCGAGAGCCGCTTCCTCGATGCGGAAGGAAGGGTGCTGGCCGAATCGGACACGCGCGAGCGCGAGCCCTTCATCCAGCATGTGCAGCAGCGCCGCGCCCCGCGCATCGCGCGCCACTGGGCCTGGCTGCTGGAGCCCCTGGTGCCCGACCATGGCGAGAAGGCCGGCCCGCTGCGCTACCGCCAGGTCGAGTACTACCGCATGCCGGTGATGGCCTACCTGGCACTCGATGACCCGCAACGCCTGAGCCGCGCCGATTTCGTGCGCTTAGGGCTGGTGTGCGGCGCCGGCGACGGCCAGCTGCCCTATGGCGAGCAGCATCTGGCCGAGTTCGAGGCACGCCACTGCTGGGACCGCTTCTGGTGCGCGCAGGGCGCTGCCCCGCACACCCGCTACCTCAGCTGCGGCCATGCCCTGGTGGTGCTGGGCAGCGCCCGTGCCGGCTTCTTCACCCACCGCGAGCGTGGCGTGCTGGCGCAGTTCCGTCACCAGCACTTCATGCTCTTCCTGCTGGTGCACTTCCAGAAGGCGGCGCTGCTGATGTTTTCCGACCGCCTGGTGGATGCACTGCGCCGGCTGAACATCGGCGACGTCGAGAACGTGCGCATCTTCAAACGCGAGATTCGCAGCTGTTTCGAGGGCTTTCTGCGCTTCACGCACCGCTACTGGTTCCTGGACGTGAGCGAGCAGGTGCAGGCGCGTGCGCTGCACCGCCTGCTGCTGCAGCACCTGGAGGTGCAGCCGCTCTACGCCGAGGTCAAGCAGCGCATCGAGGACATGGCGCAGTACCTGGAGACCGACAACGTGCGCCGCCAGGCCAACACCGTGGTGCGGCTCACCGTGGTCACCATCTTCGGCCTGGTGGGCACCATCACCACGGGCTTTCTGGGCATGAACCTGCTGGCCGAGGCCGACTCGCCGCTCTGGCAGCGCCTGGCGGTGTTCGGGTTGACGCTTGGCGCCACGCTCTGGCTGACGGCCTACACCATCATCAAGAGCAAGCGCCTGTCAGATTTTCTTGACGCGCTCTCGGACGAGCGCCTGCCGCTGCGCGCCAAGCTGGGCAGCCTGCTGGCGGTGTGGCGGGAGTGAGCCGGCATGCCTGCGTGCAAGCCTGGCCGCCCCGTGACGGATTCACGCCGCCCGGGTGGGCGGCTCGCCCACTCGCGGGGGGAAGAGCCCCAAGGGCGATTTCTACACTCGGCGGCATCGTGAAACGTCTCGTCACATCCCTGCTGACCCTGCTCGCCTCGGGCGGGCTGCTGGCCGCCACCACCGCCATCCCCAGCCTGAGCCTGGACCAGCTGCCCCGCCCGGCCACCCCGCCGGCCGAGGCCGGCCCGGTGGTGCCCGCGCAGGTGGAGCGCTGGCGCCAGGAGGCCGAGGCCCTGGAGCATGGCGAAGGCGGCCTGCGCGACCCGGTTCGCGCCGCCCAGCTCTACTGCCGCGCCGCCCGCCATGGCGATGCCCTGGCCCAGTACAACCTGGCCTGGATGCTGACCAATGGCCGCGGCATCGAGCGCGACGATGCCCAGGCCGCCCACCTCTTCGCCGCCGCCGCCGAGCAGGGCCTGGAGCAGGCGCAGAACATGGCGAAGACCTTGGGCACGCCGCTCGGTGAGCCGACGGCCTGCCTGCGCGCACCGCCGCCCGAGCTGCCCGCCCAGCCCGTGGCCAAGGCCGCGCAGCCCGGCCGCCTGGTGCCCCTGCCCATCCCCGCCAATGCGCCCGAGCCCATCGTGCGCTTCGTCAAGCTGGTGGCGCCCGACTACCAACTGGCCCCCGAGCTGGTGCTGGCGGTGATGGCCACCGAGAGCAACTTCAACCCCCTGGCCGAATCGCCCAAGAACGCCCAGGGCCTGATGCAGCTGATCCCCGACACCGCCACGCGCTTCAAGGTCAAGAACCTGCGCGACCCGGCGCAGAACATCCACGGCGGCATGGCCTATCTGCGCTGGCTGATGGCCTATTTCCAGGGCGATGTGCAGCTGGTGCTGGCGGCCTACAACGCGGGTGAGCGCGCTGTCGAGCGCTACCGCGGCGTGCCGCCCTATGCCGAGACGCAGAGCTATGTGCGGCGCATCCTGGCGCGCCTGAACTGGACGCTGCGCCTGCCCTACGACGCCAAGATCACCGCGCCCTCCGCCATGCTGGCGCGCGGGGGCTGAGCGGCTTGCCCGATCTCCCCGTCGCCGCGGGCGAAGGTCTGGCCCGGCGCAGCCTGCTGCCGCTGGGCCTGCGCCTGGCCGCTTGGTTGCTGCTGATGCTGCTGGCCGCTGCTGTCCTGCTGCGCAGCAGCCTGCGCCAGGAGCAAGGCGAGGCCCTGCAGGCCCTGGTGCGCGAGCGCGCTGCCAATGCCAGCAGCCAGTTCCAGGTGCTTGACCACGCGCAGCAGGCACTGCGCGCTGAGTACCTGCGGCGCTGGTCGCCCGCTGCCGAGCCCGATCTGCATGCCCGCCAGACCCTGGCCATCGATCTGGTGCGGCGCTTCGCCCCGGCCTGGCCGGTGCAGGCCACGCTCTACCTGTTCGGCCCCGAGGACTACCGCGTCGGCGATCTGCCCGGCCGGCCGATGCCGCGCGCGCCCGAGCTGCCCCGCGAGGGCTGGTCCGCGCCCTTTCTGGACCCGCTGACCGGCGGCTGGCTGCTCACGCGCACCACGCCGATCGAGTCCGAAGGCCGGCTGCTGGCCCGCGTGGGCAGCGATCTGCGCCTGGCGCCCCTGCTCGCGCCCCTGCAGGCTGAGCTTCGCCCCGACGCGCCGCTGGCGCTGTACGGTCCGGACGGCATGCCCTTGCTCGGCGCCGCCGCCCGCCCCGGCTTGGCCGGGCTGTTGGCCGCGGCCTCAGGCCGGGGCGCCCAGCAGCTGCTGGTGCAGGGCGATGACACCCTGGCCGGCCAGCGCCTGGCAGCAGCGCGCATCGAGGGAACGGGCTGGTGGCTCGTCAGCCTGCAGCCCGAGCCGGCGCTGCCCGCACCGCTGCGCCAGCTGCTGGCCGTGCTGCTGCCCTTGGCCTTGCTGGCCCTGGGCCTGGAGCTGTGGATGCTGCACCGCCTGCTGCAGGGCCAGGTGCTGCTGCCCCTGCAGCAGCTGCTGCGCGGCACCCAGGCCCTGGCCAGCCGTGAAAGAAGCGAACTCACTGCCATGGCCGAAGGCGAACCCGCGCTGCCCGAGGGGCGCCGGGACGAACTCGGCCAGCTGGCGCGCAGCCTGCGCCGCGCCGCCCAGCGCCAGCACGACGAGCGCCTGGACCTGGAACAGCGCCTGGCCGAGCGCAACGAGATCCTGGGCGACGCCCAGACCGAGCTGCGCAGCACCCGGGTGCAGCTTGAGGACCTGCAGAAAGCCCTGCAGATCCAGCATCACGCCGTGGTGGATGCCTATGCCGAGCTGGAGCGCCTGAGCGAGACCGACAAGCTCACCGGCCTGAGCAACCGCCGCTCGCTCGAAGAGCGCCTGAACCGCATGGTCAAGGCCTGGGGCGAACGCCGCGGCCACCCGCCGCGCCACGCCTTCGTGCGCCTGGCCATCGACGACTTCGAAGCCCTGAACCAGCGCTACGGCCAGCATGTCGGCAGCCTGGTGCTGGGCGCCGTGGCCACCCGCCTGACGCTGGCCCAGCGCGAGGGTGACTGCCTGGCGCGCTGGGGGGCCGACGACTTTGCCGTGCTGATCCCGGCCGAGGAGGCGCAAGCTGCCCAGGCCTGCGCGCATCGCCTGCGGGCGGCGATGGCCAAGCACCCGGTGGCCCTGCCTTGGGGCGAGGTGCTGCAGATCGGCGTCTCGGTCGGCTTCGCCTGCTGGCCGCTGGACCCGCAACGGCCCCAGCCCTGGGCGCTCTCGCTGCGCCTGGCCGACGTGGCGCTGGCGCTGGCCCGCGAGGAATCGCGCGAGCATTGCCTGGGCCTGCAGCTGCCGGCCGGTCTGGAGCTGCCGCCCGAGGATGTGGACCGCGCGGGCGTCGAAGAGCTGCTGCGCCAGGGACGGATGCAGCTGTTGCGCTGAAGGCTCACACGCTGCGGCGGCGGGCTGGCACAGTGTGCCCATGCGCGCACTGCTAGCCCTCGCCCTGTCGGCCCTTTTTGCCCTTCTGGCCGGCTGTTCCACCCAGGCCCTGCTGGCCGATGCCTTGGCCGCTCAGGGTCAGGATGAAGAAGATGACCTGCAGCTCGCACGCGAGGCCAGCGCGTTCTATCTGAAGCTGAGCGAGTCGGTGCTGCGCGAACAGCCCGGCCACAGCGCGCTGGCCGGTGCCGTGGCGGGCGGCTTCACGCAGTACGCCTACGCCTTTGTGGCCTTCGAGGCCGAACGCCTGGAGAGCCAGAACCTCAAGGCCGCGCTGGCTCAGCGCCAACGCGCCGAACGGCTCTATGCCCGCGCCCAAGGCCATGCGCTGCGCGCGCTCGAAGCCCAGCAGGCCGGCTTTGCCAAAACCCTGGCCACCGGCGTGCCGCCACTCAAGCCCGAGCAGGTGGGCCTGGCCTACTGGGGCGCCGCGGCTTGGGCGGCGCGCATCAGCCTGGCCAAGGACCGGCCTGAGATCGTGGCCGACCTGCCCCTGGCCCTGAACCTGGCCCAGGCCGCCTGGCAGCGCGAGCCTGGCTGGGGTGGGGGCGATCTGGCCAGCCTGATGGGCACGCTGGAAGCCGCCCGCCCAGGCGGCAGCGCGGCGCAGGCGGCGCAGTACTTCGAGCGCGCCCGCACGCTCGCGGGCGGCCGCAAGGCCGGTGTCTTCGTGGCGCAGGCCGAGGCCCTGGCCTCGCAAGACCGCGACGCCTTTGAATCCCTGCTGCGTCAGGCCCTGGCCGTGGCCGCGCAGCACCCCAATCTGGCCAACGCCGTCATGCGCGAACGGGCGCAATGGCTGCTGGACACCCTCGACGAGCGCTTCTGAAAGGAACCCCATGCTGAATCGACGCCTTGCCACGCTGGGCCTGGCCGCCCTGTCCCTGCCCGCCGCGGCACAGACCGTGCAGCTGCGCATCGGCACCATCGTGCCCAAGGGCAGCGTGCACCACCAGAGCCTGCTGGAGCTGGTGGAAGCCTGGCGCGCCGCGCAGGGCGGGGGGGCCAAGGCCGTGGTCTTTACCGACGGCAGCCAGGGCGGCGAGCACGAGCTGCTGCGCCGCCTGCGTGTGGGTCAGTTGCAGGGCGCCATGCTCTCGGCCGCGGGCTTGCGCGAGATCGACCCCGGCGTGGCCGGGCTGCAGACTCTGCCCCTGCTGTTCCGCAGCTGGGAGGAGCTGGACCATGTGCGCGAGAAGCTGCGTCCGCAACTGGAAAAGCGCCTGGCCGACAAGGGCTTCATCGTCATCAGCTGGGGTGACGCCGGCTGGGTGCGCTTCTTTTCCAAGAACCCGGCGGCGCGGCCGGACGACTTCAAGCAGCAGAAGTTCTTCAGCTGGGGTGCCGAGCCCGAGCAGCAGGCCATCATGAAGAGCATGGGCTACACGCCGGTGCCGCTGGAGGCCAATGACGTGCTGCCGGCCATCCAGACCGGGATGATCCAGGTCGTGCCCACCACGCCTTACTTTGCGCTGGCCACGCAGATCTACGCCAGCGCGCCCCACATGCTGGACCTGAACTGGGCGCCGGTGGTGGGGGCCGTGGTGGTGACGCAGAAGGCCTGGGAGTCCATGAACCCGGCCGCACAGGCCGCGCTGAAGAGTGGTGGCGAGAAGGCCGGCCTGGCCACGCGCGCGCAGGCCCGCAAGGAAGTGGACGAGGCCGTCGCTGCGATGGCCAAGCGCGGCCTCAAGGTGACGAAGCCCACGCCGGAGCAGATGAAGGAATGGAACGAACTGGCCGAGCGCCTGTATCCGCGCATCCGCGGCCAGATGGTGCCGGCCGAAACCTTTGACGAGGTGATGGCCACACTCAAGGCCTTCCGCGCGAGCCGTTGATGGCCCCGGCCGACCGCCGCCTGCCCGGCTTCCTGAGCGAGATCGAAGCCTGGATTTCGGCCGCCGCGCTGGCCCTGATGGTGGCCGTGCCGCTGGCCGAAATGGCGATGCGGCCCTTCCACGGCCCTGGCATCGACAACGCGGCCCTGCTGGTGCAGCACCTGGGCCTGGTGCTGGCGATGTTCGGCGCCGTGGCGGCCGAGCGCCACGGCCACCTGGCCACGCTGGGCAGCGACTTCGGCTCCAACTTCGCCGGCCCGAAGCTGCTGCAGGCCATCACGCGCGGCAGCGCGGCGCTGATTTGCGGCCAGCTCGCCTATGCCTCGGCGCGCTTTGTGGCCAGCGAGATGGAAGCGCCGAGCGCGCTCGCCTATGGCCTGCCGATCTGGGTGGTGCAGGCCAGCATGCCGCTCGGATTCGCGCTGCTGGGCATCAAGCTGGGCTCGCGCTGCAGCACGCGCCTCGGCCTGCGCGAGCTGGCCGCCATCGGCCTGCCGCTCTTGGGCGCGGGCCTGAGCTGGGGCTTCGATGGCCGCGCGCTGCCGCTCTTTCCGGGCGTGCTCGGGCTGATCGTGCTGCTGCTGCTCGGTACGCCGATCTTCGCCGTGCTGGGCGCGCTGGCGCTGGCGCTGTTCTGGACCGATGGTCTGCCGCTCGCCTCGGTCCCCATCTCGCACTACCAGATCACCGTCAACCCCTCGCTGCCGGCGCTGCCGCTGTTCACCCTGGCCGGCCTGCTGCTGGCGCGCACCGGCGCGGCCGGGCGGCTCGGGCAGGTTTGCCTGGCGCTGTTTGGCAGCGGGCCGCGCGGCGCGGTGCTGGCCGCGGCGGTGCTGTGCTCGGTGTTCACCGCCTTCACGGGCGGCAGCGGCGTCACCATCTTGGCGCTGGGCGGCCTGCTGCTGCCGCTGCTTCGCCAGAGCGGCTACGAGGAGCAGCGCGGCATCGGACTCGTCACCAGCGCCAGCGCGCTGGGCGTGCTGCTGGCGCCTTCGGTGCCGATGATCCTGGTGGCCATCCTGGTCAAGGTGCCGATCCAGCAGATGTTCCTGGCCGGCCTGCTGCCGGCGCTGGTGATGGTGGCCAGCCTGCTGCTGTTTGGCGGCTATCTGCGCGGCACGGCGGGGGGCGGTGGCGTCACGAGGCCGCCGATTGCGGCCTCACTCTGGGCCGCCAAATGGGAAGTGGCCGCGCCCGTGGTGGCCGTGGGCTCGATGCTCAGCGGCCTGGCCACGCCCACCGAAGCGGCGGCGCTCACCGCCGCCTACGCGATCGCCACCACGGCCTTTGCGCACCGCGAGCTGGGCTTCGTCAAGCTCGGCCGCGCGCTGATGGACTGCGCGCAGATCATCGGCGGGGTGATGCTGATTCTGGGCATGGCGCTGGCGCTGACGAACTACCTGATCGACGCCGGCATCCCCGACCGCGCGGTGGAGTGGGTGCCCGGTGTCATTCCCAACCGCTGGCTGTTCCTGTTCGCGCTGAGTGCCTTTCTGTGGGTGGCGGCGGCGCTGATGGAGATCTACGCCGCCATCGTGGTGCTGGTGCCGCTGCTGCTGCCGCTGGCGCGGCACTACGGGCTGGAGCCGCTGCACTTCGGCATCCTGTTCCTGGCGGCGATGGAGCTGGGCTTTCTGTGCCCGCCCGCCGGCATGAACATCTACTTCGCCGCCGCGATGTTCAACAAACCCTTGCCCCAGGTGGCCAAGGCGGTGGCACCGGCCATGGGCGCGATCTTCATCGGCACGGTGCTGGTGGCGTTGCTGCCGGGGTTGTCGACCTGGCTGCCCGCGCTGGTTTAGGAGGCCGCGCGCGGCCGACGGCGCCGGCGGCCGTCGTCCATCGCCAGATTGGCGCGCCGGCAGGCCTCGGCCAGATCCTGGCGCACCGGGGCGTGGCCGATCGAGAGCGTGGGTGGGGATTCACGGCCGGCACCCAGCAGGGCCAGGCTCTGGTGCACGTCCACCTGCAGCCGTTCGCAGCAGGCCTGCACCTCCGATTCCAGCACCGCCTGCGGCAGCGCCACCAGGAAGCCCCCTCCGCTTTGGCGTGCCAGCAGGGCGTGGGGCGGCATCAGCTCGCGCAGGCGGTTGACGAGCAGCATCAGGGACTCCTCGTCCGGGGTCTCGCCGGTGTCGGTTTCGAGGTCCATCAGCACCACGCGGCCGGGCCCGTGGGTCTGTAGCCAGGCGGGCCAGGCGGTGTTGAAGCCCTTGCGGTTGAAGGCGCCGGTCAGTGGGTCGTGCGAAGCCAGGCGCTGCAGTTCCAGCACCATGCGGCCGTTCAGCATCAGTGCCATGCCGGTGAGGGTGAAGAGGAGGGCGGCGAAGCCGGCCAGCAGCAGCCAGCCGTTGAGCGGGTCGTGAAAGGCCAGCTCGCCGCTGACCGCGCCGTCGCGCAGCAGCACCAGGGAGCGCGCGCCGGCAATGCAGGTCAGGGCCACCAGCCCGCCCACGGTGAAGGCAGGCCCGAACGGTGGCAGGCCGGTGATGGGGTGGCGCAGCAGGATCCACACGCCGGTCAGGCTCCAGCCCACCACCAGCAGGCTGAAGCCGAGCACGCGCGGGGAGACGTCGCTGCGCGACTCCGGGTAGAACTGGATCAGCAGGGCCATGGCGGCCATGCTGAGCGCGAGCGGCAACCAGGGCACGCCGCGACCCACGAAGCGGGCGATGCCGGCCACCAGCAGGCCGAAGATGAGCACCGTGTTGGCGCCGCGCAGGCTCACCAGCAGGCTGTCGTCCAGGCGCGGGGCCATTGCCACCATCAGAAAGCTGACGGCCGCGGCGAGTGCCGAACTGGCGAACAGCAGCGCTCCGCGCGCCTCGACCCAGGGGTTGCGGATCGAGGCCATGACGAGGCCGATGAACAGGCTGGAGAGCCCGCAGGCCAAGGCCAGCGAATGGGGCTCCGGAGCGGCGAGATGCATGGGGGCGCACTCTAAGCCGCAGCCATGCCCGGCACGGGTTTGTCCGGCCCCTCAGTCCGGGGTGCCTGGTTTCGACTGTGTCACGCTCAACGTTCCAACAGGCGGTTCTGCCAGGCCGGGTCGCGCGCGAGCTGCAGCACGGCCTCGCTGACGGGCTTGTGCAGATGCGCCTGGCCCGGCGGAATCAGGATGAAGCGCTCGTATTCGTCATGCGGCTGCGCGGCGACATGGAACTTGCCGCGCAGGCCGGGGCGCTGGGCCAGCAGCGCATACAAGGTGCGGCGGGTGGTGATGGTGGCGTCGGCGCGGCCGAGCGACAGCATGATCAGCGCGGTTTCCTCGCTCTCGCTGTCCTCGCGGTGGATGCGGCCCTCGCGCACCAGCTCGTCCACGCCGAAGTAGTAGTAGCCGCGCGGCAAGGCGACGCGCAGACCCACCAGCGATTCAGGCCCGCTGTAGCTGATCGGCTTGTCGTGCCGCGAGACCACCACGTCGGCATCCCGCATCAGCGGCGGCGACCAGAGGTAGTGCGTGCGCTCCTTGTCCTTGAACCAGCTCGGGTGCACGCCCACCACCAGCCCGTTCAGGCGGCCCGCCACCAGATCGGCCTCCAGCCGGCGCCGAGGCAGGTACTGCACCCGAAAGCGCAGCCCTGGAATGCGCAGCGTCAACAACTCGGCCAGATCGAAGTACAGGCCCTCCTGGTGCCCCAGGTGGTGCATATAGGGCACCTTGAGGTGGTAGGCATACAGCGTCACCTCCTCCGCGGCCTGCGCCAGCAGCGGCAGGGTCAGGGTGCTCAGGAACAGTCGGCGCGGGCAGGGCATGACGTTCTCCAGGGCGGCCGGCCCACTGTAGGACGGGGCGGCGGCGCGCGCCAGCAAAAAGGGCCTTCCGAAGAAGGCCCTGGGCATCTGCGTGGGGTGCGCTTACATGCTGCGCCGGTACTGCCCGCCCACCTCGAACAAGGCCGAGGTGATCTGGCCCAGCGAACACACGCGCACGGCGTCCATCAGCACCTCGAACACATTGCCGTTGTCGATCACGGCCTGCTGCAGGCGCTTGAGCATCGGGCCCGCAGCAGCGGCATGGCGCTGCTGGAAGTCGGCCAGTCGGGTCAGCTGACTTTGCTTTTCTTCTTCGGTGGAGCGCGCCAGCTCGATGTGCTCGGGCACCGGGTCGCCATGCGGGTTGCGGAAGGTGTTGACGCCGATGATGGGGTACTCGCCGGTGTGCTTGAGCATCTCGTAGTGCATGCTCTCTTCCTGGATCTTGCTGCGCTGGTAGCCGGTCTCCATCGCGCCCAGCACGCCGCCGCGCTCGGCAATCTTTTCGAACTCGGCCAGCACCGCTTCTTCCACCAGCTCGGTCAGCTCGTCGATGACGAAGGCGCCCTGGTTGGGGTTCTCGTTCTTCGCCAGGCCCCACTCGCGGTTGATGATGAGCTGGATGGCCATGGCGCGGCGCACCGATTCCTCGGTCGGCGTGGTGATCGCCTCGTCGTAGGCATTGGTGTGCAGGCTGTTGCAGTTGTCGTAGATCGCGATCAGCGCCTGCAGCGTGGTGCGGATGTCGTTGAAAGCGATCTCCTGCGCGTGCAGGCTGCGGCCGCTGGTTTGCACGTGGTACTTGAGCTTCTGGCTGCGTTCGTTGGCGCCGTACTTGTCGCGCATCGCGGTGGCCCAGATGCGGCGCGCCACGCGGCCCAGCACGGTGTACTCGGGGTCCATGCCGTTGCTGAAGAAGAAGCTCAGGTTGGGCGCGAAGTCGTCGATGTGCATGCCGCGCGCGAGGTAGGCCTCCACGAAGGTGAAGCCGTTCGAGAGCGTGAAGGCCAGCTGGCTGATGGGGTTCGCACCGGCCTCGGCGATGTGATAGCCGCTGATCGACACCGAGTAGAAATTGCGCACGTTGTGGTGCACGAAGTAGCTGGCGATGTCGCCCATCACCTTCAGGCTGAACTCGGTGGAGAAGATGCAGGTGTTCTGGCCTTGGTCTTCCTTGAGGATGTCGGCCTGCACGGTGCCGCGCACATTGGCCAGCACCCATTCGCGTACCTTGGCGGCCTCGGTGTCGGTGGGTTCACGGCCGTTGTCGGCCTTGAACTTTTCCAGCTGCTGGTCGATGGCGGTGTTCATGAACATCGCCAGGATGGTCGGCGCGGGGCCGTTGATCGTCATGCTGACGGAGGTCGCCGGATCGCAGAGATTGAAGCCGCTGTAGAGCACCTTCATGTCGTCCAGCGTAGCGATGCTCACACCCGAGTTGCCGACCTTGCCGTAGATGTCGGGCCGCGGCGCGGGGTCCGCGCCGTAGAGCGTGACGGAGTCGAAGGCGGTGGACAGGCGCTTGGCCGGCATGCCCTCGCTCACCAGCTTGAAGCGGCGGTTGGTGCGGAAGGCGTCGCCTTCGCCCGCGAACATGCGGGTCGGGTCCTCGCCCTCGCGCTTGAAGGCGAACACGCCGGCGGTGTAGGGGAAGCTGCCGGGCACGTTCTCCAGCATCAGCCACTTCAAGAGCTCGCCCTGGCACTCGTACTGCGGCAGCACCACCTTGCGGATCTTGTTGCCGGACAGCGTGGTGTGCACGAGACCGGTGCGGATTTCCTTGTCGCGGATCTTCACCACGTATTCGTCGCCGGCGTAGGCCTTGACCATGTCGGGCCATTGCTGCAGCAGCTTCTTGGCCTCGGGCAGCAGCTGGCCCTCGCGTTCCTGCGCCAGCTGCTCCAGCGTGGCGGGCACCTCGTGCTTGCAGGCCTTGAGCATGAGCTGCGAGCCGCGCAGCTGCTGGATCTCGCGCGCGATGCGGGCCTGGGCACGGGCGCGGGCCTTGTAGCCGCGCACGGTGTCGGCAATCTCCGCCAGGTAGCGCGTGCGCGCCGGCGGCACGATGGGCACCTGGTGCGTGCTGTGGCGCGTGCTCACCTCGGGCAGGCGGCCGGTTTGCAGCTTCAGGCCCTTGGCGGCCAGCGCCGGTTTCATGGCCTGGTAGAGCGCCGTCACGCCATCGTCGTTGAACCGGCTGGCCATGGTGCCGAACACCGGCATCTGGTCGGGGGCCTGGTTGAAGGCCTCGCGATTGCGCTGCACCTGCTTGGCGACGTCGCGCAGCGCGTCCAGCGCACCCTTGCGGTCGAACTTGTTGATGGCGACGAACTGGGCGAAGTCCAGCATGTCGATCTTTTCGAGCTGGCTGGCGGCGCCGAACTCGGGCGTCATCACATACATCGGGATGTCGACCAGGGGCACGATGGCCGCGTCGCCCTGGCCGATGCCCGAGGTCTCGACGATCACCAGGTCGAAGCCGGCGGCCTTGGCCGCGGCGATGCAGTCCGGCAGGGCCTGGCTGATCTCGGAGCCGAAATCACGCGTGGCCAGCGAGCGCATGAACACGCGTGCGCGCTGCTGCCAGGGGGCGATGGCATTCATGCGGATGCGGTCGCCCAGCAGCGCGCCGCCGCTCTTGCGGCGCGAGGGGTCGATGGAGATCAGTGCCACGCGCAGGCGGTCGTCCTGGTCCAGGCGCAGGCGGCGGATCAGTTCGTCGGTCAGGCTGGATTTGCCCGCGCCGCCGGTGCCGGTGATGCCGAGCACGGGTGCGTGGCTCTTCTTCGCAGCCTCGTGAATCGCGTGCTTGAAGCCCTCGTCGGCGGCCTGGTTCTCCAGCGCCGTGAGTGCCTGCGCCAGCGCGCGCCAGGCGGCTTCGCTGTGGCCCTGCAGGGCCTTCACCTCCTTGGGGGCGAGCGGCGACAGGTCCTTGTCGCAGCGCATCACCATCTCGCCGATCATCCCTTGCAGGCCCATGCGCTGGCCGTCTTCGGGGCTGAAGATGCGCACGCCGTGTTCGTGCAGGTCCTTGATCTCGGCCGGCACGATCACGCCGCCGCCGCCGCCGAAGACCTGGATGTGGGCGCCGCCACGCTCTTTGAGCAGTTGCACCATGTACTTGAAGTACTCGACATGCCCACCCTGATAGGACGACACGGCGATGCCCTGCGCGTCCTCCTGCAGCGCGGCGGTGACGACCTCGTCCACCGAGCGGTTGTGGCCGAGGTGGATCACCTCCGCCCCCATGCCTTGCAGGATGCGCCGCATGATGTTGATGGCGGCGTCGTGGCCGTCGAACAGGCTGGCTGCCGTCACGAAACGCACCTTGTGGGTGGGACGGTAATTGGCCAGCGCCTTGTGTTCTGCAGAGAGGTCGGTCATGGCAGTTCAGGCGAAAAAACCCAGGGCCGCGCGGCGCCTTGTGAGCACCGGGGCATGCGGGCGAAGGCCCGCAGTTTAGGTTTGCGCGCTGCCACGGTGCCTGCGCAGGGCATCATGGGCATCAGCTTCGCGCGCGAAGTGCGACGCGGGCGCGTTGAACAGACGGGGCTGCTGACGTGATGAAGCGTTTCTCCATTGGCCGGGCCGCAGCGGTGGCCGGCCTGCTCCTACAGGCGGCCGCTGGCGTCGTGGCCGCGCCCTGCGGCCCCTTTCGCGTTGGCGTCAAGCTGTATCCCATGGTCTACGAGCGGCAAGCAGACGGTCAGGGCTATCAAGGGCTGGACAAGGACTTCTTCGAGCTGTTGCGCGAGCGCAGTGGCTGCCAGTTCACGCTCGAAATCGAGTCGCAACCCCGAATCTGGTCCCGCATCCGCAGTGGCAGCCTGGATATCACCAGCTGGGTGGTGCCGACCCCCGAGCGCCAGGCGTCCGTCGCGGTCATTCCGCTGGCCCGCGTCAACCCCGTGGCCTTGACCTGGACCGAACAGGGCGTCAAGGACGCGGCCGATTTCCTGACCCGCAGGTCACTGCGGGCGGTCGTGGTTCGCGGCGCCAGCTACGGGCCGGCTTACGACCCCCTGATCGAGCGGCTGCGCCAGCAGGGGCGCGTCAGCGAGGTGGGTGACATCGACGCCGCGGTGCGCGTGTTCTTCGCCAAACGGGTGGACCTGCTGCTGGGGTATGCCTGGACCGTGGCGCAGCCGCTGCGCGAGCAGGCAGGTCAGGTGCAGGTGTCTGACTGGTACCCGCAGGCCGCCGGCCTTTCTTCTGGGCTGGCCCTGTCGCGGAGCACGGTCTCAGATGCGGACCAGCAGCGGCTGCTGCGGGCCTTGCGCGATATGCACGCGGACGGCAGCCTGGTGCGCCTGCTGCGGCTGCATCTGCACGAGCAGGGCGTGCGCCCGCTGGAAGAGCTGGCGCCGCAGTAGTGCGGTCGACGACCCGGGGCGCGCGCTGTCCACAATGCGCGCCCATGCAATCTCGCCGCGCCAAATTTCCGTGTGTCGCCCGCCGGGCGGTGCTGACCCTCACCGCCCTGCTGGGCACCGCAGTGGCCCACGCCAACGACGGCCGCAACCGCTACGAACAAGGCATCCCCACCCAGCTCTTTCATCTGCACGCGCCGGTCTCTCCCGCCGCGGGATTTCGTGTGCTGGCCGAAGACATGGCCGGCGGCGCCGACGGCGACCCGGCCTTCCGCTGGGTCACGCGCCCCGCGCTGGCCTTGCTGCGCCTGGCCAGCCGGCGCACGCACGAGGTGCTGGGCGCGGCGCCGTTGCCGTTTCCGGTGTTCGACCTGGCCAGCGAGAACGGCGACACGCCGCTGCAGATGGGCCCGAACGGCCCGCGCGGCCGTCACCCGGGTGGTTCGCACGATGGCGGCCTGAACCTGGACCTGGGCTACTACCTGACCAGTGAACAGGGCCTGCACGAGAACCCGGACTACGCCGCCTGCAGTGCGCACCACCAGCCGGGCGCGGACGGCAAACCGGTGGACGCCAACATCTGCAAAGGTCCGGCCGACCGCCTGGACGCCCCGCGCCAGACCTTGTTCCTGCTGGAGCTGCTGCGTCTGGACCGCGAGCGTTTCGGCGGCGAGTGGATCGAGGCGATCGGCATCGACGCCCAGGTGCGCGCCGCCCTGCTGGCCCAGGCGCGGCAATGGGCGGCCAGGCGCCAGCATGGCGTGACGGCGGCGACGGTGCAGACGCTCGACGCGCTGTTTGCCTCCAGCCCTTACGAGGGTTGGGCCTACTCGCACCACCACCATGTGCACCTGCGCCTGCGTCCGCTGGAGGGCGGCGGGCGCCACCGTGCGGCCTTCGAACACCTGATCGAGCAGGACCGCCAGTTGGAGGCTCGCCTGCTGGCCGGCAGTGCGGCGGCGGCGCGCGGCTGCGCGCTGCTGACCGAGCTTTCCTCCTTCAATCTGGCGCGCTCGCTGGATCTGCGCCTGACCGGGCCGGGCTGCGCGCAAGTGCGCAGCCTGCGCCTGCGCTTCCAGGGCGGTGAATGGGCCCGCCCGCGCGACCCGCTGGAGCCCCTGCACCATGTGGTCGATGCCCCGGCCACGCCGGTTTTCGGCACGGCGCTGGCCGAGGCCGAGCTGGCCTTTGCCGACGGCCAGCGCGCGCTGCTGCAGCGCGAGCTGGCACTGCCGGCACAGGCACCCTGGCTGCGCGTGCGCGTGGAAGCGCGCGACTTCGTGGCCCGTACGCAGACACAGGCAGACGGCCTGGCGGTGCGCCTGGACTACCCGCCCGCGCACGCGGTGCTGATCGATCAGATCAGCCTGCTGGTACTGCGGCGCGGCGCCGCGGCGCCGGAGCGTGTGGCCCTGGCCGTGGCGCAGCCGCAGGCCGTACTTTCGGACGCCGCCACGATCGAGTTCATGGAGGCTGAGGTGGGCCTGTCCAAGCGCGTCCGCCTGCGCGTGCCGGTACCCCTGCGCTGATCAATCGCCGTTTGCACCCGGCGCCACGCGCGGCAGGCGGATCTCGAACACCGTGCCCTGGCCGGGCGTGCTGCGCACGGCGATCTGCCCGCCCAGGGTCTTGTGCACCAGGCGGTCCACGATGGGCATGCCCAGGCCCATGCCACCCTGGCCGATGCGGGTGCTGAAGAAGGGCTTGAACAGCTGGGCCAGCGTGGCGGCGTCCATGCCGCGGCCGTTATCGGCCACGTGCAGCAGGATTTGTTCGCCCTGGGCTTCGGCGCCGATGCAAATCTCGCCGCTCTGGCCGGGCGGGAAGGCGTGCAGCAGCGCGTTGTTGATCAGGTTGATCAGCACCTGCCCGAGCGGGCCGGGGTAGCTTTCCAGTCGCAGGCCGGCTGGGATGTCCGTCAGCACGCGGTGCGGCTGGCGTTGCAGCGTGGGCGAGAGCGTGGCCAGCAGCTCCTGCACCATCTCGGCCAGGTCAAAGGGGCGACGCTGCTCGCTGGCCTGGTCGGCCGCCACCTGGCGGAATTTGCGCATCAAGTCGCCCGCGCGCACCAGGTTGCGTTGCGCCAGGTCGGCGTTGTCGCGCACCTGCTCGATGAAGTCGCGCAGTTCGGTGCGGCGCAGCGGGCTGCCCTGGGCCAGCCGGGCCTCGAAGACAGCCGCGCGCTCCACCAGGTTCTGCGCGCACACCAGGCTGTTGCTCATGGGCGAGCTGAGCTCGTGGGTGACGCCGGCCACCATGGCGTTCAGCGCCGCGCGCGACTGCGCCTCGGCGAGCGCCTCGCGCGAGTCGCGCAGCGATTCCATGGCCTGCGCCAACTCGCTGCTGCGTTGCGCCACGCGGGCCTCCAGGGTGCTGTTGAGCTCCTGCAGGCGGAACTCGGCCTGCTTGCGCGCGTCGATGTCCATCAACGTGCCGGCCATCAGCGTGGTGCGGCCCTGGGCATCGCGCCGCAGCGCCTTGCCGCGCGATTGCACCCAGCGCCAGCCGCCGTCCTGCTGGTGATGGCGGTACTCGACGTCAAACAGCGCGGTCTCGCCCTGCAGGTGGCGACGCAGCTCGGTTTTGACGCGTGCCAGGTCGTCGGGGTGGCAGTCGCGTTGCCACTGGTAGTTCGCGCCGGGCCGGTACATGCCGGGCGCGTAGCCGCTGATGGCTTCCCAGTGCTCGTTCACATGGCTGACACCGGTTTCGAAGTCGTATTCCCAGGTGGCGGCGCGCGTGCCTTCGATGACATTGCTCAGGCGCCGCTCTTCCTCCGCCAGGCGGCGGCGCGCCTGCTCAGCGGCGCGGCGGGCGGCAAAGCCGCGCGCCACCGCCAGGGCCAGCAGAGCGGTGGCCAGCAGGCCGCTGACCAGGGCCAGCGCCGGGCGCAGGCGGGTGTCGCCCTGCAGGAAGGCGGCGCTGGGCTGCAGCACCAGGGTCCAGGGTTGGCCGGCCACGTCGACCTGCAGCGTCTGTTGCAGCGCCTGCGCCGGCCCGCTGCGGGACGGCAGGGTGCCGGCAGGTGCGCCGCCCTGATGGCGCAGCGGGCCTGCAGCGCTGGTGCCCTCAAACACCCAGTAGGCGAACTGGCTGCGCTGGGCCTGCTGCGTGACGACCTCGAAGAGATTGGGCAGCTCCACCACGGCCGCCATGAAGCCGCGCAGGTGCGGCTCGGCGCCACCCTGCTCGAACACCGGCGTGCTGATGGCAAAGCCGGTGACGGGGGGCTGATCGTGGCGCTTGCGGATGACCGGAAAGCTGGTGGAGGCGACCGGACGGCGCTGTGCGGCGGCGGCCAGCTTGGAGCCCATGCGCACCGTGTCGGGGGCCAGGTCGAAGCCCAGTGGGGCCACGCCCTCCGGCCAGCCGTACAGCACCGGCAGGTAGCGCTCGCGCGCCGGGGCGGTGCGCCAGCCCGTGCCGGCCGGATCGGGCTCACGGATCTCGAAACCGTCCAATCCCTGCTCCCGTGCGCTCTTCTCGAGCGCGGCACGCTCGCTGTGCAGCACCCAGGGTTGCCACTCGAACAGGGTGATGGGCGGCAGCTTGGTGGTGAGCTGCTGCGCGTAGTGCATGAAGTCGCGCTGCTGCAACTGGGGGTGCGTCTCGACCATCAGGCCGGCGCTGCGGGCAGCCTCCAGCGTGCGCGTGAGCGCCTGCTGCACCTGGATGTGCACGGCCTGCGCGGCGGCCTGGCTGCGTTCCTGGGCGTGGCGGGTGTTGGCCTGCTGCAGCGCATGTTGGCCCAGCCAGCTGGCCGCGCTACCGAGCAGCAGCACGGCCAGCACGAGCAGGCGGTCGCGCCAGGGCGGGGTCCCTGGGGCGTCCGGCTCGGGGGCAGATGGCGCGCGCGCTGCGGGCATGGCGTGGGGCTTGGGGCCTGCGGTGGCCCCCAGTATTCCAGCCTTGCCGACCGCCTCCCGGCTCAGGGTTTACCGAAAGATCGCCACCGCCCGCTGCAGCGTGCCGGCGCGCCCCTGCAGCCAGTCGCAGGCGGCGGCGGTCTGTTCGGCCAGGGCGGCGTTCTGCTGCGTGCCCTGCTCGATCTCGCTGATGGCGCGGTTCAGCTCGTGCACGCCGGCGGCCTGCTCATCGGCCGCTTGCGAGATGTCGCGCATGCGCGAGCTGACCTCGGCCACCGCGGCCACCACCTCGGCCATGATGCTGTGCGCCGACTCGACATGCCGGGCGCCATCGGCCACACGCGCGCTGGAGTGGCCGATCAGGCCGCGGATCTCCTGCGCCGCTGCGGTGCAGCGCTGCGCCAGGGCGCGCACCTCGCCGGCCACCACCGCGAAGCCCTTGCCCTGCTCGCCGGCCCGCGCCGCCTCCACGGCGGCGTTCAGCGCCAGCAGATTGGTCTGGAAGGCGATGCCCTCGATGACCCGGATCACCTCGGCCACGCGCCCGGCGGCATCGTCGATGGCGCGCATCGTGCCCACCAGGGCCTGCACGGTCTGGCCGCCCTGCACCGCGGTGCCGCGTGCGGCTTCGCCGTTCTGGCCCACCTGGTTGGCGGTGGCGGCGGTTTGCGCCACCACGGAACTGATCTGCTCCATCGACGAGGCGGTGCGCTCCACGCCGGCCGACTGCTGCTCGGTGCGCAGCGCCAGATCCTGGCTGCCGCGCGCGATCTCCTGTGCGGAGTCGGCAATCGCGCCCACTTCCGCTCGCACGTCGGCCACGATGGCCTGCATGTTCAGGTTCAGCAGGCGCACATTGCGCATCAGCTGGCCGACGGGGTGACGCATGTCGTAGGAGATGTCGCCCTGCAGGTTGCAGGCGGCGATCTGCGCCGTCATGTCGATGCAATGCGCCAGCTTGCGCTCGATGGAGTGGCGGAACCAGGCCCACACGGCCAGCGCGCCGCCCAGCAGCAGCGCGGCGTCCAGCTCCGCGGCGCCCAGCGTCAGGTGGGTGAACGTCAGCAAACCCAGCCAGCCGGCCAGGGCCAGGGCCAGGCGCTGGCTGAGCGAGAGGCGGAACACCGCGTAGGGCCAGTCGCGCCAGCCGCGCCGGCGCAGGCCGCCGGCGTGCAGGCGCCAGGGGCCGCTGCCCTGAGCCAGCTCGCCGTAGAGCTGCTCTGCCGCTGCGATCTGCGCGCGCGAGGGGCGCTCGCGCACCGAGATGTAGCCCATGTTGCGACCCTCGCGCTGCACGGGCGTGACATGGGCCAGCACCCAGTAGTGGTCGCCGTTCTTGCAGCGGTTCTTGACGACACCCGACCAGGGGCGGCCGCGCCCCACGGTGGCCCACAGGTCCTTGAAGGCGATGGCGGGCATGTCGGGGTGGCGCACGATGTTGTGCGGCTGCCCGAGCAGCTCGGAGTAGTCGTAGCCCGAGATGGCGACGAAGGCGGCATTGCAGTGCGTGATACGGCCCTGGGGGTCAGTGGTCGAGACCAGCTTGACGCCCACGGGCACCTCGACCTCACGCTGGGTCACGGGTTCGTTGATGCGCATGGCGAAAGGGAGGAGCCGCAGGGTGTGCGGCGGCCGCGCCATGTTCCTGTGCCTCGGCGTCGGCGTCTTTGAAGCGCGTCAAGGGTGGTGCGGGCTCAGAGCCCCCGCCACACCTCGCTGGCCCGCCAGCGCTCGCACCAGGCCGCCAGCTCGCCAGCCGGCATGGGCCGTGCGATGCCATAGCCCTGCGCCAGGCTGCAGCCCATGCGCAGCAGCGCGGCGCCATGGGCCAGGGTCTCGACGCCTTCGGCAATCACCTGGCGGTGGAAGGCGGCGGCCAGCTGGATCACGCCCTGCACGATGCTGAGGTCGCCCGCATCGGACAGCATGTCGCGTACGAAGCTCTGGTCGATCTTCAGGGTCTGGGCCGGCAGCTTGCGCAGGTAGGTGAGCGAGGAATAGCCGGTACCAAAGTCGTCCAGCGAGAAGCCGACGCCCAACGCCAGACAGCGTTGCATCACGCCGATGGCCTGGTCCATGTCGGAAATGGCGGCGGTCTCGAGGACCTCCAGCTCCAGCTGCGCGGCCGGCACCTCCGGGTGTCGTTCGAGGGCCAGCGACAGACGATCGACGAAGCCGGCGCGCATCAAATGGTTGGCGCTGATGTTCACGCTGACCGGCAGGCACAGGCCCGCGCGCGCCCAGGTGGCGAGCTGGCGCAGTGCGGCGTCGATGACCCAGTCGCCCACCGCGGGTTCGAGCCGGCTGCCCTGCAGCTGGGGCAGGAACTCGCCCGGTGCCACCAGGCCGCGCTGCGGATGACGCCAGCGGATGAGTGCCTCGGCGCCCACCACCTGGCCGTCACGCAGGTCTACCTTTGGTTGGTAGTACAGCTCGAACTCCTGGGCATCCAACGCCTGCTCCAGTCGCTTGAGTTGTTCAAGCCGGTGCTGAGTGAGGCGATCGGACTCCGGGTCAAAAAGCTGGTAGCGGTTCTTGCCGCCTTCCTTGGCCTGCAGCATGGCAGCGTCCGCGTGGCGCAGCAGGGTGTCCGGGTCGACATGGTCCGCCGGGTAGAGGCTGACCCCGATGCTGGCGGTGGACGTCACACGCTTGCCATCGTCGAGCGCGACGGGCTGTGCCGCGGCGGCCTGCACGCGATCCAGCACCAGCGCCCCGTCCTGCGCGCTGCCAATGTCGGAGAGCAGCACGACGAACTCGTCGCCTCCCACGCGTGCGAGCGTGTCGTCGGTGCGCAGAACCTGGCGGATGTGCTCGGCCACACCGCGCAGCAACTGGTCTCCGGCGCCATGGCCATGGGCTTCATTGACTTGCTTGAAGTCGTCCAGGTCGAGCACGCAGACGGCGCAGCTGTCACCCTGGCGGTCGGCACGGTGCAGAGACAGCTGCAGGCGGTCCATCAGCAGGCGTCGGTTGGGCAGGCCGGTAAGCGGGTCGTAGTGGGCGATGCGATCCAGCTCCGACTCATGCTGGCGTGCCCGGGTCACATCGGTGAACACGCTGATGTAGTGCTGGACCTGGCCCTGGTTGTCGCGCACGGCCGACACCGACTGCAGCGCCAGGAAGAGCTGGCCGTGCTTGTGGCGGTTCCAGATCTCGCCCTGCCAGCTGCCCCGCTGCTCCAGGGTGCTCCAGAACTCGCGGTAGAAGCTGGCATCGTGCCGCCCCGAAGACAGCAGCTTGGGCGTACGGCCCAGCACCTCCTGCTCCGTGTAGCCCGTGATGCGCGTGAACGCCGGGTTGATGCGCCGGATCAGGCCCTTCGCATCGGCCACGATGATGCCCTCGTAGCTGTTCTCGAACACGACCTCGGCGCTGCGCGCGGCCTCTTCCAGCTGCATGCGTTGATGCATGTCGGTGTGCGTGCCCGACATCAGCAAGGGGTCACCCTGGGCATTGCGTTGCACGATGGCGCCCCGGCTCAGCACCCAGTGCCAGCTGCCGTCCTTGCAACGGCAGCGGATGGTCAGCTCGTGGCGCGGGCTGTCACCTGCCAGGTGGCGTTGCAGCGATTGCTGCGCAAGGGGCAGGTCCTCGGGATGCACGAGTTGCGGCCAGTTGCCGAGGGTGATCTGCAGCTCGCCGGCTTCGTACCCCAGCATGCTCTCGAACCGCGGGCTGACCTGAAAACGCCCGCTCGCGAGATTCAGATCCCAGTAGCCCTGGTCGGAGCCGGCCAGCACGCGCGAGAGCAGCTGCTCACCTTCGCGCAAGGCGCTTTCCATGTGGCGCCGTTCGGTGATGTCGGTACCCAGCACGTAGTAGCCGCTCAGCGTGCCCTCGGCATCGCGTTTGGGTGCGTACTGGATCTGTTGCCACACCCCTGGGAACGGCTGCCAGTCGTAGCACTGAGGCTCGCCGCGCAGGGCCTTCTCAATCAGCGGGCCGGCGACGGCGTAGCGTGTCTCCCCCAGGACCTCACGCACGCTGCGGCCGCTGAGGTCCGCGGTGTCGGGTGCGAAGCATTCGCGGTAGCGGTCGTTGACGTAGCCATAGCGCTGGGCGGTGTCGACGAAGGCGATCAGCGCGGGAACGCTGTTGATAAGGCTGCGCAGATGACTCTCGCGGTCGGCCAGCTGGCGGGTGCGTTCCTGTACCCGCTGCTCGAGCTGCAGCTGGTGCTCGGCGCTGCGCTGCCGAGCCTCGCGCGCAAGGCCGTCATCGCGGAACACGGTGACGGTGCCGCACACGCGGCCATGACGGTCTTGGATGGGCGCTGCATTGATGGCCAGCGGTCGCTCCTGGCCCTGGCGATCACGCAGCAGCAGCTCGCCGCCGCCCGTCGCCCCGTGCGCCGTGCTCAGGGCGCTGCGGGCTGGCAGATCGGCGACGGCCCCGGTGTCGGCATGGCGCAGCGGCAGCACGCGTTCGAGCGCGAGACCTTCCGCTTCCGCCTGCCGCCAGCCGGTCAGTTGTTCGGCCACGGGATTCATCTGGGTGATGCGCAGGTCCGCGTCGGTGGCGATGACGGCATCGGTGATGGCATTCAGCGTGACCGCGCGACGCTCCTCGCTGGCAGCCAGCGCATCAAGACTGGTCTGGCTCTGCCGGAACTGGCGGCGGATCAGGACGTAGCTGCCGCCGAGCAGCAGCAGCACGCCGAGGGCGGCCAACGTGCCCAGCCGTTGCATGCGGGCGCGGGCCTGTTGCTGCTCGGTCTGGCGGATTTGCAGCTGGCGCAGCTCATCGCCCTCGATCTGGGAGAACAAGGCCTGGCTGCGCGCCCGCGTGGCGGCCAGGGGGGCGGTGGCGGCAAAGGCGTTGGCGGCCTCCGGGCCCTGGTCGCGGCGCAGCGCCTCGATCCGGCGCGAAAGCGCGAGCCGTTGGTCGATCACTGCCCGCAGTTCGAGCCAGACCGGGCGCAGCTGAGGCTGGTCGCCGGTGAGTGCCTGCAGCCGGGTGAGCTGCCGTTCTCGGGCAGCGATGGCTTCGTCGCGCACGCGCAGGTGCAGCGGATCGCCGCCGATCCGGTAGCTCTGCGTGCTGAGTTCGATCTGCAGCGTGGCGGTGCGCGCATGGGCGAGCGCCGTCAGCACGTCCTGGGTGCGTGCCATGAGCTGCGCGCTGCGGCTGCCGTCGCGGGCGCGCTGCCAGGTGGCGAACGTGAGCCCCAGGACGATGGCCGCAGCGGCCAGGAACGCAGCCGCCAAGCCGAACTCAAAGCCAAGCCTCCCTCGCAAGGCGCCCCCCCCAGCCGGTTGTTTCGGCCGCAGTATGGCCGCGCCGTCGGGCTCCCCGCGGGCTGGGGCTATCCCATCAGCGCTCGGACCGCCAGCGCTGCCGCAGGGCGGCCAGTGCCAGGCCCAGCAGGGTGGCCAGCAGCAAGGCGGCGCTGCGCGTGGCACTGCCCGTGCCGTGGAAGGCCAGCCAGTCCAGCCAGGCCTGGTCGCGCACCTGCACGACGACGAAGAGCCAGAACAGGAACAGCGCTAGGAAGGCGCGGCTGCCGCCGCTCAAACGCCCCAGCAGCAGGGCCGCGGCGCTGGCGGCGGCCAGGCCGGCGGCCAGTGCAGGCAGCAGTTCGGGCCTGCGCACCAGCAGGCTGGCGCTGCCCAGCAGGCCCAGCAGCCAGGCGGCGCCGAAGCGGCTCAGCAGACGGCGGCCGGC
>JBDHSJ010000040.1:0-24784 GCA_039808065.1 Burkholderiaceae bacterium | reverse complement strand
GGCCCGCCAAGGTTGATGGGGTCGGTGGGCAGCAGCAGCGGGAAGGGCTTGGGGTTCGGCTTCCAGATCACCATGGCCAGGGTCTGCAGCATCAGGCTCATGCCCATGGCGGTGATCAGCGGCGCCAGGCGCGGCGCGCTGCGCAGCGGCCGGTAGGCGATCTTCTCGATCGTGAAGTTGACGACGGAGCAGACCACGATGGCGCAGCACAGCGCCACGAGCATCAGGGCCCAGCCGGGCAGGCCGGAGCCGGCCAGCGCGCCGATGACGGTCCAGCTCGTCAGCGCACCAATCATCAGGATCTCGCCATGGGCGAAATTGATGAGGTTGATGATGCCGTAGACCATCGTGTAGCCGAGGGCGACCAGGGCATACATGCTCCCCAGGACCAGGCCGTTGATGATTTGTTGAATCAGGACTTCCAAGTCGTTCTCCTTGGCAGTGCGCCAGGGCACAGGTTGCGGCCGATTATGTGAAGGCCCTCTCCACCTTCCTGCCTGGGATAACCCGCTGGACTTGGCAGGGAAAAAACAAGGGCGCCCCGCAGGGCGCCCCGTCAAAAAGCCGTCTGGCGATCAGGCCAGCAGCTGCTTGGGATTGACAAAGGTCTTGCCCAGTTCGCGCGCCACGGCTTCGTAGGTGATCTGGCCCTCGTGCACATTCAGGCCGGCGGCCAGATGCGGGTCGGCCGCGCAGGCGGCGCGCCAGCCCTTGTTGGCCAGCGCCAGGGTGAAAGGCAGCGTGGCATTGTTCAGCGCAAAGGCCGAGGTGCGCGGCACGGCGCCGGGCATGTTCGCCACGCAGTAATGCACCACGCCGTCGACCTCGTAGGTCGGCTCGGCATGTGTGGTGGCGTGCGAGGTCTCGAAGCAGCCGCCCTGGTCGATGGCGACGTCGACGATCACCGAACCCGGCTTCATGCGCGACAGCTGTGCGCGGCGGATCAGCTTCGGGGCGGCCGCGCCCGGCACCAGCACGGCGCCGATGACCAGATCGGCCGACAGCACGGCGGCCTCGGTGTTGTCCAGGTTGGCGTAGGCGGTGACCAGGCGGCCACCGAACACCTCATCCAACTGGCGCAGGCGCGGCAGCGAGCGGTCCAGCACCACCACCTCAGCGCCCAGGCCCATGGCCATGCGCGCCGCATGTGTGCCCACCACGCCGCCGCCAATCACCACCACCTTGGCGGGTGCCACACCGGGCACGCCGCCCAGCAGCACACCGCGGCCGCCATTGGCCTTCTGCAGCGCCACCGCGCCCACCTGGATGGCCATGCGGCCGGCTACTTCGCTCATGGGCGCCAGCAGGGGCAGGCCACCGCGGGAATCCGTGATGGTTTCGTAGGCAATGGCCGTGCAGCCGCTCTGGATCAGACCCTCGGCCTGCACCGGGTCCGGTGCCAAGTGCAGGTAGGTGAACAGCAGCTGGCCCTTCTTCAGCATCGCGGTCTCGGAGGGCTGCGGCTCCTTGACCTTGACGATCATCTCGGCCTGCTCGAACACCGCCTTGGCGTCGGCCAGGATCTTGGCGCCGACGGCCTGGTATTCGGCGTCCGGACAACCGATGCCATTGCCGGCGCCGGACTGGATGAAGACCTCATGGCCCGCAGCCACCAGCTCACGGACGCTGGGAGGCGTCAGGCCGACGCGGTACTCGTGGTTCTTGATCTCGGTTGGGACGCCGATGCGCATGGAAGTCTCCGATGGGTGGGATGCAAAGAGCTTCATCGTCGGCCGCCTGCGCCCGCAGAAGATCGCGTTCGCAACCCTAGAAAACCCTAGGTTTGCGCAATTTAATTCGAAAACTCTACGAAACTGCGCCGCATGAACATCGAGTTGGATCGAATCGACCGTGAACTCTTGCGTCTGCTGCAAGAGGACGGACGGCTCAGCAATGCCCAGTTGGCCGAGCAAGTCGCCCTCAGCCCCTCAGCCTGCTTGCGACGCCTTCAGCGCCTGGAGCAAAGTGGCACCATCCACGGCTACCGTGCGCTCCTCAGCCCGGAAGCGATCGGCCGCTCGGTGACGGTCTTCATCGAGGTCACGCTCTCAGGCCAGGGCAGCCCGGCACTGGACGCCTTCGAGCGCGCCGTGGCCGCCTGCCCAGCGGTACTGGAGTGCCACCTGATGAGCGGCGACTTCGACTACCTGCTGCGCGTGGCCGTGGCCGACATGGCCGACTACGAGCGCGTGCACCGCCACAGCATCAGCGCCCTGCCCCATGTGGCGCGGTTGCGCACGGCCTTTGCCATGCGGGCGGTGATTCCGCTGCGGGCCTATCCGCTATGAACGCCTTCCATGCCTTTGCAGCCGCGCTGCAAGCGGGTGAACCGGTCGATCCCTTACCCGGGCTGGGCCTGCCCCAGGCCTATGCCATCGCGGCGCAGCGGCACGCGCTGCGCTTGGCCAGCGGTGACCGCACCGTCGGACGCAAGATCGGCCACACCAACCGGGCCAACTGGCCAAGCCAGGGCATCGCCGCGCCGAGCTGGGGTTGGCTGTACGAGGCCAGCACGGCGCCGCTGGGCAAGCAGCTCTGCCTAGCTGGCTGGCGCGAACCGAAGGTCGAGCTCGAATGCGTACTGCGCCTGGCGCGCACACCGAAGAACCCCGAAGAGCTGCCCGAATGTGTAGACGCGATGGCTCTCGGCCTGGAGATCGTCGATCGTCCCTACCCCAGCTGGCAGATCACGGTGGCTGATTCGATCGCGGCCGGCGGCGTGCACGCCGCTCAGCGCATCGGCCCCTGGCAGAAGGCCGACCCAGCCCTGCTGAACAATCTGGAAGCCGAGCTGCAGGTCGGCGCTCAGCAGAGCCTGGGTGGCAGCGCGCTGGTGTTCGGCAGCCCGCTGGAAGCCCTGGCCCAGCTCATGGCCGTGCTGGCCGAACAGGGAGCGCCGCCCTTGCAGGCCGGTGAAGTGATCACGACAGGTGCCCTCGCCCCTGCACTGCCCTTGCAGTCCGGCCAACGCCTGCATGCCCGCATCAGCGGCCTGGGCGAGTGGGAGCTTGAGGCCAGTCCAGCCTGAACTCAGCCGAGTCCAGCCTGCTCATTGGCCTCACGCAGACGCCGCAGCTTCTCGGCAATCTTGGCCTCCAGTCCCCGCTCATTGGGCTCGTAGAAGCGCTGGGCCTCCAGGCCTTCGGGCAGGTAGGTCTGGCCCGCCGCAAAGGCCTCGGGCTCGTCATGCGCGTAACGGTATTCGGCGCCTGCGCCCAACTGCTTCATCAACTTGGTGGGCGCGTTGCGCAGATGCAGGGGCACGGCGCGCGCGCCATCCGCCTCCACCTGGGCACGCGCGGCCTTCAGTGCCAGATACGCAGCGTTCGATTTGGGCGCCACCGCCAGGTAGATGGCGGCCTCGGCCAGCGCCAGTTCGCCCTCGGGCGAGCCCAAGCGCTCGAAGGTTTCGGCGGCTGCCACCGTGAGCTGCAGGGCCCGCGGGTCGGCCAGGCCCACGTCTTCCGCGGCAATGGCCAGCATGCGCCGGCTCAGCGTCTTGCCGTCGGCGCCGCCATCGAGCATGCGCACCAGCCAATAGATGGCCGCATCGGGGTCCGAGCCACGCACCGATTTGTGGAAGGCGGAGAGCTGGTCGTAGAAGCTGTCGCCACCCTTGTCGAAGCGACGCTGGCGGCTGCCCAGCACTTGCAGCACCAGCTCAGGCGTGATGGCCGCGCCCACCTGGGCCACGGCTTCGACAGCATTGAGCAAACGGCGCGCATCGCCATCGGCCCAGGCCAGCAGAGCGTCGCCACTCGGGCCATCCAGCACCACGTCCATGGCCTGGGCGCCGCGCGCCAGCAGCTGGCGTTGCTCATCCTCACTCAGGCTCTGCAGCACATGCACGCGGGCGCGCGACAGCAAAGCCGCATTGACCTCGAAGCTCGGGTTCTCGGTGGTGGCGCCAATGAAAACGAACAGGCCCGATTCGACATGCGGCAAAAAGGCGTCCTGCTGGGCCTTGTTGAAGCGGTGCACCTCGTCAACGAAGACCACCGCCTGACCCTGGATGCGCGCCTGCTCCACGGCCTCGCGGATGTCCTTGATCCCCCCCAGCACCGCGCTGATGGCGATGAAGGGCAGGCCGCTGGACTCGGCCAGCAGGCGTGCCAGCGTGGTCTTGCCCACCCCCGGTGGCCCCCACAGCAGCATGGAGTGCAACTGCTTGCGTTCGGCCGCCACCCGCAACACCTTGCCCGGCCCAAGCAGATGCTGCTGGCCCACCACCTCCTCGATGCGGCGCGGCCGCAGGCGCTCGGCCAGAGGCGCGGGCGTGCTGGCGGCAAACAGGTCGCCGGAGCTCACTTGCCGTCGATCACATCCATGCCCGGCGCAGGCGTGAAGCGCAGGCGCTCGGCATCCAGCTTGGCATTGGCCTCGAAACCGCTGAACACCAGGCGCGAGCGCTGGCCCAGGCCATCAACGATCTCCAGTGCGGCCAACTCACGACCCTTCAGGCCGATGCGCAGGCTCTGAATGCCCTGGTCGGCCTGCTTGGGTGTGGCCGCGACCCAGGCAATCTCACCCTGCTCGCCATCGTCCTTGAGTTGGAAGGCCTCGCCCAGCGAGGCACCGGCCAGCAAAGCGACCGGGGTACTGGAGAGCACGGCGTCGAGCGGGCGGCTGCTGGCCTGGTTCAAGTCGGGGTCCACCATCCAAACTTTTTTGCCATCGCCAATCAGGATCTGGTTCTGCGGCGCGGCGTAATCAAAGCGGAAGCGGTTCGGACGCTGGAACTCGAACTGCCCCTTGTTCTGCTTCTGCTTCTTGCCATCGGGCGAGCTGACCGTCTGCACGAACTGCACGCGGGCGCTCTGAATCTCTTTCTGGAAGCGCAGCAACTGCTCCAGGCCGGCGGCCTGGGCCGCGCCGCCTCCCAGCAGGATCAGGGCGGCGATCAGGGTCTTGAACTTCATCATTCCTCGTTGCGGCGCGGCACGACGATGTCGCGGTTGCCATTGGTGGCCATGGCCGAAACCAAGCCGGACTTTTCCATCTGCTCCAGCAGGCGGGCAGCGCGGTTGTAGCCAATGCGCAGGTGGCGCTGCACGAGCGAAATCGAGGCACGCTTGTGCTCCAGCACCACGGCCACGGCCTGGTCGTACATCGGGTCGCTCTCGCCGTCGCTGCTGCCACCGACACCTGGCAGCGCATCGCCGCCCTCACCGTCCAACGTGCCGCCTTCCAGGATGCCCTCGATGTAGTTCGGTTCGCCGCCCTGTTCTTTCAGGTACTCGACAACGCGATGCACCTCTTCATCGCTGACAAAGGCACCGTGCACGCGCACCGGCAGCCCGGTGCCGCTGGCCATGTAGAGCATGTCGCCCATGCCCAGCAGGGCCTCGGCACCCATCTGGTCGAGGATGGTGCGCGAGTCGATCTTCGAACTGACCTGAAAGCTCAGACGGGTCGGGATGTTGGCCTTGATCAGGCCGGTGATGACGTCGACCGAGGGTCGCTGCGTCGCCAGGATCAGATGGATGCCTGCGGCGCGCGCCTTCTGCGCCAAGCGGGCGATCAGCTCCTCGATCTTCTTGCCCACCACCATCATCAGGTCGGCCAGTTCGTCGATGACGACGACGATGTGCGGCAGGCGCTCCAGCGGTTCGGGCGCCTCGGGCGTCAGGCTGAAGGGGTTGGGGATGCTCTGTTCCTTGGCCTGCGCCTCGGAAATTTTCTTGTTGTAGCCGGCCAGATTGCGCACGCCCAGCTTGCTCATCAGCTTGTAGCGCCGCTCCATCTCGCCCACGCACCAGTTCAGCGCGTTGCCCGCCTGCTTCATGTCGGTGACGACCGGACAGAGCAGGTGCGGGATGCCCTCATAGACGCTCATCTCAAGCATCTTGGGGTCGATCATGATCAGGCGCACATCGCGCGCTTCGGCCTTGTAGAGCAGGCTCAGGATCATGGCGTTGATGCCGACCGACTTGCCCGAACCGGTCGTGCCGGCCACCAGGCAGTGCGGCATCTTGGCGAGGTCGGCGACGACGGGCGCGCCGACGATGTCTTTGCCCAGCGCCATCGTCAGCATCGAGGCGGCGTCGTGATAGACCTGAGACCCCAGGATCTCGCACAGGCGGATGGTCTGGCGGCGTGCGTTCGGCAGCTCAAGCGCCATGCAGTTCTTGCCCGGGATGGTCTCGACCACACGGATCGAGGTCAGACTGAGGGACCGCGCCAGGTCTTTGGCCAGATTCACCACCTGCGAACCCTTGACGCCAGTGGCCGGTTCGATCTCGTAGCGGGTGATCACAGGGCCCGGATAGGCGGCGATCACATGAACCTCAACGCCAAAGTCGCGCAGTTTCTTCTCGATCAGTCGGCTGGTCATTTCCAGCGACTCGGGGGTTACGGTCTCGATGCGCGGGGGCGCGGCGTCGAGCAGATCGATCTGCGGCAACTTGGTATCCACCAGTTCCTGGAACAGCGGCTGCTGGCGCTCTGCCGCCACGCGGGTGGACGGCGGTAGATCGACCACTTCCGGTTCGATGAACAAGGGTTCGTGCACCAGCTCCTGCTCGCGCTGTTCGACTTTGGCGACCTGAACCTCAACCTCCCGCTCGACCTTGGCCTGCTCGCCCAGGCGGCGATCTTCCTGCTGCTCGCGCACCGTGCGGCGGCGCTCCTGCAGGGCCTCGAGCTGGCGCCCGATGCGCTCGGCCAGTTGCAGCCAAGAAAAATCCAGCGCCCAGGCCAGGCCCAGGAGCAGCAACACGATGCCGGCCAGCCCGGACCCCGCAAAACCCAGCAATTGCATCGCCAACGGGCCCACCGCATAGCCCAGCACACCGCCGGCATGGCCCGGCAGGCGCGCTTCGAGTGCGTAGAGCCGCGTCCACTCGAGCACACAGCTCGATAGGAGAAGGACACCCAGGCCCAGCCAGACGCGCCACAGCGGGCCCGGGCTCGATTCCACCTGCGGGCGCTCCCGCCACAGCGCTGCCAGCCCGCCAAGCCAGTGGCGCGCCAACACCAGCACCAGCCACCAGGCCGAAAACCCGAAAACAAACAGCAAGCCGTCCGAGAGCCAAGCGCCCAGAACCCCTAACCGGTTGGCGGGCAGGCTGCGCTCGGTGGCGATGGAATAGGCGCTGTCCTGCGCATCGTGGCTCACCAGGGCCAGAACCAACAAGGCCCACAGCAAGGCGGTCAAGATCAACCAGAAGGGGGTGCGCATCCAGCGCTGGGTCGCGCCCTGTGAGGGGGGCGCCGACGGAGGGAACCAAGTCATGGGCCGAATTCTGGCCCAGGGGCGCGCTACTCTTCGGCTTCCTCGCTGTGGCCGGTATCGATCTGCTTGAGCACCACCGAACCGTCCTGCAGGGTCTCGATCTGGCCCCGCTCTTCGAGGTCCTTCATGACGCGGCTGACCATCTCACGCGAGGCACCGACAACCTTGGCCATGTCCTGCCGCGACACACGGCCGCGGATGATCTTCAGCCCGTCCTCGTCTTCCGCCATATCCAGCAGGGTCCGAGCCACGCGGCCGTACACATCCAGCAGCGCCAGGGACTCAATCTGACGATCCGCATTGCGCAGCCGTGCCACCAGCGCGCGCAGGATGCCGTAGGCCAGACTATTCGGATCGGGCAAGCAACGGGCGAACTCGGCGCGACCCAGCACCAGCATGTCGGTGGGCTGCTCGCAGCGCACGGTGGCCGACGCCGCTTCGCCGTCGATGAGGCTCATTTCGCCGACGTGGTCGCCCGCCTCCAGCACCGCCATGATGACCTCGCGCCCGCGTCGGTCGGCCGTCAGCACCCGGGCCCTGCCATTGAGCAGGATATAGAGCGAATTGCTATGGGTTCCTTGCTCCACCACCACTTCGCCCCGCTTGAAACGGCGCTTGCTCACGCTGTCCGCGATGGACTGCGCCTGCTCCGGCGTCAGCATCGAAAACAGGCGCACGCGCCGAATCAGATCGAGGTTGGACAGCATGGCCATGCGCAATCTCCTTGATGAATGCCGGCTATGGACCCGACTCCTAGAATGAAGCCATTCTTCCCCAGCGCTTCGCACGGTCTGCCCCGGTGCAACCCTGCCCAGAGCCCAGCCGAAGCCCAAACAGCATGCCCCATCACCGCCTCATCATCCTGGGCTCCGGCCCGGCTGGATACACCGCTGCCATTTATGCCGCACGGGCCAACCTGAACCCGGTGCTGATCACCGGCATGGCCCAAGGCGGTCAGCTGATGACGACCACCGAGGTGGACAACTGGCCGGCCGATGTGATGGGCGTGCAAGGCCCCGAGCTGATGGAGCGCTTTCAGCAGCACGCCGAGCGCTTCAAGACCGAGATCGTGTTCGATCACATCAATGCGGTGGACTTCAGTCAGCGCCCCTTCACACTGACCGGTGACAGCGGCAGCTACACCTGTGACGCCTTGATCATCGCCACCGGCGCCTCGGCCAAGTACCTCGGCCTGCCCTCTGAAGAAGCCTTCTCGGGTCGTGGCGTCAGCGCCTGCGCCACTTGCGACGGCTTTTTCTACCGGGGGCAAGACGTGTGCGTCGTGGGTGGTGGCAATACGGCGGTCGAAGAGGCGCTGTACCTATCGAACATCGCCAACACGGTTCACCTGATCCATCGCCGCGACAAATTCCGCGCCGAGCCCATCCTGGTGGACAAGCTGATGGAAAAGGTCAGCGCCGGCAAGATCGTGCTGCACACCTTCCAGACCCTGGATGAGGTGCTGGGCGATAGCAGCGGGGTGACGGGCGTGCGCCTGAAGTCCACGCAGAACGATGCGACGAAGGAACTCAAGCTGCATGGCTGCTTCATCGCTATCGGCCATCAGCCCAACACCGGCATCTTTGCGGGCCAAATCGAAATGAGGGATGGCTACATCCGCACCCGCTCCGGCCTGGACGGCTTCGCGACCATGACCAGTGTGCCGGGCGTATTCGCCGCTGGCGACGTACAGGACCATGTTTACCGCCAGGCCATCACCAGCGCTGGCACTGGTTGCATGGCGGCGCTAGACGCCCAGCGCTATCTGGAGCAGAGCGCCTAAGCTGCGACTGGACGGAAAAGCCGCGACGTGGGCTATACTAGCGGGCTTTTCCGGAAGTGGCTTCTAGCTGGAACACTCAGCACGCAGTCGCCCTGAAGGGACGGGTTACCGCCACCCGGGTACAAAGTACGCTTGGCGAGGTGAAGCCGCCGCCGCAAGAGTCCACTCTTGCGCGTGGTCGCTGTAGAAAACGGAGTGTCCTCATGGCACGCGTCTGCGAAGTCACGGGCAAGAAGCCCATGGTCGGGAACAATGTTTCCCACGCCAACAACAAAACCAAGCGCCGGTTCTTGCCGAACCTGCACTACCGTCGTTTCTGGGTCGAGAGCGAAAACCGCTGGGTGCGCCTGCGCATCAGCAACGCTGGCCTGCGCCTGATCGACAAGAAGGGCATCGACGCCGTCCTGGCCGATCTGCGTGCCCACGGTCAAGCCTAATCACTGAAGGAGCGACACCATGGCTGCTAAAGGCGGACGCGAAAAAATCAAGCTGGAGTCCACTGCGGGCACTGGCCACTTCTACACCACGGCGAAGAACAAGAAGACCACGCCTGAAAAGCTGGAGTTCATGAAGTTCGACCCCAAGGCTCGCAAGCACGTTCTCTACAAAGAGATCAAGCTGAAGTGAGCCCCCAGGAGCCCACCGCTCCCGAAAAAAGCCCGCCATCGGCGGGCTTTTTCTTTGCGGTCGCCTCTCGTCAGGGCTTCAGGAACTGCCTCGTGAACCAACGATCCAGCATCACTTTCTCATGCGCCAGCGCCTCACCGCGCCAGCGCAACTCCGAGCCGTTCAGATAGCTGAAATCACGCAGCTCGACATGCTCCTTGCGCAGCAACTGCCCGCCCTCCTTCAATTCCACATTGAAGTCGATGAACGGCAGCGTGACCGTGCGCATAACGCGAAGGCGCTGGGCATAGCCCCGAAGCCACTCCAACTCACCAGCCAGGTTCACGTCGCGAACCTCGATCAGCAACTCCTGATTGGGTCCGATTCGCTTGCCCCATGACTGCAAGAACTGCGTCAACTCCTTCTGATGGCGCTCACGGTCCAAGCTGGACTCGCCAAAGTCCGCAAACTTGCTGGTGTCGGCGTACTGCACCTGAACCGTTCCAGCCTGAGCACCGGTCGCCGCCCAAAGCGCAAGCACCATTGCAACTGCACGCATGATCGCCTCCTGACCTTTCTGCGCCCGCCCCTCGGGGCCTCGGTCAAACCAGTATAGGAAGGGGAGTCGGGCGACCCAAGCAAAACGGGCCCAGAGGGCCCGTCGTTTACAGGACTTTGCAGTCGCTCAGGCTGCGCTGGGCAAACGTGAGGCACGCAAGCGTATCGACAGCGCTTTCAGCTCCTCAATGCCGCTGGCCTCGGCGCGCGCGCACCATGCCTGCAAATCCTTGACCAGCTGCTCGGCGGACACATTCGTCCGCGTCCACAGCTGACGCAATTCCTCGCGCATGGTCAGCCATTGATCCAGAACTGGATTCGCCGCACGAACGGCAGCCAGCTTGGCGCCCAGCTCGGCCGGAATGCGATCGGCATCGCGCGGCAGCCAGCGCTTGGCCAGCTTCAGCTCGCTCCAGCGCGCACTATGGCGAGCACCCTCGGCCTTCAGGCGATCAAGCTCTTGGCGGCAGGCCGCTTTCATTTCACGCCCAAAGCGGGCCATCACCTCATAGCGATTGGCAATCACGGCTTCTAGGGTCTGGCGGTCAGCCGGCTGAACCGCCCCTTCGACCAGTTGCGGCGGACGCTTACGCGGCTGCGCCAAGCCAAAGAACTGCAGCAGGCGGATGTAGCCCCAGCCAATGTCGAACTCGTACTTCTTGACCGAGAACTTGGCCGAGGTCGGGAAGGTGTGGTGGTTGTTGTGCAGCTCTTCGCCGCCCACGATGAAACCAATCGGCGACACATTGGTCGACGCGTCCGGCGCTTCAAAATTGCGGTAGCCCCAGTAGTGGCCGATGCCATTGATGACACCAGTGGCCCAGAGCGGAATCCACAGCATCTGGATGGCCCAGATGGTGGCACCCCAGCCACCAAACATCAACACATTGAAGATCAGCAGTGCAGCAACCCCATGGATGCCCAGGCGGGTGTAAACCTGACGCTCCATCCAGTCGTCCGGTGTGCCGTGGCCGTACTTGCTGAGGGTCTCGGCGTTCTTGGCTTCGGCGCGGTAGAGCTCCACGCCGGTCAGCAGCAGGGCCTTGAGGCCGCGGGTCTGCGGGCTGTGCGGATCCTCCTCGGTCTCGCACTTGGCGTGGTGCTTCCGGTGGATGGCGACCCATTCCTTGGTGACCATGCCGGTGTTCAGCCACAGCCAGAAGCGGAAGAAGTGCGCCACAGCCGGGTGCATGTCCACGGAGCGATGCGCTTGCGAGCGGTGCAGGTACAGCGTGACGCTGACGATGGTGATGTGCGTGGTCACCAGCACATAGGCCAGGATGGTCCAGAAACTGGCATCCGCCAGGCCCTGGCCGGCCCAGGTCGCAAAGGCGTCAAAAGCCGCCGTCCATGCATTCATGTCGATCACACCGCCCGCGGGCAGCGCCAAATCAAGGAAGCGCGGATTTTAGGGGCCAGGCTCCAGTTCGCTGCACCGCAGCATTGACCCCCGTCAAACCCGGCCGTGCGCATGTCACGCGCGCTGCCAGGCCGCGGCGAAAAAGCCGTCGGTGTGATGACGATGCGGCCAGAGGCGTAACTGTCCGTTGTGTACCAGTTCGGCGGCATGGGGCACCTGGGTGGCCAGCAGCTCGGCCGCATCCAGCTTGACGAAACCCGGGTTCTGCGCTTCGAACGCGGCTGCCACGCCTTCGTTCTCGGCTTCCAGCAGGCTGCACGTGGCATACACCAGCCGGCCACCCGGCTTGAGCAGACGCGCGGCCGATTGCAGGATGGCCAGCTGGCGTGGCACCAGCTCGGCCACCGCCTGCGGCGACTGGCGCCACTTCATGTCCGGGTTGCGCCGCAGCGTGCCCAGGCCCGAACAGGGTGCATCGACCAGCACCCGATCCAGCTTGCCGCTCAGGCGCTTGATGCGCTCGTCACGCTCGTGAGCGATCTGGATCGGGTAGACATTGGACAAACCGCTGCGCGCCAGGCGCGGACGCAGGTTGTCGAGCCGGTAGCCGGACACATCGAAGGCATAGAGGCGGCCGGTGTTGCGCATCGCTGCACCCAGCGCGAGGGTCTTGCCGCCGGCGCCGGCGCAGAAGTCGGCCACCATTTCGCCGCGCTTGGCGTCGAGCAGCAGGGCCAGGAGCTGGCTGCCCTCGTCCTGGACCTCGATGCTGCCGTCCTTGAACAGCGGCCACTGGTTGAGGCTGGGCTTGCCCAGCAGCCGGATGCCCCAGGGGGAGTACGGCGTGGCCTGGGCGCCAAACTCCTGCAGCTCGGCCAGCACGGCGTCCCGCTTGGCTTTCAGGGTGTTGACGCGCAAATCCAGCGGCGCGGCTTCCAGCAGGCTGGCGGCCAAGGCCTCGAAGTCCTCGGCCGGCAATTGCTTCTGCAAGCCGTCGGCGATCCAGTCCGGCAGGTTGTGGCGCAGCTTTGGGGCCAGGCTGGCCAGATCAATTTGCCGGCACGCAGCCAGCCATTCACGCTCATGAGCCTCGGTGCCCGCCTCCAGCACGCGCGGCTCGCCGGCCCAGGCCAACAACACCAGGCGGCGCTCCATCGGGCCGCTGCCGGATTGCGCCAAGTTCTGCCAGAGCAGGCGCCGGCGCAGCAGGGCATAGGTGGTTTCGGCCAGCGCGTGGCGCTCGCGTGAACCGAGCTCGCGGTGCTCCTTGAAGAAGGCCGAGACCAGGGTGTCGGCCGGCTGATCGAGCTTGAGCACGCGCTGCACCAGCTGCGCCGCCAATAGGAGAAGGGATTTGGGATGCATCAGCTCAGCTTCAGCTCAATAGTTGCGACTCACCCAGCCGGTGGCGGACGCGGTTGCCGTCGAACTCCAGCTCGTCGTTCAGAAACCAGCGCAGCGCGCGGGGGTAGAGCTGGTGCTCCAGCGCCAGCACGCGGGCAGCCAGCCGGTCGGCATCGTCATCCGGCAGCACCGGCACCAGGGCCTGGGCCAGGATGGGGCCATGGTCCAGCTCGGCCGTCACACCGTGCACGGTGGTGCCGGCGAGCTGGCAGCCGGCGTCGAGCGCACGCTGGTGCGTGTGCAGGCCCGGGAAGGCCGGCAGCAGCGAGGGGTGGATATTCAGCATGCGCCCGGCGTAATGCGCGATGAAGCCCGGCGTGAGGATCCGCATGAAGCCGGCCAGCACCAGGGCGTCGGGCTGGAAGGGGTCGATAGCCTGCATCAGCGCCGCATCAAAAGCCTCGCGACTTTCAAAGGCCTTGTGATCCACCACCGCAGTGGCGATGCCCTGCCCCTGTGCAAACTTCAAACCGGCCGCATCGGGCCGGTTGCTGATGACCGCAGCGATGCGCGCGTTCCAGCGTTCACGCTGCGCGGTGTGGACGATGGCCTCCATATTGGAGCCCCGCCCGGAGATCAGGATGACCACATTCTTCATGGGGCGGCAGTGTAGGTGGCGACCCTGAGCCCTCCCTAGAATCCCCTCCCCTTACGCGCCCTGTCCCATGTCCTCACCCGCCCGCGTCGTCTCCGGCATGCGCCCCACCGGCGCCCTGCATCTTGGCCACTACCACGGCGTGTTGAAGACCTGGCTGGCGCTGCAGCAGGACCACGACTGCCTGTTCTTCGTCGCTGATTGGCACGCACTGACCGATGGCAGCGGCGCTGTGCGCGAAGAGGCGGTCTACGACATGGTGGTCGACTGGCTGGCCGCCGGCATCGACCCGCAGCGCGCCACGCTCTTCATCCAGAGCCGCATGACCGAGCACGCCGAGCTGTTCACGCTGCTGGCGATGGTGACGCCGCTGTCCTGGCTGGAGCGGGTGCCGGGCTTTCGCGAGATTGCCGATCAGCACCCAAGCTTCGGCCGCCTGGGCTACCCGCTGCTGCAGGCCGCCGACATCCTGGCCTACAAGGCCGAGCTGGTGCCCGTGGGGCAGGACCAGGCCGCTCACCTGGAGCTGTGCCGCGAACTGGCGCGACGCTTCAACCACTTGGCAGGCCGGGCCGTGTTCCCCGAGCCGCAAGCGGTGCTGAGCGACGCCCCGCGCTTGCCCGGGCTGGACGGCCGCAAGATGAGCAAGGGCTTCGCGAACACCATCGGCATGCGCGAAGGCGCCGAAAGCACCCGCGCCAAGCTGCTGCGCATGCCCACCGACCCGCAGCGCGTACACCGGCAAGACCCCGGTGAACCCGGACGCTGCCCGGTCTGGCCCCTGCACCAGGCTGTCAGCCCACTGGTGCAACAAGAACAGCTGGCAGCCGACTGTCGCTCGGCCCGAACCGGCTGCGTGGACTGCAAGCAGGCCCTGCTGGACCATCTGCTCCCGCAGCAGGCGGCGTGGCGCCAGCGCGCCGAGCAGCATCTCGCGCATCCCAAGCAGGTGCATTGGCTGGTGGAGGTGGGCACGGAGCGCGCGCGCGCACTGGCCCGCAAGACCCTGCGCGAGGTGCGCGACTGCCTGGGCTTGGCCACGCCGTGAGTGCGAGTCTTCACATCACGGATCTGGAGGCGGCCATCAACTGGTGGCGCGAGCGTCATCCCTCGCCTGATGGCATTTCAGCCTGTGCCGAAGTGCGCGCCCTGGCCGAGGTCTATGCGCTGATGGTGTATTTCCACGAGCTGCAGTGGGACCCCGAACGCCTCACTGCCGGTGCTCGAGACGCCTTCATGAGCTGGTACGCGAGCACGCCGGACTCCCCCTGCATCGCCATCTGCTCCACTGCCCAGGGTGACCCCATCTGCAAGGGCTGCGGCCGCAGCTTTGCCGAGGTGCGCGATTGGCCGCAGCTGACCCCGCTCGAAAAGCGCGTGGTGTGGCGCCGCATCCAGCACGAAGGTACGGCCTGGCGCTTCAATCGCTATGCCGAGCGGGCCCAGGAGCCCTCGGCTTGAGCGGCCTGCTGCACAGCGGCCGCCAACTTGCGCCCTTGGCTTGGCCGGTCTTCGTGGGCCAGCTGGCTGTGCTGGCCTTCAATACGGTGGACACCTTGATGCTCGGCCGCCTGGGCAGCCAGGCGCTGGCGGCCCTGGCGGTGGGCTCGGCAGCCTACGTCACCATCTTCGTGGGACTGATGGGTGTGATCCTGGCGGTGGGCCCGCTGGCTGGCCGTCAGTTCGGCGCGCGGGATCTGCCGGCCGCGGGCGTCCAGTACCTGCAGGCGCAGTGGCTGGCGGTGTTCCTGGCCTTGCCCGGCATGGCCCTGCTGATCTGGCCCGAGCCCTTCATCCGCTTGGCGGCGTTGGAATCTTCAGTGGCCGATGCCGTGCGGGCCTACTTGCGCCCGATGGCCATTGCCCTGGTGCCGGCTTTGCTCTTCACGGCCTACCGCGGCTTCAACACCGCGGTGTCACGGCCCAAGGCGGTGATGGTGCTGCAGCTGGGCGGCCTGATGCTCAAAGTGCCCCTGACCGCCCTGCTGGTGTTCGGCGCCGGCCCCCTGCAGGGCCTGGGCCCGGCCGGCTGCGGCTGGGCCACCGCCACGGTGATGCTGCTGCAATGGCTGGTGGCGCGCGAAATTCTGAAGCGGGACGCCTTCTATGCACCGTTTCGCCTGAGCCGCTGGCGTGACAGCCGCCCGCATGCGGCCACCCTGAGGAACCTGCTGCGCCTGGGCGTGCCCATGGGCGGCTCGATTCTGGTGGAAGTGACCGGCTTCACCTTCATGGCCTTCTTCATCGCCCGTCTGGGCGCCACGGCGGTGGCCGGCCACCAGATCGCTGTCAATCTCGTCAGCATGATGTTCATGCTTCCGATGGCACTGGCCAGTGCGGCCACGACGCTGGTGGCGCAAGCACTCGGCGCACGGCGGATGCACGACGCAAAGCGCCTGGGCCGGCACGCGCTGATCTGGGGCCTGCTGATCGCGGCCCTGATGGGCGGCGCGCTGGCTCTGCTGCGCGGGCCTGTCGTGAACCTGTACACCAGCGACGCCACGGCAGCTGCCGCGGCCATTCCCCTGCTGGTCTGGGTTTGGTTCTTTCACATGGGCGATGCGGTGCAAACCGTGGCCGCTGGCGTGCTGCGCGCCCACCACGTGGCCACCCTGCCGATGGTGTTCTACGTGATTGCACTGTGGGGCGTCGGCATCGGCGGTGGCTACCACCTGGCGTTTGGTGGTGCCGGGGCCCTGGGGTTTTGGTGGAGCGCCACGTTCGGGCTGCTGCTGGCAGGAGCGTTGCTCGCTGCACTGCAACTCTGGGTCGAACGTGGACTGCTCAGGCAACGGGCAGGCTGAGCACGAAGACCGAACCGCCCCCCGGGCGCGGTTCGCAGCGCACGTTGCCCTGATGCGCAAGGGCAATTTGCCGCACCAAGGCGAGACCCAGACCGACGCCGCCGGCCACTTCGGCATGACCGGGTAGGCGGAAGAAGGGCTCGAAGATGCGCTCGGCCAGTTCAGGTGGTACGCCCGGCCCGCGGTCACGCACCCGCAGTTCCAGCCAAGCGCCGTGGCGGCAAAGCTCCAGATCCTGCTCGCTGCCGCCGTAGCGCTTGGCGTTTTCCAGCAGGTTTCGCAGGGCGCGGCGCAGCAGCCGCTCTTCGCCCAGCACGCTGGCCTCAGTCAATTGACTTTCCAGCGGCAAACCTGTCTGTGCGCACTCCTCGGCCGCCAGACCCAGTAGATCCACGCGCTGGCGCTGAGGGGCGCTCGCTTCGAGCCGCGCCGACATCAGCAGCTCCTCGATCAGCCCATCCAGTTCCGCCAGATTGCGTGCCACTTCCTGATCCAGACGCGCGTTCGGGCCGGTCTCGTCGCGCAATGCCAACGCCATCTTCAGTCGCGCCAGCGGGGAACGCAGCTCGTGGCTGGCATTGGCCACCAGACTCTGGTGCGCGCGCACCAGCGCACTGACGCGCTCGGCGCTCTGGTTGAAGCTCTGCGCCAGCGCGGCCACTTCGTCCTTGCCATCCACCGCCACGCGGTGCCGCAACTCGCCCGCACCGAAACGCTCAACACCACGCTTCAAGGTCTCCAGTCGGCGGGTCAGCCGCCGCACCACGGGGTAGGCCCCCAGGGCCACACCGATGAAGAGCAGCACGAACAACAGACCCAGCACATGGGCCCGCTCCAAGAAGGGGCCGAAGACCGGCGGCAAGCCTGCACGCGGGCGCCAAGGGCGCAGCACCAGCAGCCGGCGGCCATCGCTCAGGGTCAGCACCTTGGGCGGGTTGCCTTCGCCCAGCTCCAGACGACGCTCGAAGCGGGGGGTGGAGGCCAGGCGCTCCCCGGTGGCGCTCTCGAGTGCCAGCGGCATGCGCAGTTGCAACGACCAGCGCCGCAACGCGTGCGCTTGCTCGAAGGCCGGGGCGTCCGCCGGGGGCAGAGCGCGCTCGAGCAGATCGGCCATCGCCTGCAGACGTTCGTCCTGGGCCTGCTCGGCTTGCTCACGCTCGCGCTCGATCTGGCGATTCGCCAGCCAACCGCCAATCAACGCGAAGGCCAGCAACACGGCCACGACCGTGAGGTAGATGCGGAGATAAAGGGATTTCAAGGGGAATTCAATCCCCGTCCTGCTTGCGCGCGAACACATAGCCGGCGCCGCGCACGGTCAGCACCCGCTTGGGGGTCTTGGGGTCGTCTTCAATGGCGGCACGAATGCGCGAGATGTGCACATCGATGCTGCGGTCGAAGGCCTCCAGCGGATGGCCCTTGAGCGCGTCCATGATCTGGTCGCGGCTCATCACGCGGCCGGCGTTGCGGGCCATCACCAAGAGCAATTCGAACTGGTGACTGGTGAGATCGCAGGGCTGGCCGCCCAGGCGAGCGGCGCGCTCGCCCAGGTCGATCTCCAGACGGCCGAAGCGCAGGGTCTCGGCCTGGGTCGGCTGGCCGCGCCGCAGCAGGGCCTTGACGCGCGCCAGCAGCTCGCGCGGCTCGAAAGGCTTGGGCAGGTAGTCGTCGGCGCCCAGTTCCAGGCCGAGCACCCGGTCCAGCGGTTCGCCGCGGGCCGACAGCATCAGCACCGGCAAGCCGCGCAGATGCGGTTCGTTGCGCAGCTGGCGGCAGAAGTCCAGGCCGTCGCCGTCGGGCAGCATCAAGTCGAGGATCAGAAGATCGGGCAGCGCACTGCGCAGGGCCAGCAAGCTGCGGGCCTGGGTCAGGTTGGGCGCGACCTGAACCCGAAAGCCGGCCGTACCCAGGTAACCCTGCACCATCTCGGCCAGGCGCGCATCGTCATCGACGATCAGCACCTGGCCGGCGCTGCGGCCGTTCTCAACCATTGCGGTCATGGCCACGGCTGCGTTCCTGCATGCGCTCGTGCATGCGTTCCATGCGCTTGCCCATCCTTTCGGTCAGCTTGGCGCGCTGTTCGGGGCTGAGCACGCGAGCGGCTTCGACCATGGCGCGGGTCATGCGCTGGCTGGCGGCGTCGTGCAGGGCCAGCTGCTGCTTGCGCAGGGCCTCGACGGCGTTGGCGTCGACATTGGCGGCGCCGAAGGCTTGCAGCATCTGCTTGTGCAGGGCCTGGCCCTGTTCACGTTGACTGCGCAGGTCTTCGCGGGCGGTCTTGAAGATCTCGCGGATCTGCTGGCGCTGGGCGTCGGTGGCGCCGACATCGTCCAGCGCGTGCATCATCTCCATGCCAGGCATGCCGCCGCGGGGGCCGCCACCATGGGGCATGGCAAACACGGCCGGCGCAGCGGCCGACAACACCAGGCCAATGGCCAGGACCAGGGACTTCAGGGACGGGCTGCTTTGCATGGCATCTCTCCAGCGGGTTGGGATGGTGCCACTGTCTGCGCCGGGGGTTTCAGAGCCTTGCCGCGAAAGTAAAGATGCGTTGCACGCCCCACTTCTTTCGACACTCCCAGCAAGCGCCAAATCGTCGCCAAACACCCCCAAGTGCCACCGTGGAACCGGCTCCGCCGGGCCACTGGTGGCGCCCCCTGGGGGGAGGCGGCCCATTGGGCCGCCTCGGGGGGGTCAAGCTATCGGCTTGAAGCGCACGCGCTTCGGGCGCGCGCCTTCTTCGCCCAGGCGCTTCTTCTTGTCGGCTTCGTACTCGGTGTAGTTGCCGTCGAAGAACTCCCAATGGCTCTCACCCTCGCAGGCCAGGATGTGCGTGCAGATGCGGTCCAGGAACCAGCGGTCGTGGGAGATCACCATGGCCGAGCCACCGAACTCCAGCAGCGCCTCTTCCAGTGCGCGCAGGGTTTCGACGTCCAGGTCGTTCGAGGGTTCGTCGAGCATCAGCACGTTGCCGCCCTCAGCCAGGGTCTTGGCCAGGTGCAGACGACCGCGCTCACCCCCGGAGAGCTGACCGACCAGCTTCTGCTGGTCGTTGCCCTTGAAGTTGAAGCGGCCCAGATAGGCACGGCTGGGCATGACGAACTTGCCGACGATGATGTTGTCAAGACCACCGGAGACGTCTTCCCAGACGGTCTTCTCGGCCGCCAGACTGGCCCGGCTCTGGTCCACAAAGGCCAGCTTGGCGGTCTTGCCGATCTGCACCTCGCCGCTATCGGGCGTCTCGGTGCCCTGGATCATGCGGAACAGGGTCGATTTGCCGGCGCCGTTGGGGCCGATGATGCCGACGATGGCGCCGGGCGGCACCTTGAAGCTGAGGTTGTCGATCAGCACGCGGTCGCCAAAGGACTTGGTGACGTTCTTGAATTCGATGACCTCATTGCCCAGGCGCTCGGCCACAGGGATGAAGATCTCGTTGGTCTCGTTGCGGCGCTGGTAGTCGACGTCGCTCAGTTCCTCGAAGCGGGCCAGGCGCGCCTTGCTCTTGGCCTGGCGGCCCTTGGCGTTGGAGCGGACCCACTTCAACTCTTCCTTCATGGCCTTGGTGCGGGCTTCGTCCTGGCGCTGCTCCTGCTCCAGGCGAGCTTCCTTCTGGTCCAGCCAGTCGGTGTAGTTGCCTTTGTAGGGAATGCCATGGCCACGGTCGAGTTCGAGGATCCACTCGGCTGCGTTGTCGAGGAAGTAGCGGTCGTGGGTGACGGCCACCACGGTGCCCGGGAAGCGCTGCAGGAACTGCTCCAGCCACTCCACCGACTCGGCATCCAAGTGGTTGGTGGGTTCGTCGAGCAGCAGCATGTCGGGCTTGCTCAGCAGCAAACGGCACAGGGCCACGCGGCGCTTCTCGCCACCCGACAGCAGGCCGATCTTGGCGTCCCAGGGCGGCAGGCGCAGAGCGTCGGCGGCCAACTCCAGCTGCAGATCGGTGTTCTCGCCACCGGCAGCGGCAATGATGGCTTCCAGCTCGGCCTGCTCGGCGGCCAGGGCGTCGAAGTCAGCGTTCTCGTCCGCATAGGCGGCGTAGACCTCATCGAGGCGCTTCTTGGCAGCCACCACCCCGCCCACGCCCTCTTCCACCGCCTCGCGCACGGTCTGTTCGGGGTTCAGCTCGGGCTCCTGCGGCAAGTAGCCGATCTTGATGCCCGGCATCGGGTAGGCCTCGCCCTCGAACTCCTTGTCGATGCCGGCCATGATCTTCAGCACCGTGGACTTGCCCGAGCCGTTCAGACCGAGCACGCCGATCTTGGCGCCTGGGAAGAAGGACAGCGACACGCCCTTGAGGATCTGTCGCTTGGGGGGCACCGTCTTGGTGACCCGGTTCATGGTGAAGACGTACTGAGCCATGGCGTGCTTGCGTTTCGATCAGAGAAAAAACGGCGGCCGCCTGAGGTGGCGGCCGGAATTGCACCGGATTATCGCGGCAGCGCCGGATGCAGCTCGGCCATCACGGATTCAGGCAGGTTGCCGTCCGAGGCCGGCCGGGGCAGGCTGTCCCAGCGCGCGATCAGGTCCACGAGCTGTTCGGCCGGCATGGGGCGAGCCACCAGGAAGCCCTGGATGGCGGCACAGCCCACATGGCTGAGCACCTCCAGTTGCGCCGGCTCTTCCACCCCTTCGGCGACCGTGTCCATGCCCAGCACACGGGCCAGCTGCAAGATGGTGCGCACGATGGCGCGTGCATCGCTGGTGCTCAGCAGCTCGCGAATGAAGGCGCGGTCGATCTTCAGCTTGTCGAAGGGGAAGCGGCGCAGGTACGCGAGTGAGGAATAGCCGGTGCCGAAATCGTCGAGCGCGATGCGCACACCCAGCTGCTTGATGGCGTGCAGGTTCTCCAGCGCCACCGCGATGTCCTCCATCAGCAAGGATTCGGTGATCTCCACCTCCAGCTGCGAAGGCTTCAGCTCATAGCGGTTCAGCAGCTGGCGCAGTTCGTGCACAAAACCGGCCCGCTGCACCTGGGCGGCCGAGGCGTTGACGGCAATGCGCAGATCCGGCAGCAGGTGGCGGGCGTCCGAACAGGCCTTGGCCAGCACCCAGGCACCGATGTTGTGGATCAAGCCCGTCTCTTCGGCAATCGGCACGAATTCGGAAGGCGACACGGCACCCAGGGTGGGGTGGTTCCAGCGCACCAGGGCCTCGGCGCTTCGAATGGTCCAGGTGCGCAAATCCACCTGCGGCTGGTAGTGCACCACCAGCTCGTCACGCGCCAGCGCTTCGCGCAGTTCGCGTTCGATGGTGATGCGGCGGCGCTGGCTGGCGCCCAGTTCGTCGGTGAAGCTCTCGACCCGGCCCCGTCCGCTGGCTTTGGCGGCGTAGAGCGCCAAATCGGCCGCCACCAGGGCCTCGTCCACGGTCTGCGCATGGTCGGGCAGGAAGGCCAGGCCGATGCTGACGCCCCCCGCCACCACCACGCCTTGCACTTCCACCGGCACGCGCATGGCCGCAACCAGGCGGTGTGCCAGAGCCATGGCCTCGTCGTCGGAACGGATGTCGTCCAGCACCACGGCGAACTCGTCACCACCCAGGCGGCCGCAGAGGTCGGACTTGCGCATGTGCGCACGCAGGCGCTGCGCCACCTCCTGCAGGACGGCGTCACCCAGGCTGTGACCATGGGTGTCGTTGATGGTCTTGAAGTTGTCCAGGTCCATGCACAGCAGGGCGCTGCGGCCGCCGCCGCCCTCCACCGCCTGGGCCAGGCGGTTGCGCAGGCTGACGCGGTTGGCCAGTCCGGTCAGGGCGTCGAAATGAGCCAGATAAGCCAGGTGCTGATGGGATTGGCGCGCCGCCGTCACGTCGGCCAGCACACCGCGCCAACCGCGTAGATGGCCTTGCTCGTCGGTCAGCGGCTTGGCCGTGACCGACCACCAGCGCGGCCCCTGGGTGAGCTGCACCCGCACCACCTGATCGCGGAAGGCTTCGCCGCGGTCAAAAGCCTGCTGCAGGCGGTCGACCCCGGCCGAGCCCTCCTGCTGCAAGGACCGCAGCACCTGCAGCAGACCGAGCTGACCGAGCTTGTCCAGCGGCCGCTCCAACAGCTGCGAGAGGCGTTTCGAGGGGTGGGCAAAGCGGCCATGGCGGTCCACCTCCCAGAGCACATCCGAGCTGCTTTCCTCGAAGTCGCGCAGCAGCAGACCCACCACCTCGCCCTGCCGCGTCGCCTCCTGCTCGGAGATCAAGCGGCGCGAGTACAGATGCGCGGCAGACGCCACCGCCACCGCCAGGATTAGCGCGTACAAGAGGCACAGGAACTGCAGCGCCAGCGCCAACTCCAGGCCGGAACGTCCCAGGGCCACGAGCGTTCCGAGTGTCACGATGATCAGATAGGTGAACGCCGCCGAGGGCAGCAAGGCCAGCGCCACGGCGCCGCCACACATCGCGCCGGTAAGCACGACTGCCACCCACAGCTGCCGCTCGTGGCCCAGGCCGCTCAGCCAGAGCACCCCCAGGCTGGCCCAACCCAGCGCCAGCAAACCCGCATGCACGGTGGCGCGGCGCACCACGCGCGGGCCGCACCGGCTCTGCCGGCGCTGCCGCGATCGCCACCAACCACTGAACCCGAGCAGCGACACGGCCACCATGCCCGCCGCCCAGGCGGCCAATCCCCAGGGGTTGGCTGCGTTCCAGAGCAGCATCACGGTGCACACCGTGCCCAACAGGGTGCCGGACATCGTCCACGGCGCCACTTGCAGCGTCGCCTCCACATGACGCGCACGCGTCCGCGCCGTCTCATCATCCGTGGCGGACCAGAGACGGCGCTGCTCATCCCACCAGCCCTCGAACAGCGCCTTTTCGCGCCGCCGGGCCCTCCGAACCGACACCATGAGGGCACTCTAGCGGCAGCCGTTCACGCCGCCGAACCGCAGAGGGCTCGTACAAACCCGGGGCGTTTGCGCAACTCGCCTACACTGCGCGCCGCTGTGGCCCCTCAGCCGTCTGGTCTGCAGCCTGCATTCACGCATCCGCTGAACCCTGCACCGCCGTGACGGCGCCTGCCCTCCACAGGGCTTGCGAACGGTGCGACGCCCGGCCTCCCGGGCTCCCAAAAATCCCATGAGTTTTGCTGATCTCGGCCTGGCCGAGCCGATCCTGCGCGCCGTGCGCGAACAGGGTTACGAGACCCCCACCCCCATCCAGCGTCAGGCCATCCCGATGGTGCTCAACGGCGGCGACTTGCTGGCCGGCGCCCAAACGGGCACCGGCAAGACCGCCGGTTTCACTCTGCCCATGCTGCATCGCCTGATGCAGAGCCAAAAGCCCGGTGCCAAACGCGTGGTGCGCGCGCTGGTGCTGACCCCCACCCGCGAACTGGCCGCCCAGGTGGAAGAGAACGTGCGGGCCTACGGCAAGCACCTGCCGCTCAAGTCCATGGTGATGTTCGGCGGCGTGGGCATGAACCCGCAGATCGAGGCCCTGCGCCGCGGCGTCGACATCCTGGTCGCCACCCCTGGCCGACTGCTGGACATCCACCAGCAGCGCCATCTGGACCTGAGCCAGGTCGAGATCCTGGTGCTGGACGAAGCCGACCGCATGCTCGACATGGGCTTCATTCATGACATCAAGAAGGTGCTGGCCCTGCTGCCCGCCAGTAAGCAGAGCCTGCTGTTCAGCGCCACGTTCAGCGACGACATCAAGGCCCTGGCCGACCGCCTGCTGAAGTCGCCCCAGCTGATCGAGGTGGCGCGCCGCAACGCCACCGCCGACACGGTGAGCCAGCGCGTCTACTGGACCGGTCGCGAGCGCAAGAAGGACCTGCTGGCCGAATTGATCAGCAAGAACGACTGGCACCAGGTGCTGGTGTTCACGCGCATGAAGCATGGCGCCAACCGCCTGGCCGAGTTCCTGGACAAGCAGGGCATCACGGCCATGGCCATCCATGGCAACAAGAGCCAAGGCGCGCGCACCAAGGCGCTGAGCGAGTTCAAGGCCGGCACCCTGCAGGTGCTGGTGGCCACCGACATCGCGGCGCGCGGCATCGACATCGACGAGCTGCCGCACGTCGTGAACTTCGAGCTGCCCAATGTGCCCGAGGACTATGTGCACCGCATCGGCCGCACCGGCCGCGCCGGCTGCGAGGGCGAGGCGATCTCCCTGGTTTGCCCCGACGAAGAGCTGTTCCTGAAGGACATCGAGCGCCTGATCAAGCGCAGCCTGCCGCGCGAGACCGTGCCGGGCTTCGAAGTGCCGGGGGGTGAACGCGCCGAACCGATCCAGATCGGCCGCCAGACCATCGGCGTGCGCGGCCCTGCCCGCAACAGCGCCCCGCGCCCGTCCGGTCGCCCCGGCCAGGGGGCGCCGCGTCCCCAGGCTCATGGTGGCCAGCCCGGCGCTCCGGCACACAAGCAGGGCCAGGGCCGTCCGGCCCAGCCCGGCCGCGGCCCGGCACCGCAAGGTCAGCGCCCGGCGGCCGCCAAGCCGGCCCAAGGTCACG
>JBDHSJ010000039.1:0-25164 GCA_039808065.1 Burkholderiaceae bacterium | reverse complement strand
ATTCGGAGATAAAGACATGGCAGCAAAAGACGTCATTTTCGGCGGCGAAGCCCGCGCTCGCATGGTTGAAGGCGTGAACATCCTGGCCAACGCGGTCAAGGTCACGCTGGGCCCCAAGGGCCGCAATGTGGTGCTGGAGCGCTCGTTCGGCGCCCCCACCGTGACCAAGGACGGTGTGTCCGTGGCCAAGGAAATCGAGCTGAAGGACAAGCTCCAGAACATGGGCGCCCAGATGGTCAAGGAAGTCGCTTCCAAGACCAGCGACAACGCCGGTGACGGCACCACCACCGCCACCGTGCTGGCCCAAGCCATCGTGCGCGAAGGCATGAAGTACGTGGCCGCCGGCATGAACCCGATGGACCTGAAGCGCGGCATCGACAAGGCGGTCACCGCCCTGGTCGCCGAGCTGAAGAAGGCTTCCAAGGCCACCACCACCAGCAAGGAAATCGCGCAAGTCGGTTCGATCTCGGCCAACAGCGACGAGTCGATCGGCCAGATCATTGCCGACGCCATGGACAAGGTGGGCAAGGAAGGCGTGATCACCGTTGAAGACGGCAAGAGCCTGAACAACGAGCTGGACGTCGTCGAAGGCATGCAGTTCGACCGCGGCTACCTGTCGCCCTACTTCATCAACCAGCCGGAAAAGCAAGTCGCCCTGCTGGACAACCCCTTCGTGCTGCTGCACGACAAGAAGATCAGCAACATCCGTGACCTGCTGCCGACGCTGGAAGCCGTCGCCAAGGCCGGCCGTCCGCTGCTGATCGTCGCCGAAGAGGTGGACGGTGAAGCGCTGGCCACCCTGGTGGTCAACACCATCCGCGGCATCCTGAAGGTCGTCGCCGTCAAGGCCCCGGGCTTTGGTGATCGTCGCAAGGCCATGCTGGAAGACATCGCCATCCTGACCGGTGGCAAGGTCATCGCCGAGGAAGTCGGCCTGACCCTCGAAAAGGTCACCCTGGCCGACCTGGGCCAGGCCAAGCGCATCGAAGTCGCCAAGGAAAACACCACCATCATCGATGGCGCTGGTGCTGCGGCCGACATCGAGGCCCGTGTCAAGCAGATCCGCATCCAGATCGAAGAAGCCACCAGCGACTACGACCGCGAGAAGCTGCAAGAGCGTGTGGCCAAGCTGGCCGGCGGTGTGGCCGTCATCAAGGTCGGTGCCGCCACCGAAGTCGAGATGAAGGAGAAGAAGGCTCGCGTGGAAGACGCGCTGCACGCCACCCGTGCCGCCGTTGAGGAAGGCATCGTCGCTGGCGGCGGCGTGGCCCTGCTGCGTGCCCGTCAGGCTGCTGGCGAGATCAAGGGCGCCAACGCCGACCAGGACGCCGGCATCAAGCTGGTGCTGAAGGCCATCGAAGCGCCGCTGCGCGAGATCGTCTTCAACGCAGGTGGCGAGCCGAGCGTGGTCGTCAATGCCGTGCTGAACGGCAAGGGCAACTACGGCTTCAATGCCGCCAACGACACCTATGGCGACATGATCGAGATGGGCATCCTGGATCCGACCAAGGTGACCCGCACCGCGCTGCAGAACGCCGCCTCGGTGGCCTCGCTGATGCTGACGACCGAAGCCATGGTCGCCGAAGCGCCGAAGGAAGAAGCTGCTCCGGCCATGCCGGGTGGCGGCATGGGCGGCATGGGCGGCATGGACATGTAAGAACCGCACGCGCATCCCCCAGGATGCGCACGGCGGCAATCCTGCCTGTGTGGAAGGGCTTCGCCTTAGGGCGAAGCCCTTTTTGCTTTTCATAATGCAGCGCATGAACCCGCATCCGCTGCTAGGCCCGCTGGTCGACATCGTGCTGGCGAAACTGCCCGAGTTGGGCCGCACTCTGCAGGAGTCGATCCAGCAGGCCATCAAGCTCAAGCACCTCGGCCTGCAGGAAGCCTGGAACCGTCGCCGCTCGCGCTTCCAGTTCGAGTTCGAGACCAGCCTGCGCCCGCTGCTGGCGCAGGCACGCCAGGGTGTGGATCCGTTGGCGCCAAAACGCCATATCGGCATGAACGAACTGGCCCTGGTGGACGAGCACCAGGCATTGCGTGATGTGGGCGTGGCCCATGTGGTGGAGCTGACCAACGAGGCCAGCCGGCAGGAGCTCTTTCAGCTCAACAACTTCTTTGCCGGCCTGGCGCGCAAGGATGCGCGACCCGCGCGCGAGCCCAATTTGCTGCGCCCAGCCCTGTTCGCGCGAGCCTTGGCCGACGCCCTGGCCGGTCCCGATCTGCGTGCCGACGGCCATTACGCGCTGATGCAGGCGGTGGCGCCCTCCATGGCCGGTGCACTGGTGCCGGTCTACCAGGCGCTTGTCCAGGAACTGCAGCGCAACAACCTCACACCGCTGGTGAGCACGCTGGATGTCGGTCGAGGCGACCGTCGGCCCTACAGCAGCGTGCCCGGCGGGCTGGACCAGTTGCGTGCCCGCGTCGACGCCATCGAATCGCGCAGCGCGGCGGCGGACGCCCCCAAGCCAGGGGGAGGCGACCTGCTCAAGCGCCTGTACGAGCAGATGCTGTCAGACCCCAAGCTGCTCCCACCCGTCAAGGCCCAGCTGGCGCGTCTGCAGGTGGTGGTCGCCCGCCTTGCGCAGCACGACCCGCAGCTGCTGCGCCAGCAGGACCACCCGACCTGGCGCCTGATCAATGCCGTGGCGGCCTACGGCGCCGCCTTCAACGACTCCACCGACAAGCGCCTGCGTGACTTCCTGCAGTTTCTCGATGACCAGACCGAGATGCTGCTGGCTGCGCCGACGCTCGGCCGGCAGCAATTCGAGAACCTTCAGCGCCTGATCGACGCCTTCATTGCCCGCCAGGCGCGCGAGCGGAGCACGCCTTCCACCGTGGCCCTGGCTGCCCTGGAGCGCGAGCGTCAGCGCCATGAGTGGACGAACATGCTGCGCGAACAGCTCGATGCCCAGTTGCACGGTGCACGCATCAGTCCGTCGGTGCGCGAGTTCTTGCTCGGCATCTGGATCGAGGTGATCGTGCAGGCCATGGTGCTGGATGGACATGAGTCACCGGCCGTGTTGTCGTTGACCCAGGTGGTCGACGATCTGGTGGACAGCCTGCAGCCCGTGCGCACCGACGCGGAACGCGAGCACCTGCGCCAGCGCCTGCCAGCGCTGATCGCGCGCATCTCGCATGGGCTGAACAGCATCGCGCTGTCAGACAACAAGCGCGAGGCCATCCTGAATGGCCTGGCCGGCCAGCATGCACGCGCGCTTCGCGGCGTGGCTGCCGAGCCGCGCCGCGCCGCAGCCCCGCCCCTCCAGCCCGGAAGCGAAGCGCAAGACAGCGAGGTTCGCCGCCTGCTGGACGAGCGCGAAAGCCAGTACTCCTCGGTGTGGGCGCATGCCGAGGTCAACCGCGCCGAACTGCCGACCCAGCCCCTGCCACTCACCGGTGTTCCCGACGAACAAGCGCGCCAGTCCATCGAGGACTGGATGCGCCAGCTGACCGTCGGCGGCTGGTTCCACATGTTCGTGCAAAGTCACTGGCTGACGACCCAGCTGGTCTGGATCAGCGAGGGACGGCAGTTCTTCGCCTTTGTCGGCCAGGACGCCGAGGAGCGTCACTCGCTGACCGCCGGGGCGCTGGAGCAGCTCTACGCCAAGGGGCTGGTGATGTACCTGGACCAGGAGGGGCTGCTGGAGCGCGCGGTCGCCACGCTGATGCAAAACCTCGACCCGTGAAGCGGGTGTGGGGGATCGCCCTGTTGCTGTTCGCGGCCGGGGCCATTGCAGCTGAGCCGCCCAGCGCGGCCGACCGTCCACGCATCGGCCTGGTGCTCTCCGGCGGCGGCGCACGCGGGCTCACGCATATCGGAGTGCTCAAAGTGCTGGAGCGCGAGCGCATCCCGGTCGACCTGATCGCCGGCACCTCGATGGGCGCCATCATCGGCGGCCTGTATGCCAGCGGCATGGACGCCGCCAGCCTGGAACGCGAGTTGCTGCAGCTGGACTGGGTGCAGGTGTTTGCCAGCCGTGTCGACCGTCAGCACCTCTCGCTGCGCCGCAAGGAAGAGGACTTCGCGTATTCGGACGCGGTGGAGCTCGGCGCCCGCAACGGTGAGTTGCGCGCGCCGCAGGGCACCGTTTCCAGCCGCGGCCTGGAGGTGCTGCTGCGCCGGCTGACGCTGCCGGTGCGGGATCGCCACCACTTCGACCACCTGCCCACGCCCTTTCGCGCCGTCGCCACCGACATGGAGAGCGGCGAGGCCCTGGTGATGGACGAGGGCGATCTGGCGCTGGCCCTGCGCGCCTCGATGAGCGTGCCTGGCGTGTTCGCGCCGATCGAACGCGAGGAACGCCTGCTGGGCGACGGCGGCCTTGTCAACAACCTGCCCGTCGACGTGGTGCGGCGCATGGGTGCGCAGCGGGTGATCGCTGTGAATGTGGGCACACCGCTCTCTGGCCGCGCCGCCCTCGGCAGCCTGCTGGGCCTGACGACCCAGATGATCAACATCCTGACCGAGCAGAACGTCAAGCGCAGCCTGGCCACGCTTTGGGACGAGGACGTGTTGATCAGCCCCGGACTGGGCGAGCTGAGTTCCGCGGACTTCGAACGCGCAGCCGAGTTCATCCGCATCGGCGAGGCCAGCACCGAGGCCCTGCTGGCCGAGCTGCGGCCCCTGGCGCTGAGTCCGGCCGATTACGCGCGCTGGCAGACGGCGCGCCGCCGCAGCGAGCCCCCGAGCCCGCGCCTCGCCGCCTTGCGCTTCGAGGGCAGCGAGATCACCCGCCCCGAGCGCTGGCTGCCGGTGCTGGCCAGTCAGGCCGGTGCCGCATTCGACGCCACCAAGGCCGTGCGCGACACCCGCCTGCTGGCCGCCAGCGGCGACTACGCCCGCGTCGACTTCCGCCTCGAACCCGGCCCCGTCGGTGACACCCTGGTGTTCGACCTGGAGGACAAGCCCTGGGGGCCGCATTACTTCAAGATCGGCCTGGACCTAGCCACCGATTCCGAAGGCCTGGGCAGCTTCAACCTGCGCCTGACGCACAACCGCCACTGGCTCAATCGCCTGGGCGCGGAATGGCGCAATCAACTGGCCATCGGCCGCTCGCCCCGCCTGTTCAGCGAGTGGTACCAGCCGCTCTCCAACCAGGCCGGCACCGGCCGCGACTGGTTCGGTTCCGCCTGGGGCGAGCTGCTGCTGCGCCGCGTGCGCCTCTTCGACGACCAGGGCACCGAGTACGCGCAACTGCGCCGGCGCGCCTTCGCCACCGGGGTGGACCTGGGCAAGCCCTTCGGCCGCATGGGCGAACTGCGCATCGGCCCCTGGCAGGAGGCCACGCGCTGGACGCGCCTGCTGGGCGAGCTAAGCGGGCCTGCCCCCGCACTGCGCCAGCTGCAACATCTCTACGGTGTGCGCGCTCAGGCGCGGGTGGATCAGCTGGACGAGGCCAACTTCCCGCGCGAGGGCTGGCGCCTGGTGATGAGCGGCGTGCTGGGTCACCAGACCGGCGTGGACGAACGCGCCCACCGGCTGGAACTGGAAGCCACGCAGGCGCGCAGCTGGGGCCCCGACACCCTGAATCTGCATGCCCGCCTGGCCCGCACTGAGCCGGTGCCCGGCATCCCGGGGGGGCCCTATGCGCTGGGGGGCTTCTTGCAGCTCTCGGGCCTGCGCAGCGAGCAGCTCAGCGGCAATGCGCTGCTGCTCCTGCGCGCCGGCTGGTACCGGCGCCTGCCGGACGCACCGGTGTTGACGCGCGGCTGGTTCCTGGGGGGGTCGCTGGAGGCCGGCAACACCTGGCTGGCGCCGCGGGACCTGAGGCTGCGCGGCCTGCGCTGGGGCGCGTCGGCCTATCTGGGCGCGGACACCGGCATCGGGCCGCTCTATCTGGCGCTGGGACGCGCGGGCGACGGCGCCACCAGCCTGTATCTTTTTCTCGGCCGGCCCTGATTCAGGCCGGCTGGCGCAACGAATCCCACAGCGCCTCCCAAGCCTCGCGCACGGCGGGACTGAAGCCGGAGCCCAGAGCCTGCGCCAGCTCTGGCATCAACGCCTGGCCCAGCTGCTCCAGGTCCAGCGCGGCCGGCCAGGCGCGGGCATCGGGTTCGGGCCGGCCCAGGCCATGGATCAAGGCGTCGATGCGCCCCACCAGAGCCAGCTCGCCCGGCAAGGCCAGGCGTTCACGCAGGCGCGGTGCCCACTGACCGGCACGCGGCTGCATCTGGGCCCAGGTCAGGCGCACAAGCTGGAACTGGAAGGGCGACATGGTGAACTCCGGCGGCAGGGAACAGCCTGAAGTGTGGGCCGGTGGTGTCAACCAGACGTTTCAAACCCGAGGGAACGGGTTTCAGTTGTTCGCAATCTGTGAGTGCATGCTTCAGTGCAGCAGGCGCTCCACCGCCGCCAGCAGCTCCGCCTTGGCAAAGGGCTTGTCCAGATGCGGGCAGCCGGTCTCGTCCAGAAAGCTGCTCGCACCGGGGCTGAGGGTGTCACCGGTGACGAAGAGCAGCCGGCGCAGCAGCTGCGGGTAGCCCGCCTTCAATTCGCGCCACAGTGCGGCGCCGTCCAGCCCGGGCATCCGCAGGTCGGAGATGACTGCATCAAAGCGCGCCATCTGCAGCAGCTCCAGCGCCACTTCGCCGGTTTCGGCGCAGGCCACCTCGTAGCCGGCACCTTCCAGCAGGGTGCGCAACAGGTCGGCGATTTCGGCTTCGTCGTCCACCACCAGCAGCCGCGCCTGGGCCGGTGCATCCACCGGCGCGGGCGGCAGCTCGGCCGGCGCCTCGCCCTGCCCGCTGATGGGCAAGCTGATGCGGAAGCAGGCGCCCTGGCCAGCCCGCGGTGGCTCCAGCTGCAGTTCGCCGCCATGCTCACGCACCAGGGAGCGCGAAACCGCCAGCCCCAGGCCCGTGCCCATGCCCTCGGGCTTGGTGGTGAAGAAGGGTTCAAAGATGGTCTCGCGCAGCTCGACCGGCACGCCAGGGCCGCTGTCTTGCACACGCAGCCAGACCCGCGACTCCCGGCTGGTGCGCGGCGGCTCCACCCCGCTGCTGATGCTCAGGCGTCGCGGTGGCTCGACCTGGGCCAGCGCCTGCTGCGCGTTGACGATCAGGTTCAGCACCACCTGGCCGAGCTGGTCGGCATCGGCATGCACCGTGGGCAGGGTCGGGTCGAGCTGCACATCGAGCTGGATTCCATGGCTGCGCAAACCGTACTGCAACAGATCCAGCGCGGCACGCACCAGCTCGTTCAAGCCCACCGCAGACCGCTCACCCGGGCGGCTGCGCGCCATGTTCAGAAAGGTGCGCACGATGCGACCGCAGCGCTCGGCCGCCTCGCGGATCCGCAGGGCATCGTCGGCCAGGGCGCTGCCCTGGGCCTTTTCCTCCAGCAGACTGGCGCGACCCATGACGATGGCCAATGGGTTGTTCAGCTCATGCGCCACGCCGGCCAGCAGGCTGCCCATGGCGCCGAGCTTCTCGCTCTGGCGCAGCGCCTCGCGTTGGCGTTCGATCAGCGCTTGCGCGCGCACGCGCTCACTCACATCGATGATCGAAGCCGTGTAATGGGCCTGCCCCTTGACTTCGATGCGCCACAGGGCCATCTCGATCGGAAAGCGCTCCCCATCGGCCCGCAAGGCATGCATCTCCAGGCGCTTGCCCATGATGCGCGGCGCCTCACCCTGGCCAACCCGGCGCATGCCCTCGCTATGGGCCGCGCGGAACTCGGGGGGCACCATGATCTCGGCCACCGTGCGGCCCAGCACCTCGTCACGCTGGCGCTGGAACATGGCCTCGGCGGCGGGGTTGAATTCGACGATGCGTCCGTCGGCGTCGCTGGTCACCAGCGCCGCCAGCGCGTGGTCGACGATCGATGTCTTGATGACCTCGGCGCGCAGCGCAGCCTCCAGCTGCTCCTGCGCCTCGCGCGCCTGGGTCTTGACCTCGGTGAGGTCACGCGCAAAGCCCAGCACCCACTGCACCGGCCGCGCCTGCGCCGGGTAGGGACGCAACGACTCCTCGGTGTAGCGCAAGCCAACGCCGGCGTAGTCGGCCCAGCCCTCCCAGTGCAGGGTCGCGCCCGCAAAGACTTGGTCGAACACCGCCCGGTTGCGCTCGGCCACGCCCTCGCCGCGGATCTCGCTGACGGTACGGCCGATCAGCTGTTCGGCCTCCAGGCCCAGGAACTGCAGGGTGGCGCGGTTGGCGTAGCGGTATCGCTGCTCGCGATCGAACACGACCACGCGCGCCGGCACGTCTTCCAGCAGCGCACGCAGCAGTTCGGCGTCCAGCTCCAGGTTCACATGCCCTCGGGCGCGGGCACGAAGACGTAGCCGACGTTGCGCACGGTCTTGATGACCTCGGGCCGATCGGGGTTGCGCTCGATCTTGCGGCGCAGCCGCATGACGCGCAGATCGATCGAGCGGTCGAACACCTCCCAGCCGCGGTTGTGCGCCTGCTCCATGATCTGGTCGCGGTTCAGCGGCCGGTTGGGGTGGCGGGCAAACAGGGCCAGCAGGTCGAACTCGGCGGCCGTGATGTCGATCTCGGCGCCGTCGGCACCCAGCAGCTGGCGGGTCTCCAGATCGAGGCTGCAGACACCGAAGCGCACGCGCTGGCTAGGCGCCGGCGCGGCAGCCGGAGCCCCCGCCAGCGGCTCGGCCGGCTGCAGGCGGCGCGCGACGGCGCGCACGCGGGCCAGCAGTTCGCGCAGCTCAAAGGGTTTGGGGATGTAGTCGTCGGCGCCCAGTTCCAGCCCGACGACGCGGTCGATCGACTCACTGACCGTCGTCAGCATGACGATGCCGACGTGCGGGTGCGTGCTGCGCAGCCAGCGCGCCAGCGACAGCCCGTTCTCGCCCGGCATGTTGACGTCCAGCACGGCCAGATCGGGCACAGTGGTCTCAATCAGGCTGCGCGCCTGGGCGGCGTCGCCAGCCTGGCGTACGTCCAGCCCATGGCGGCCGAAGTACTCGGCCAGCAGGCTGCGCAGCTCTGACTCGTCATCCACAACCAGCACACGCAAGGGGGCGGCTTGATTCACGCGGGATTCCTCCTGCGCGGAATGATAGAGAGGCGATGCAATGGACATGGCGGGCGGGCTCAGAGCGGTATGCCCATGCTGCCCGCGCGCCGTATCAGCCCGGTATCAGCAGCACCGGGCCCTGTTTCAAATGTTTCAACCGGCTTCAGCGCATCCAGCCGATCGCCAGGCCCAGCAGCAGCACCGTCACCGGCAGAAGCCAGTGCGGCAGCTCACGGCGCGGGGCGCTGGGCAGCTCGTCCAGCAGGTCTTCGGCAAAGGCTTCACTGCGGTACAGAGGGTGTTGCATGGCAGTCTCCTGACGATGACTGCACTGTGACGGGCCCTTGTTTCAGTTAGATGTCGGCGCCCTCGCCCTCGGTTTCATTCGTTGCAGCGGGGGGTGGCTGCAGCTGCGCCCACTCGTGCAGGCAGTGTGCGGCATCGGCCACGCCGATGTTTTTCAGGGCCGAGAACAAAGCCACCCCGATGTCAGCCTCATCGGTGAGCGCATATGCCGCCAGCTGCTCCTGCGTGTCGGCCAGGATCTTGGCGCGCTCTTTCTGGGTCAGCTTGTCGGCCTTGGTCAGCAGCACCAGCAGGCGCACCTCGCCGGCGTAGATGCGCTCGGCCATGAAATCGATCAGCTGCCGGTCCAGATCGGTCAGTCCGTGGCGGCTGTCGACCATCTGCACCACGCCCACGAGCGGGCCGCGCTCGACCAGGTAGTCGGCCATCACCTTCTGCCAGCGCGCCTTGGCGTCGCGGTTCACGGCCGCGTAGCCGTAGCCGGGCAGGTCGGCCCAGAGCTGGTTGGGGGCGTCCTTGGGGCCCACGTGGAAGAGGTTGATGTGCTGGGTGCGGCCGGGCGTCTTGGAGGCAAAGGCCAGGCGGCGGTGCTGGGCCAGGGTGTTGATGGCGGTGCTCTTGCCCGCGTTCGAACGGCCGACAAAAGCGACTTCGGGCAGGCCGGTCTCGGGCAGCTGGTGCAGCTGCGCCGCGGTGGTGAAGAAGCGCGCGGTGTGGGCCCAGCCGAGCACCTCGCGGTCGGTGACCGGAACGGTCGGGGTGGGGGTGGGCTCGGTCATGAGGGGCGGCATTGTAAGATTCGCGGCCTTTTTCCCGGCCCGCCCCCTGTTCGCCCTGGGCGCGGCCGTCTTGCAAGACGCTCAAAAGCCAAGAAAGCGCCCGCCCACCATGAAGACGCCGCTGCGCCTCCTCGCCCTGACCCTGATCGCCGCCAGCGCCCACGCCAATGCGCCGCAGCCCGCCGCCAAGCCCGATCTGGCTAAGGGACAGGCCATCTCGTCGCAGGTCTGCGCCGCCTGCCATACGGCCGACGGTTCGCGCGGCAGCCCGGCCAATCCCATCCTGGCTGGCCAGCACCCCGAGTACCTGGCCAAGCAACTGGCCGACTTCAAGAGCGGCAAGCGCAAGAACGCCATCATGGCGGGCTTCGCCGGCACCCTGAGCGAAGAGGACATGCGCAACGTCGCCGCCTTCTATGGCAGCAAGACCGCCAAGCCCGGCTTCGCCAAGAACAAGGACAGCGTGGCCCTGGGCCAGCAGATCTACCGTGGGGGCATTGCCGCCAAGGGCGTGCCGGCCTGCGCAGGCTGCCACAGCCCGAACGGTGCCGGCCTGCCGGTGCAGTACCCGCGCGTGGGCGGCCAGCATGCCGACTACACCGAGGCCCAGCTGAACGCCTTCCGCGCCGGCAGCCGGGTGAATGTCCAGATGAGCGCCATCGCCGCCAAGATGAACGATGCCGAAATCAAGGCCGTGAGCGACTACATCGCCGGCCTGCGCTGATTCACGCCCCGCATCCCGAAAAGGCCAGCCCCGTGCTGGCCTTTTTTGTTTCTGCTTAAGGCAAAGCCTCCCACCCCCGGGACAATCCGGCCCGCCATGTTTTCGTCCCAGACCCGCCGCGAGCTGTTCGAGCTGCTGGCGTCGATGCGCTTTGCCATCGCGCTGCTGACCCTGATCTGCATTGCCTCCGTCATCGGCACGGTGCTCAAGCAGCGCGAACCCCTGAACAACTACATCAACGAGTTCGGCCCCTTCTGGGCCGAACTCTTTGGCCGCCTGGACCTGTTCACGGTCTACAGCGCACCCTGGTTCCTGGTGATCCTCGCCTTCCTGGTGATTTCCACCAGCCTATGCATCGCCCGCCAGACACCCAAGATCCTGCATGACTGGAAGGACGCCAAGCTGCGGGTGCGCGAGCAGTCGCTCAGCGCCTACCACCACCACGCCAAGGCCGAATGGCCGCAGGATGCGCTGGCCGCCCGCCAGGCCCTGGCCGAACGCCTGGCCGCGCAGGGCTGGCAGCTGAAGGAGCAGGAGCGCGAGAGCGGCCGCCTGCTGGCCTCGCGCAAGGGCAAGGTGCACAAGCTCGGCTACCTGGCCGCGCACGGCGCCATCGTGCTGGTCTGTCTGGGCGGGCTGCTGGACGGCGACCTGATCGTGCGCTTGGCGCTCAAGCTCCAGGGCAAGCAGCTGTTCACGGGTTCGGGCAATGTCACGAACCCCGAGCCCTACCGCCTGGACACTCGCAATCCCAGCTTCCGTGCCAATCTGTTCGTGCCCGAGGGGCAGCGCTCCAACACCGCCGTGCTCAGCCTGCCGGGCGGCATCGCGCTGCAGGAGCTACCCTTTGAGCTGGAGCTGAAGAAGTTCATCGTCGAGTACTACGACACCGGCATGCCCAAGCTCTTTGCCAGCGAGGTGCTGCTGCGCGACGCCGATGGCGAGCGCCAGGCGCGCGTCGAGGTCAACAAGCCGCTGATCCACAAGGGCATGGCGATTTACCAAAGCAGCTTCGAGGACGGCGGCTCCAAGGTGACGCTGCGCGCGGAGCCCCTGGCGGGCGGACGGGCGCTGGAAATTGACGGTCAGGTGGGCGGCAAGCTGCCGCTGCCCAGCTTCCAGACCACCCTGGAAGTGGCCGAGCTCAGGGTCATCAACGTCGAGGATTTCGGCCAGGTCAAGGGCGCGGCCGAGGCCGCCAGCGCGCCGGCCCAGCATGCCCTGGGCGGCGGCTCGGCCGCCAAGGACCCCAGCAAGAAGACCCTGCGCAACATCGGCCCGGCCATCACCTACCGCTTGCGCGACGCCGCCGGCCAGGCGCGCGAGTTCCACAACTACATGCAGCCGGTGGAGCTGGATGGCCAGCGCGTCTACCTGATGGGCATGCGCGAAAGCAGCAATACCGAGTTCCGCTACCTGCGCATTCCAGCCGACGAGAACGACAGCCTGGAGGGCTGGCTGCGCCTGCGCCGCGCCCTGCACGACCCGGTGCTGCGCAGCGCAGCAGCCCAGGCATATGCCCTGGCGGCAACCGACAAGCCCGAGCTGCGCGGCCAGTTGTCTGCCTCGGCCGACAAGGCCTTGGCCCTGCTGGCAGGCGCCGAGAAGCTGGACGACGGTCCGCCTGGGGGCTTGCCAGCGCTCTCGCACTACATCGAGAAGACCGTGCCCGCACCCGAGCGCGAACGTGTTTCGGCCGTGCTGTTGCGCGTGCTGTCGGGCGCGCTGGCGCAGCTGGATGAAACCGCTCGTCAGGCCGCGCAGATCAGCGTGCCGGCCGCTTCCGAGCCGCGCCAGGCCTTCCTGACCCAGGCCATGCTCTCGCTTTCCGATTCGGTCTTTTATCCCGCCCAGCACCTGTTCACGCTGCAGGGCTTCGAGCAGCGCCAGGCATCGGTGTTCCAAGTCACCCGTGCCCCTGGTCAGAAGCTGGTCTATCTGGGCGCGGTATTGCTGATGCTCGGCGTCTTCGCCATGCTCTACATCCGTGAACGCCGGCTCTGGCTCTGGCTGGCGCCGGCCCCCGGCGGCACGCAAGTGCTGCTGGCCTACTCCAGCCAACGCCAAGGCAGCGACACCGAGCGTGAATTCGAGCAACTTAAGACCCTGATCCAGCCATGAACACCACCGCCCTGCCCCTGCCCACCAGGACTTCACCTTGGCAGCGCTCGTTGGCCGATTGGGCCTTCGCCGCTCTGACGCTGACCGGCCTGGCCCTGGCCTTCTGGCGCTACTCGGTTTCGATGGATGGCTACGAGCAAGGCATCTTGCTGTGCAGCGCCCCGGCGCTGATTGCACTGGGTTGGTTCTGGAAGCCGCTGCGCACCCTCACCGTGGTGGTGGGCGCGGCCACGCTGCTGGCGTTGGCGCTGTACAGCGGCAAGAGCGACGGCTTTGGCGCCGACCTGCAGGCCGGCGAGCAGCTGTTCCTGATGAAGTACGCGCTGGCCAGCCAGAGCGCCATCCTCTGGATGGCCTTCCTGGTCTTTCTCTCCACCGCTTTCTACTGGGCCGCGCTGGCCTGGCGCGGCCAGGCGGCCATGCTGGAGAGTGGCGGTACCAAGCTGGCCTGGGCGGCCGTCACGATGGCCCTGATCGGCACGCTGGTGCGCTGGTTCGAGAGCCACCAGATCGCTCCCGACATCGGCCACATCCCGGTCAGCAATCTGTACGAAGTCTTCGTCCTGTTCACCTGGATGACCACGCTCTTCCATCTGTACTTCGAGGACCGCTTCGGCACGCGCGCGCTGGGTGCCTGGGTGATGCTGGTCGTCTCGGCCGCAGTGGGCTTCCTGCTCTGGTACTCGGCCTCGCGTGGCGCGCATGAGATCCAGCCGCTGGTACCGGCCCTGCAGAGCTGGTGGATGAAGATCCACGTGCCGGCCAACTTCGTCGGCTATGGCTGCTTTGCGTTGGCCGCCATGGTGGCGCTGGCGTATCTGCTGAAGACCGCCTCGACCCGCTCGCTGTGGCTGGGTCTGGTGGCCCTGCCGCTGGGCCTGGTGGCGGTGCTCTTGAACTTCGCGCTGTTCGGCGGCTTCGCTGAAGGCACCACCGCCGGCCTGATCGCCTGGGCGCGCAAGTTCGGCAGCGTGGGGGTGTTCCTGGCCCTGTGCGTGGCGCTGCGCGCGCGCGTCACCGAGCGCCTGCCCGCCCTGCCTCAGCTCGACGAGCTGATGTACCGCGCCATCGCGCTGGGCTTTGCCTTCTTCACGATCGCCACCATCTTGGGCGCGTTCTGGGCCGCCGAGGCCTGGGGTGGCTACTGGAGCTGGGACCCGAAGGAAACCTGGGCGCTGATCGTCTGGCTGAATTACGCCGCCTGGCTGCACATGCGCCTCATCAAGGGCTTGCGCGGTGCGATGGCGGCCTGGTGGGCGCTGGTGGGCTTGCTGATCACCACCTTCGCCTTCCTGGGCGTCAACATGTTCCTGAGCGGCCTGCACAGCTACGGCGAGCTGTGATGAAAGCCCTGGCCGCCCTCCTCTTCGCGGCCTGGTGCGGCGCCAGCGGGGCGGCCGAACCCCTGCGCATCGCCACCGGCGAATTCCCGCCCTACGCCACCGCCAGCCGGGCTGACAAGGGCATCGCGCTCAGCATCGTGCGGCGCGCCTTCGAGCTGGGTGGGCATGAGGTGCAGTTCACCTTTCTGCCCTGGTCGCGCGCGCAGCTGGAAACCGAGCGCGGCCAATGGGACGCCTCGGCGCACTGGGGCGCTTCCGAGGAGCGCAGGGCCAAGTTCCTGCTCAGCGACAACCTGCTGACCGAGCAGTGGGTCTTCCTGCACCGGCGGGCCATGAAGTTCGACTGGAGTGCGCTCGAGGACCTGTACCCGTATGTCATTGGCATGACGCGCGACTACACCTACACGCCCGAGCTCTGGGCCGCGGCGCGCGCCGGGCGGCTCATCAGCTCCGCGGTACCCAACGATCTTGCTGGGTTGAAGATGCTTCAGGCCGGTCGCATTGATGTGCTGCCGCTGGAACGCAATGTGGCCTGCGACCTGCTGGTGCAGCACTTCGACGACGCCGCCGCCGGCCAGTTGGCCGCCCACCCGCGGCCGATGACGGACCTGTTCAGCACCCACGTCATCTTCCCCAAGGACAAGGCGCGCAGCGAGCAGCTGCGTCTGGACTTCAACCGCAGCCTGAAGAAGCTGCGCGAGACCCCCGAGTACGCCAAGCTGCGCAGCAATGTGCGCTGCCCCAGCAGCTGGGCGCTTGTAAGGAGCGCGGCTCCCGATTCGACGCATGTGGCCCATCAGGAGTCCGCGCATGAAAGTTCCCGCCTCTGAAATCGCCCCGCGCACGCTGTTCGAGCAGCGCCGTCTGCTGCTCAGCGCCCTGGCCCTGCCGGCCACGCTGAGTGGCCGCGCCGCCCAGGCCAAGGGGGCGCCCCTGGCCGCGGTGCGCAGCCCGCTGCCGGGTGCGCTGGTGATGGACAAGCCCACCGATTACCGCGACGCCACGAACTACAACAACTACTACGAGTTCGGCCTCGACAAGGACGAGCCGGCCCGCCAGGCCCAGCGCCTGCGCACCCAGCCCTGGACGGTGCAGGTGGATGGCGAATGCCTGAAGCCGCAGACCTTCGGCCTGGAGGACCTGCTCAAGCTGGCCCCGATGGAGGAGCGTATCTACCGGCTGCGCTGCGTCGAGGGCTGGAGCATGGTGATTCCCTGGATCGGCTACTCGCTTGCCGAGCTGCTGAAGAAGGTCGAGCCCACGGGCAAGGCCAAGTACGTCGAATTCGTGACTCTGGCCGATAAGGCGCAGATGCCCGGCCTGTCCAACGGCGTGCTGGACTGGCCTTATCGCGAAGGCCTGCGTCTTGACGAGGCCCTGCACCCACTCACGCTGCTGAGCTTCGGCATGTACGGCGAGGTGCTGCCCAAGCAGAACGGCGCGCCGCTGCGCCTGGTGGTGCCCTGGAAGTACGGCTTCAAGTCCGCCAAGAGCCTGGTGCGCATCCGCCTCACCGAGAAGATGCCGATGACGAGCTGGAACGCTGCCGCCCCGCGTGAGTACGGCTTCTTCAGCAACGTGAACCCGCAGGTGGACCACCCGCGCTGGAGCCAGGCGAGTGAGCGCCGCATCGGTGAGGACGGCCTGTTTGCCAAACGCCGCCCCACCCTGATGCTCAACGGCTATGCCGACCAGGTGGGGTCGCTCTACGCCGGCATGGACTTGCGCCGGTGGTTCTGAGCCCCCTGCTGACCCACCGCGCCGCCAAGCCGATCGCGCACCTGCTGTGCGCGCTGCCCTTGGCATGGCTGGTCTATGCCGCGGCCGCGAACCAACTCGGCGCCAACCCGGCCGAGGCCTTGATCCGGTCCTTGGGCGACTGGGCGCTGAAGGGCCTGCTGCTGACGCTGGCGATCACCCCGCTGCGCCAGAAGTTCCAACTGCCCGCGCTGCTGCGCTTTCGGCGCCTGCTGGGCGTCTGGACCTTCACCTACGCCAGCCTGCACCTGTTGGCCTACGCCTGGTTGGACATGGGCCTGGACCCGGCCGAGATCGCCCGCGACATCGCCAAGCGCCCCTTCATCCTCGTCGGCATGCTCAGCTTCGCGCTGCTGCTGCCGCTGGCGGCCACCTCGTTCAACGCCGCGGTGCGCGCACTGGGCGGCAAGCGCTGGCAGGCCCTGCACCGGCTGGTCTACCTGATCCCGTTCACGGTGTGCCTGCACTTCTGGTGGATGCGGGCCGGCAAGAACAACTTCGGCGACCCATTCTTCTACAGCGTGCTGTTTGCGCTGCTGCTGGGTTGGCGGGCGTGGCGCTGGCTGAAGCCGCGGCTGGCACCTTCCTGAGCGGGCCTTCCAAGGCGGCAGGCATCCCTCAAGAGGGTGGTGCGGCGCACCAGGCCCTAAGGTAAAAAGCCGCGCCGGCGCAGGGCAACGCTTGCCGCCGTCAGCCAGGAAGGAACCCGCCTTGAACCGAATCCTTGCCCCCTGGGTGCGCAGGGCGCTGCCATGGCTCGCGCTGCTGAGTGCCTGCGGCAGCGACCCCGATCCCCAAGCCCCACCCGCCCCCAGCCCCTCGCAGGGGCAGGTGGCCGCTCCGGGCACGGCACAGCAGCTCAGCTTCTACGCCGCATCGCGCTTTGCCGAGCAAGCCAGCTTCGGCCCCACGCCGGCTCTGGTGGCAGAGATCCAGGCCAAGGGCTTCGAGCGTTGGATCGATGAACAGTTGGCACTCCCTGCCTCTGCGATCGACCTGAGCACCTACCTCAAGGACCCGAAGCCGGCCCCGGTAAGCACCTACCACCGCAGCGAACGAGACATTGCCCAGCTGTTCCACGCCGCCCCGGACCAATTGCGACTGCGCATGAGTTGGACGCTGTCGCAGTTCCTGGTGATCGCGGCCGGCAAGATCGAACCCGCGGGCGTCACGACCTATCTGAACCTGCTGCAGCAGCATGGGCTGGGGCGCTACGCGGACCTGCTGGATCACATCAGCCGCAATCCGGGCATGGGCTTCTACCTGGACAACACCCAGAACCGCCCCAAGAGCCCGCAATGCCCCGCCTGCGCGCCCAACGAGAACTACGCACGCGAGCTGATGCAGCTCTTCAGCATCGGCGTGGTGAAGCTCAATCCGGACGGCACGCCGGTGCGCGATGCCAAGGGCCGGTTTGTCGAGACCTACAGCCAGCGCGATGTCGAAGAACTGGCCCGCGTGCTGTCGGGCTGGCGCTGGAAGGAGGCCGGCCCCGGCGCCTCCGTCTGGACCTTCTACGTCGAACCCATGGTGCCCTCGCCCTACGCGCATGAGCACGACTCCGGCGCCAAACGGGTGCTGGGGCGCGATTTCCCGGCGGGGCAAAGCCACGACAAGGACCTGCGCGATGCGGTGGAACTGCTCAGCAACCACCCCAATGCTGCGCCCTTCGTGGCCACGCGTCTGATCCAGCACTTCGTCAAGAGCCAGCCTACACCGGCCTATGTGCAGCGCGTGGCGTCCAAGTTTCGCGACAACGGCCAAGGCGTCGTGGGCGACATGAAGACGGTGCTCAAGGCGGTGCTCCTGGACCCCGAGGCCCGCGCGGGGGACAGCCCCAACCCGAACGCCATCCAGGACGGCAAGTTCCGTGAGCCCTTGCTCTTCGCCACCGCCCTGTGGCGTGGCCTGGGTTGCCACAGCTACCCGGCCTACGACTGGGGCGGGCCGGCCATGACGCAGGCGCAAAAGCCCTTCAATGCGGCATCGGTGTTCAGCTTCTACGCGCCCACCGACCGAGCGCCAGGCAGCAACCTGCTCGCCCCCGAGCAGCGTCTCTTCACCCAGGTCGAGCTGCGGGAGCGACTGCAGCTACCGCACGCTCTGATCACCTGGCTTCCGAACGGCGGCCGGCGCTATGACGCGTACGAGAAGGCCGGCTGCTCTGTCGATGAACTGGCCGCCCAATTTGCGCATTCACCTGCAGCCTTCTCCGACTGGGTGTCGCGCCGCTACTTCCGTGGCGCCATGCCGCCGACGCTGCGCAACACAGTGGCGCAATTCATGGGCGATCCACAGGCCCCGTTCCAGCGCGAGGACCCGCGCCACGGCGCGCTGATGACCCTGGGCTACGCCCTGAGCACCCCCAGCTACGGAGTGATGCGATGAGCCTGAATCGACGCCAATGGCTGGCCCGCTGCGCAGCCGGCGGCCTGGCCACGGGCCTGGGCGCATGGAGCCTGAACGGCAACGCCGCCGCCGGCGACTACCGCAGCCTGGTCGTGATCTACCTGGATGGCGGCAACGATGGCAGCGACTGCCTGGTGCCCACCGACGGCGCTTACGCCGATTACGCCCGCTGCCGCCAGAACCTGGCCCTGGCCAAGGACAGCCTGCTGCCGCTGCCAACCCCCACCATCGGCCACAGCTTCGGCCTGCACCCGGCCCTGGGGCCCTTGCGTGGGCTGTACGAGCAGGGGCGCCTGGGCTTCATCGCCAACGTGGGGCCGCTGGTGGAGCCGTGCACGGCCGCCAGCATCCTGGCCGGCCAGTCCGATGTGCCGCCGCTGCTCGGTTCGCACAGCGACCAAACCGCCATCGTGCAGGGCTGGGGCGTCTCGGAAGACCAGAGCGGTTGGGCCGGGCGCGGCTTGGAGCTGCTGCCGGCGCGCCTGCGCCACGGCCTGAGCGCCTTCACCTGGAACACCCACCGCACCCTGGTGCAAGGGCGGCGCTCACCCGTGTCCTACTTCGACCCCGAGGGCAGCAGTTGGTGGGGCCTGGGTGATTTGCTGCGTCCCCAGGAAGCCGGCATGCAGATGCTGGCCCGCATGGCGCAATGGCAATCGGCCAACGCCTACGAGGCCGAGTACGCACGCACCTTTGCCACGGGCTTCAGCGACGCCACAGCCGTGGCCAAGGCCCTGGCCCAGGCCCAGATGCCCAGCCAGGATTTCGGCAGCAACGATCGCATTGCCACCGGGCTGCGCCGCCTGGCTTCAGTGCTGCCCGTGTTCAAGGCCCAAGGCTTGAAGCGCCAGGTCTTTCAACTGCACTGGGGCAGCTTTGACACCCATGCCAACCAGCGCGGCAGCGGCAGCACCACGCAGGACGCGCAGCTCGACCTGCTGGCCAAGGCCTTGGCGGCCTTTGACGCGGCCAACCGCGCCAGCGGCCTGGATCAGGACGTGGTGACGCTGGTGATGACCGAGTTCGGCCGCACCCTGCGCCCGGGCTCCGGCGGCGGCAGCGAACACGGCTGGGGCAACCACTGGTGGCTGTTCGGCGGCCCTGTGGCCGGCGGGCAGGCGGTGGGCAGTTTCCCCAGCCTGGTGCTGGGCGGCCCGGACGACAGCGACGGCGGCAAGAACGGCCGCCTTGTGCCGAGCCTGAGCAGCGACCAGGTAGGTGCCACGCTGATGCAGTGGCTGGGGCTGGACCCTGCTGCCCTGCTCGACGTGTTCCCCCTGCTGGCGAACTTCCCCACAAAGACCCTGCCGCTGCTGCGCGCCTGAGCCATGGCCGATATCCGACTGACTGCGGGCAACGACATCTACATCCAGCCCGACGAAGCCGCCAACGAATGGAACGACGTGTACGGCGGCGATGGCCACGACACGATCAAGATGCGCATGGGCGTGGCCATCGGCGGCAAGGGCAATGACCACATCGAACGCATCGCAGGCGGCTTCGGCACCTTGCAGGCGGCCTACTGGGACGCCGGCGACGGCTTGCGTGTCAACCTGGCAGAGGGCTGGGCCGAAGACGGCCAGGGCGGACGCGACACCCTGATCGGCGTCACCGTCATCCACGGCAGCGGTGCCCAGAGCGCCTGGCTCCAGGGCTCCGACCGGGACGAGTACTACTGGACCAACGGCGGCAGCGACGAGTTCTACGGCGGCGCCGGGCGAGACGGGGCGGCCCTGAATGGCTGGTTCGAGCCTGCGCCTGGACAGCCCTGGCGTGAGGCCTTGCTGTCCGACCTGGACATCCAGGTCTCGGCCGATGGCCGCACCGCGCTCATCACGCCCAAGAGCGGCAAGGGCATCAGCATCAAGCTGGTGGATGTGGAGTACGTGGATGTCCAGCTCACCCCCGGGGGGGACTGGCGCACCCAGGTGCGCTTTGATCTGACGGATTTCATCAAGCCCGAGACGCAGGCCACCGAAGGCCTGCTGGCCGGCGGCAGCGCGCGCTGGAATGCGGCCCAGCCCATGGGCAGCGCCGTGGCGCTGACCTACAGCTTCGTGCAGCAGTCCAGCGAACCCGGCTTTCGACCCTTCACGGCCGCCGAACAGCAGGTGGTGCGCGAGCTGCTGGCGCAAACCGCCGGCCTGACGCAGCTCAGCTTCACGGAAGTGACCGAGTCCGGCAGCACGGCCGGGCAGCTGCGCTTCGGCATCAGCCAGCAGGCCAGCACCAAGGGTCAGGCCTATCTGCCCGGCAGTGGGGGCGAGCGGGCGGGCGATGTCTGGATGGATGTGGAGTCCATGGCGCGCTTGAGCCCCGGCAGCGAGGGCTACCAGGCGCTGCTGCATGAGCTTGGCCACGCCCTGGGCCTGCGCCACCCGCGCAACGTGGACCCCGGCGACAACTGGGCCACCCAGCTCAGCGCCACCGATGACCGCAGCGCGTTGACCGTGATGTCGCAGCAGGCCTCCGGCGACGGCTTGTTCCGTTCGGAGTGGGGGCCCTTGGATGTGCTGGCGCTGCGCCAGCTTTACGGCAGCCGCAGCAGCGCGTCAGCGGACACCGTGCACCGCCTCAGCACCAGTGACGGCCAGATGCAGACCACGCTGGTGGATGACGGCGGCATCGACACCCTGGATGCCTCCGCCTTGGGCAGCGGCGTGAGCCTGGACCTGCGACCTGGGCGGCTGAGCAGCACCGGCACGGCCGACGATGGCCGCACGGCGGTGGGTAATTTGGGCATTGCGGGCGGCAGCTGGATTGAGCACGCCATTGGCACCGCGCAAGACGACGTGCTGCTGGGCAACAGCCTGGACAACCAGCTCACGGGCGGCCTGGGAAACGACTGGTTGGACGGCGCCGAGGGCACCGACACCGCGGTGTTCAGCGGCCGGCGGGCGGATTACGAAGTCAGCACCGCGTTCGGCAAGACCTACGTCAAGGCACGCGATGGAGCCAGCGGCTTCGACACGCTGGTGAACATCGAACGCCTGCAGTTCAGTGACAGCCTGGTGACACTGGCAGCCACCACCCTGGGCAGCGATGTGGTGGCGCGGGTGGATGAAGACAGCGCCCTCAGCCTGCGCCTGCCCGACCCCGGCGACCTGGCGCGCGCGGCCGTCAGCTACCGGCTGTTGGGCAGCGCCGCCAACGGGCAAGCCAGCCTGAGTGCGGATGGGCAACTGAGCTACACGCCCAAGGCCAATTTCTGGGGCGTGGAGGCGCTCAGTTTCGAGATCAGCAGCAGTAGCGGCACCAACCGCTACCTGGTGCACGTGGAGGTGCTGCCCGTCAACGATGCGGCGCCCCAGGTCGGCGAGCTGACGGTGCGGGCGTTCTCGGGCGGTCTGCTGCGCGCTCAGCTGCCCCTGGCCAGCGATGCCGACGGCGACGCCCTGAGCTATGCCCTGGCCATCGAACCCGTTCAGGGTGCGGCCATGGTGGGCGCCGCGGGCAGCTTTGAATACCGCGCGCCGGCGGGCTTTGCCGGACCCGACACCTTCAGCTTCAGCGTCAGCGACGGTCAGGGCGGCATCACGCTGCGCGCCGTCAAACTGGACGTGGTGGCCGCTCGCCGCGGCACCGAGGGAGCCGATGTCATGGGCGACAGCCCGCTGGCCGACCGCTTCGAGGCCGGCGGCGGGAACGACCGCATCAGCGGCGGCGCCGGTGACGACCAGATCGACGGCGGCGCCGGCATCGACACCGCCGTGTACGCGAGCCGGCGGGTACCGCTCAGCCGCAGCGCAGAAGGCTGGACCCTGAATGCCGGCAGCGAGGGGCGCGACCTGCTCAGCCAAGTGGAGCGCGTGCAGTTTGCAAATGCCCATGTGGCGCTGGATCTGGAGGGCCATGCGGGCTCCACCGCCCAGATCTTGCGCGCCCTGTTCGGCAAGGACTTCCTGGCCAACCCGGCCTTCGTGGGCATTGGCCTGCAGCTCTTCGATGCCGGTGTGCCCTATGCCGATGTGGTGCGCCTGGCGCTGGGCACCGAGCTGTTTGCCCAGCTGGCCGGGGGCCGCTCCCATGGCGCCTTTGTCCAGCACGTTTACAAGAACGTGATTGGGGTGGCGCCAAGCGCCCCCGACCTGGCCACCTTCACGGCCCTGCTGGATCAGGGTGTCTATACGCAAGAGTCCTTGGCCCTGCTGGCCTGCCAGATTGAGTTCAATGCCCAAAGCGTGGAGCTGATCGGCCTGGCCGCCAGCGGCCTGGAATTCCTGCCGGCGGGCTGATCAACGCCGTGCCAGGGCCAGTGCCGCGCCAAACCCCATGAAGGTCAGGGCGGCACTGCGATTCACAAGGCGCCCGCCGCGCTCCGAGGCCAGCCAGCGCCGCGCCCCCTGAGCGCCCAGCGCGTACCCGCAGTGAATCAGCACCACCAGGGCGCTGTAGCTCAGCACCAGCAACAGGAACTGCGGCCAGTAGGCGCGGCCCGGCTCGATGAACTGCGGAAACACTGACAGGAAAAAGAAGATGGCCTTGGGGTTGGTGAACTGCAAGCCGAGGCCCGCGGCGAAGCGGCGCATGAATGACGCGGCCGCCACCTCCCGGGTCTGCAGGTGCATGGGTGGCGCTCGCCACAGGCGCAAACCCAGGTAGATGAGGTAGAGCGCCCCCATCCACTTCACCACCGTGAAGGCAAGGGCCGAGCCGGCCAGCAGCAAGCCCAGGCTGGTGGCCGACAGTGCCGCCACCACACCCGCTCCACAGGCCACACCCAGGATGCCGCCCCATGCGCCCCGCAGCCCAAAGCGCAAGGCATTGGAGAGCGTCATCACCACACCCGGGCCGGGACTGAGTACCGTCAATGCGGCGACGACGAGAAAGAGCGGATACAGGCTCATGGCCCAATGCGCTCGAAGCGCGCCCGCTGCTGGCCGTCCACCTCCAGCGTGCCGAAGAACATCGCGTGCGGGCGCACCCACAGGCCGCTGGCGTTGTAGAGCGGACGGTAGACCACAAGCGGCTCCAGGGTCTCGCTATGGCGCGCGCAGCCGATCACTTCGTACTCACCGCCCTTGTAGTGGCGGTAGCGGCCGACGGGGGTGGCGGGCAAAGGGGGCAGGTCGATGTCCATGGCGGCAGTATCCCCAGCCGCCGCCGCAGTGACATTTGCCACCGCCTGGGCGAACCCAGCCCCGGATAATCCCGGGTTTTCTCGGAGCCCCGTCTTTCATGCGTCCGGTCGTCCTGATCACCGGCGCGGCCCGTCGTCTGGGTCGCCACCTTGCCCTGCACCTGGCCCGCGCCGGCTGGGACGTGGCCGTGCACCACCGAGCCGCACCGGACGCCGATGCCGATTCACTCGGCGCCTCCCTGCGGCAGCTGGATGCGCGCACCCTGGCCCTGCCAGCCGAGCTGGAAGATGAAGCTGCCGTCGAGTCGCTGGTGCCCGCTGCCGTGGCCGCGCTGGGACGGCTGGACGCCGTGGTCAACAGCGCCTCGCTGTTCAGCCATGACGAGATCGCCTCCTTCCGCTACGCGAACCTGGAGCGTCATCTGCGCGCCAATACCGCGGCGGCCTTGACGCTGGCGCGTGCCCTGCACCGCCACTGCGCCGCTGCCGGCCATGAGGGCTGCGTCGTCAATGTGGTTGACCAGAAACTCTGGAACCCCAACCCCGATCACCTGAGCTACACGCTCAGCAAGGCCGCCTTGGAGGCCGCCACGCCGCTGCTGGCCCAGGCCCTGGCGCCGCAGCTGCGCGTGGTGGGCGTGGCGCTGGGTGTGACCCTGCCCAGCGGCCCGATGACGGACGCCGAGTTCCAGGCCGCACACCGCCTCACGCCGCTGGGCCGCAGCAGCCTGCCGGACGATTTCGCCCAGGCGGTGGAGTACCTGCTGAAGGCCCGCGCCGTCACCGGCACCACCTTGCTGGTCGATGGCGGCCAGCACCTCGCCGCGCAGCCGCGCGACGTCTATTACCTCGTGAAAGAGAACTGACATGGCCTCGGCCCTCGACCACCCCAGCCTGCTCAACTGCCGGCGCCTGTTCCTGCGCAATTACGAGGTCTGGATCAACATCGGCGTGCACGACTTCGAAAAGCGCGGCGAGCAGCGCGTGCTCATCAATGTGGACCTCTACGTGCCGCTGGCCGAAACCACGCCGCAGACCGACGAGTTGGACGAGGTGGTGGACTACGACTTCATGCGCCGCACGATTGCCGAGTACGTGTCGCACGGCCACATCCATCTGCAGGAAACCCTTTGCGACGCCGTGCTGGCGCGCATGCTGGAGCACCCCAAGGTACGGGCCGCACGCGTGAGTACGGAAAAGCCGGATGTCTATCCGGATTGCGATGCAGTCGGCGTCGAAGTGTTTGGCATCAAGTAAAGACCATGAGCAACAAAGACAAAGCCACCCACGAGCTGAACAAGCTCAGCAAGCGCCTGCACCGTCAGGTGGGTGAGGCGATCACCGACTTCAACATGATTGAAGAGGGTGACAAGGTCATGGTCTGCCTGAGCGGCGGCAAGGACAGCTACGCCCTGCTCGACATCCTGATCAATCTGCGCCAGCGCGCCCCGATCTCCTTCGACATCGTGGCCGTGAACCTCGACCAGAAGCAGCCCGGCTTCCCGGAAGAGGTGCTGCCCACCTACCTGCAGTCCATCGGCGTGCCCTTCCACATCGAGGAGCAGGACACCTACAGCATCGTCAAGAAGCTGATCCCCGAGGGCAAGACCACCTGCAGCCTGTGCTCGCGCCTGCGCCGCGGCATCCTCTACCGCGTGGCGCAGGAA
>JBDHSJ010000038.1:0-25352 GCA_039808065.1 Burkholderiaceae bacterium | reverse complement strand
TTGGCATCCAGCTGGGTCGCCTGCTTGAAGGCGGCCTCGGCGGTCTTCAGATCGCCCTGACCCAGCGCCACGCGCCCCGCCTGCCATTGCTTGCGAGCCTCCGGCTGGGCAGGTTCGAAGGGATCCTGCCCACCCGCTGCGCCTTGTTGAGGCGGCAGCCGGGTTTCGATGATGGGGCCCGCCGGGGCCGAGAGCGAAAGCGCCAGCAGGGTGCAGGCAAGAGCGGCAGGAAGCAGACGCATGGGCAAGGCAGGTCGGCAGCAAAGCTGCGGATGATGCCTCAGCTGCTCAGACGATGGTCAGGTGTTCGGTGCCCGAACTGAGATCGCCGCTGCGTGCGCGCTCGCTGTTGAGCTTGATGTTGAGCCGCAGGTCGTTGACCGAGTCGGCATTGCGCAGGGCGTCCTCATAGGTCACCCGGCCGGCCTCGTAGAGGTCGAAGAGCGCCTGGTCGAAGGTCTGCATGCCGAGTTCGCGCGAGCGCTTCATGACGTCCTTGATGTCGCCCACTTCGCCCTTGAAGATCAGCTCGGAGATCAGCGGCGTATTGATCAGGATCTCGACAGCCGCGACGCGGCCCTTGCCCTCACGGCGCGGCAGCAGGCGCTGGGAGACCAGGGCCTTGAGGTTGAGCGACAAGTCCATCAGCAGCTGCGTGCGCCGCTCTTCCGGGAAGAAGTTGATGATGCGGTCCAGCGCCTGGTTGGCGCTGTTGGCGTGCAGGGTGGCCATGCAGAGGTGGCCGGTTTCGGCGAAGGCCACGGCATGGTCCATGGTTTCGCGGTCGCGGATTTCACCCATCAGGATCACATCGGGCGCCTGACGCAGGGTGTTCTTCAGCGCCGCTTCCCAGCCGTCGGTATCGATGCCGACCTCGCGCTGCGTGATCACGCAGTTCTTGTGCGGATGCACGAACTCGACCGGATCCTCGATGGTGATGATGTGACCGTAGCTGGTCTCATTGCGGTGGTCGATCATGGCCGCCAGCGTCGTGCTCTTGCCGGAGCCCGTACCGCCCACCAGGATGATCAGGCCGCGCTTGGTCTGCACCAACTCGTTGAGGATGGGCGGCAGGTCCATGCTCGCCACGGTAGGCAGCGTGGCCGGAATCGTGCGCAGCACCAAGCCCACATTGCCTTGCTGCACAAAGGCATTGGCGCGGAAGCGGCCGATGCCTTGCGGTGAGATCGCGAAGTTGCACTCCTTGGTGCGCTCGAACTCCGCCGTCTGCTTGTCATTCATGATCGCCCGCGCCAGCTGGATGGTGTGCTGGCCGGTCAGCGGCTGCGGGCTGACCTTGGTGATCTTGCCGTCCACCTTGATGGCGGGCGGGAACTCGGCGGTCAGGAACAGGTCCGAGCCCTTGCGGCTGACCATCAGGCGCAGCAGGTCGTTGATGAATTTGGATGCCTGGTCGCGTTCCATGGTTTCTCAATCCTTTCACCAGCTCTCCAAGGGCCGGCTTGCATGCCGGCCCGCATCGACCGGCGGCGCCGAGTCCTCAGGGTTCGGCTTGGTCCGGTCTCAGCCCGGGAAGTTTTCCGGGAACTTGGCCTTGGCGCGGGCTTCGGCGGGGCTGATGACGTTGCGCCGCACCAGTTCGGTGAGGTTCTGGTCGAGCGTCTGCATGCCCTGGCCCTGGCCGGTCTGGATGGCCGAGTACATCTGCGCCACCTTGTTCTCGCGGATCAGGTTGCGGATGGCCGAAGTGCCGATCATGATTTCGTGCGCCGCCACCCGGCCGCTGCCGTCTTTGAGCTTGCACAGGGTCTGCGAGATCACCGCCACCAGGGATTCGGACAGCATCGCGCGCACCATGTCTTTCTCGGCCGCGGGGAACACGTCGACGATACGGTCCACCGTCTTCGCAGCCGACGAGGTGTGCAAGGTACCGAACACCAGGTGACCGGTTTCTGCCGCGGTCAGCGCCAGGCGGATGGTTTCCAGGTCGCGCATCTCACCCACCAGCACCGCGTCCGGGTCCTCGCGCAGCGCGCTGCGCAGGGCGTTGGCGAAGCTCAGGGTGTGTGGACCGACCTCACGTTGGTTGATCAGGCACTTCTTGCTCTCGTGCACGAATTCGATCGGGTCCTCGATGGTGAGGATGTGCCCGTACTCGTTCTCGTTCAGATGGTTGACCATGCCGGCCAGGGTGGTGGACTTGCCCGAACCGGTCGGTCCCGTCACCAGCACCATGCCGCGCGGGCGCAGCGCCAGGTCGGCAAACACCTTTGGTGCGCCCAGCTGCTCCAGGGTCAGGATCTTGCTGGGAATCGTGCGGAACACCGCGCCAGCGCCACGGTTCTGATTGAAGGCATTGACACGAAAGCGCGCCAGCCCCTGGATCTCGAACGAGAAGTCGACTTCCAGTGTGTCTTCATAGACCTTGCGCTGGCTGTCGTTCATGATGTCGTACACCATGTCGTGCACGCCGCGGTGGTCGAGCGCCTCAACGTTGATGCGGCGCACGTCCCCGTGTACACGGATCATGGGCGGCAGGCCGGCCGAGAGGTGCAAGTCCGAGGCCTTGTTCTTGACCGAGAACGCAAGCAGCTGGGTGATGTCCATGGTGGTGTTCACAGAGTAGGCTGCGGACCATTATGGCGACCCCTTCCGAGCTTTCCGACCCCCGTTTTTCCGACCTGCCGGCGCGCCTGCGCAGCGTGCATGCCCGCATGCACGAGGCTTGCGCGCTGTACGGTCGCCCTGCCCACACGGTGCAACTTCTGTGCGTGAGCAAGACGCAGCCCGCTGAAGCCATTCGTGCGGCCCATGCGCTGGGCGAACGCCACTTTGGCGAGAACTATGTCCAGGAAGCGTTGGACAAGATGACCGCGCTGGCCGATCTGCGACCCCCACCGATCTGGCACCTGATCGGCCCCTTGCAGGCCAACAAGACCCGCGTGGTGGCCGAGGCCTTCGACTGGGTGCACAGCGTGGACCGGCTGCGCATTGCCGAGCGCCTGAGCAGCCAGCGACCGCCCGAACGGGCACCGCTGCAGATTTGCTTGCAGGTCAACATCAGCGGTGAAGACAGCAAGCATGGCGTCAGCCCGCCGGATTGCCTGGAGCTGGCTCGCGCCGTGTCCACCCTGCCCCAGCTGCGCCTGCGGGGTCTGATGGCCATTCCCGCCCCGGCTGCGGACTTCGAGTCGCAGCGCGAAGCGCACCGCCGCCTGGCCGACCTGATGCAGGAGCTCAACCGTCAAGGCCTGCAGCTGGACACCCTGAGCATGGGCATGAGCGCAGACCTGGAGGCCGCCGTGGCCGAAGGGGCAAACTGGCTGCGCATCGGCACGGCCCTGTTCGGGGCGCGCACAGGCTGACGGCAGGCTGTCACTGTTGCCGGACCGGCACAGCTGCCGCGCCTGCGCTCGCCACCCACACCCGGGCCGAGTACAAAGCGTCCACGGCCCCCATCCGGGGCAACTTGCCAGGAGCTTGCGATGCGTGTTCGTCGTGCCCGAGTGCTGAAGGGATGGATGGGTCTGGGCTTGGCCCTGCTGGCGGCCGCACCGGCCTTGGCGCAGGAGTTCAAGCTCACGGGCTTCGCTTCATTGGTGCTCGGCCGCAGCAGCGGTGGCTGCGTAGCCACCGAAGCCGTGGCGCCGCGCTACCAGGAGGCCTGCACGCGCAGCATCGTGGACTGGGGCCATGGCGCGGTCTACCGCGATGACTGGGAACTCGACCAGGAGACGCGAGCCGGCGTGCAGGGAGAGTGGCGCTTGAGCAAGCAGCTCAGCGCTGTGGCACAGGTCAGCGCGCGCACGCTCAAGAATCAGCACGCCAATCTGGAGTGGGCGTACATCAGCTACAGCCCCACGCCCGAGTGGAAGCTGCAGTTGGGGCGCAAGCGCATCCCGCTGTACTACTACTCGGACTTCCAGGACGTGGGCTTCGCCTACAACACCGTGCGCCCGAGCCCCGACGTCTACGGCTGGGACGTCGTGAACTACAACGGTGCCAGCCTCAGCAACACGCGCAGCCTGGGCGACTGGACCCTGCGCAGCGAGCTCTACACCGGCAGTGAAACGAGCCGCAAGAACCCGTACTACACGATCTTCATCGACGAAGCGCAGGAAGTGCGCTGGGGTGGCATCCGCGGCCTCTCGGCCGAGCTCAGCCGCGACTGGTTCACCGGCCGCATCAGCTACACACGATCGAACTTCGGCGTGCGCGACCGCGCCAGCGGCGAACAGGCCGAGCTCTACAACGGCCGCACGCGTGCCAGCCAGAGCTTTCTCGGCCTGGTGCTGAACGGCGACTGGGACGAGTGGCAGTGGCGCAGCGAGTTCGGCAAGGCCTCGCGCATGGAAGCGGCTGGCTATGACGCGCGCTTCTGGCTCGCCACCCTGGGCCGCCAGTTTGGTCACTTCACCCTCACGGCCGGCATGAGCCGCTACGCCGAGCGCAGCGACTTCGACCTCGACAGCTACGTCCCCGTCACTCTGAGCACCCGCACGCTGGCCCTGCGCTACGACCTGCACAAGGGCGGCGCCGTGAAGTTGCAATGGGACCGGGTGCGTGACCGCAGCCCCAGCGCGCTGACCGGCGACAACCGGCTGATCAGCCTGGCCTACGACCTGGTGTTCTGAGGGAGTTCGCCATGCTGCCGCTTCGCACCCTTGCACTCACACTCCTGACCTGCACCGCCGCACAGGCCCAGGTGGCCGTGGTCGTCAACCCCAAGGCCGGCTTGGACAGTCTCAGCACCGAGCAGGTCGCCGCCTTTTTCCTCGGCAAGTCCAGCAGCCTCCCCGGCGGCCTGAGCCAGGCCCTGGACCTGCCCGAGGCGAACGCCGCACGCGACCAGTTCTATGCCAAGGGCGCTGGCAAATCGGCCAGCCAGGTCAAGGCCACGTGGGCGCGACTGGCCTTCTCGGGCAAGGCCACACCTCCCAAGGAACTCGCGAACGCGGCCGAGGTGAAGAAGTTCGTTGGCACCCATGCCGACGCGGTGGGTTATATCGAGAAGGCGGCCGTCGACAGCAGCGTCAAGGTGGTGCTCACGATCGAGTGAGCGGTCGACGCAGCCAAGAAAAAAGGGCCCGCGCTGCGGGCCCTTGGTTTGCCTGAAAGAACGGCCTGAACCGGATCAGAACTCGTAGCGTGCCGTGACTTGCATGGCCCACTGCGACTCGCCCTTGTTCTGGCGAGTGATGAAGTCGTCCGGCGTCGTGACGTTGTAGACCATCTTGCCGTCGGCCGTCACGCCGTTGAAGTTCACGAATCGGCGCGTAGACGGGAAGTTGATCTCGTCGATACGACCCCAGCGACGGTTCAGCAGGTTGCCGAAGTTCAGGATGTCGAGGGACAGCGTGCCCTTGTGACCCTTGAAGAAGCTCGGCACTTCCTGGCTCAGGCGCAGGTCGAAGCTGTTGGTGAAACCAGCGAACGAGCCATTGCGCTCCACCACGCGACCCTTCGAATTGCGCAGTTCCTTGTTGGCATCGACCACGTCCCAGAAGCGCTGCTCAGGGGTGCGACCGTTGACGGTGCTGCCCGTGAACACCACCTCGCTGGAACTGGCCGGGATGTACAGCAGGTCGTTGGCCGACACGCCATCACCGTTCATGTCGTTGTTGAAGACCCAGCTGTAGGGCTTGCCGCTACGGCCCTCATAGGTCACGCCGAAGGTGGTCTTGAGGGAGCCGATCAGGGCCTTGGACCAGGACACATTCGCATTGAAGCGGTTCTGGATCAGGTAGTTCGAGTTCGACGCCGTGTTCTCGTTCTGGTTGTAAACCGCACGGTTCAGCCAGCCCGAGTTCGAGGTCGTCGACGTCAGCGGGCTGACCTCCGTGGCGCTGGTGCGGGTGTAGGCCGCGCTCCAGCTCAGGCCCGGCATCGGGCGTTGCGACAGCGACAGGGTGAGCGCATTGCCGCCGCCCTTGTCGGTACCGTCTAGCAGCAACACGTTGGTAAAGCGCGCCAAGGCGTTGGCTTTGGTCACACCGCGACCTGCACAACCAGGGCGCGCAGCCGTGACGGGGGTGGTGCCACCGGTCCAGCAGTCGGCATCCAGGCCGTTGGCACTCCAGTACATGTCACGGCCGTCCGGCGCCTTGGCCACCACCGAACCCAGGTTCAGATGGCGGTAGTACAGGCTGTCCTTGACCTTCGTGTACAGCCACTCGGCGCCAAAGGTCAAACCGGCCACCGGGAGCTCGGTGTCCCAGGCCAGGTTCATCTTCCAGACCGACGGCTGCTTCGCGTCGGGCGACACGAAGTCGACCGCCGAGGCTGGCACCACGCCTGTGATGTCCGGCTGCTTGCTGGTGTCCTTGGTGAAGCGCAGATCGCTCGGGCAGATGTTGTTGCCGGTGGTCGAGCACGAGGGGTTGTAAATCGCCACGCCCGTGTTCTGGAAGGGGTTGGTGATCCACACCGTGGGGGCCGCGCCGCCAAACAGACCGAAGCCACCGCGCACCTGCGACTTGCGCTTCTCGACAGCGTCGAACGCATAGTTGAAGCCGAAGCGCGGCTGCACCAGCTTGGCACCATCCATGGTGCGGGTGTTGTCAAAGCCGAATGCGGCGCTTGCGTCTGCATTGCGGATCGGGGCTCCATCGACCGTCAGGCGATCGACGCGGACACCGGCGTTCAGCGTGAGCTTGTTGCTCACCGTCCAGGTGTCCTGCATGAACAGGCCGAGGTTGTTCACGCCGAAGTTGGCAGCGCCATCTTCCAGCGTCTTGCCGGCCAGCGGCAGCTGCACGCTGTACAGCGTCGGCGTGCCGGCCAGGAAGAGCGCAATCGGGTCCGTACCCCGGAACTCATACACGCCCTTGGAACCCCGCTGGAACGCGTTGAAGACGTCGTTCTGCTCGGCATCGAAACCGGCCTTCAGCTCATGGTCACCCATGAAAAGGTTGCCGGCGAAGTAGCTGTTCGTGGTCTTGGTGGCCAGGCGGTTGAAGTGACGCGATTCCTCCTGACCGAAACGCAGGGTGCGGTCGGGCTGACCCGAGGCCGTGTACACAAGGCTGACCTGAGGCAGGTCGGCGTTGTTGTTGTGGACGGCCGAGTAATCGCGCTGGCTGATCTTCAGCTCGGTCGTGAAGTCTTCGGTCCAGTCAGCGAACCACTGAGCGACCTTGGTCTCCAGCGTCTTGACCGTGGTGTAGAAGTGCGAATCCAGCGCCAGGCCGTTGGCCGCGGTAGTGAACGGGAAGATCGGGTCGGACTGCTCCGTCTTCGAGTAGCGGACGCTGGCACGGTGCTTCTCGCTGATGTTCCAGTCGAGCTTCACCATCTTGTCCTCGACCGAGGTCAGCACGGCGCTCGGCTCCCAGGGCTTGCCGATGTCCATGCCGTACTTGCTGGTGGCGGCGGCCTGGGCGGCGGCGATCTGCTCGTTGGTGATGCCGGAGCTGATCAGGCTGCTGCCCACGGGGCCGAAGGTCGGCGCATTGCGCGGAGTTTCCAGCTTCTCGTAGTTGGCAAAGAAGAACAGCGTGTCCTTGATGATCGGGCCGCCCAGCGTGAAGCCGTAGGTCTTGTCGCGCGAGGGGGGCGGTGCGCTGTACACGCCGGTCGAGCGGTTGTAGCGTTGGCCGGCCATGTTGGAGTCGCGGTACACGCCGTAGACGCTGCCGTGGAACTCGTTGGTGCCGGACTTGGTCACGGCATTGATGCTGGCACCCGTGTAGCCCTGCTGGGTGACGTCGTAGTTGGACAGGCTGACCTGCACCGCCTGGATCGCGTCGATCGAGATCGGCTGCTTGATGGTCGGCAGGTTGTTCGCCTCTAGGCCGAAGGTGTCGTTGGTGCGGACACCGTCGATCGTGACCGAGTTGTACCGGGTGTTCTGACCGACGGCCGAAATCTCGCCACGCTCCTTGTCGGTCTGCGAAATGCGCGGGTCGTTGCGCACATAGTCCTGCAGATTGCGCTGGATCGAGGCGTAGGTCTCCAGGTCCTGACGGCCGATCTGCGTGCCGGCACCCATCGAGCCCGAACCGAACTTGCTGTTCGCGGCGGCGGAGCCAGTGACCACCACCTGTTCCAACTGGGTCTGGGCCGCACCCAAACGCAAGTCCACCATGGTGGTCTCCGCCAGCGCGAGGTAGACCTCGTCGTTGACACTCTTTTCACCGCCCTTGCTCACCGTGATGGTGTAGGGGCCACCCACGCGCAGGCCGCGCGAGGAATAGCGGCCATCGGCATCGGTGGTCAGGGTCACCGTCGACCCGGATTCGCGGTGCAGGACCACCACGGTGGCACCGGCCACCGGCTTGCCGTCCGGCGAGAGCACGCGGCCACCGACAGCGGCGGTGGTGTTCTGCGCCAGCGCGGGGGCGGCGGCCACGATGGCCACCGCAACCGCCAGGGCATTGCGGGCAAAGAGAGACGTGCTCATCGGTGAAAACTCCTAAGTAGAAACGCGTAGGGCTAGACGCAAACCGGCCACCGGGGAATCTGAAGTTCGCTGCAAGGGCGAACCCAGCGCCGGCGGCCGGGAAGATGAATCAATGGCCGCCGATTGTTCAGGCAGTTTTTGACCGTTTGGTAACAGCCGGTGGGCGACAAACCCTAGGCCGCCCACATTCGCAGTTTTTTCACAACAAAGTGTGGCGTGAGCGCCGCATGGCCAGTGCCGCTGGGGCACCGATCGGACGGACCGGGTCAGCCGCCCTGCACCTCGCCCTGAAGCCGCTGCAGGGCCGAATCCAGGAGGGGTAACTGCCCGGCCAACGCCTGCCAATTGCCCTGCCGCGCGAGCGTCTCGGCTGCGCGGGCCGCTTGCAGCAACTCCGGTGTGGCCAGATTGCCGGCCGATCCCGCCAGGCTGTGCAGCTCCCGCGCAGCCAGGGCGCCATCCTGGGCTTGTACGGCCCCCACCAAGGCCTGCAGTCGCGCGGGCGCGTCGGTCAGGAACATGTGCATCAGCTCAGCCAGCAGCCCCTCGTCCCCCCCCACCCTCTCGAGCAGTTGCTGGCGATGCCAGACCGGGGCTCCGGTATCGGCCGGCGGGGTGTCAGGGGCCTCCTGGGCGGGAGGTGCCGCCCGCGGACCCAGCACCCGTTGCATCTCGCTGCGCAACATGGCCACTTCGATCGGCTTGCCCACAAAACCATCCATGCCGACAGACTGGCATCGCTCGCGAAAACCCGGCAGCACGTTGGCCGTCAGGGCCAGGATGGGCGTGCGCGGGCGACCGAGCTCTTGCTCCTGCGCACGGATCTGCGCCGCAGCTTCCAGCCCGCCCAGGTGCGGCATCTGCAGATCCATGAGGATGAGGTCGTAGTCGGAGCGCCGGTGCAGGGCCACGACCTCCAGCCCGTCGGTGGCCAATTCCACGCGGTGACCGAGTTTGGCCAGCAGGCGCAGGGCCAGGGTCTGGTTCACCAGGTTGTCCTCGGCCAGCAGGATGTGCAGGGAACGCGGGTCCGGACCATGGGCGGGCGAGGGGCGGGGGCTGGCGGCCGGGCGCCCTTGGAGCACCCGCACCAGGGTGTCGCGCCAGGGGCCGGGGTCGAGCGGGTAGGAGACCACGCCGCCCACACCCCGGGCGGCCCCATCGGCCGCGAACTGGCGCAGAACCCGCAAGGGCACGATGGCCACGGTGCGCCGCAGCAGACTGGGTCGAGATTGAAGGGCCGCCACCAGTTCCTGAAAGCCCATCTGGGGCAGTTCGGCAGCGGCCAGGATCAGATCGAACGCCCCCTCCGTAGCAAGGGCAATCTCCAACTGCACGCCGTCGGGCACGCACTGCACCTGCGCCCCCCAGGCCTGCAGCAGCTCGGCGGTCCACTCGTTCGCGGCGCCGGCAGGCGCGGCCAGCAACACGCGCGTGCCCTGCAGCACTGGCGCCGGCGCTTCCAAGGGGCGCAACGCGTGGCACAAGGGGAGCTGGAAGCTGAAAGTGGAGCCCCCTCCAGGCACACTGGTGACCTCGATGCGCCCCCCCATCAGACCCACCAGGCGCTGGCTGATGGCCAGCCCGAGGCCGGTGCCCCCATAGCGACGGGTGGTGGAGCTGTCGGCCTGGCTGAAGGCCTCGAACACCTGGGTGAGCTTGTCGTCGGCGATGCCGATCCCGGTGTCCTGCACCCAGAACTGGACCTGCTGGGAATCGTCGGGCCTTGGCAGCACCTCGACTCGCACCTCGCCCTGCGCGGTGAACTTGACGGCATTGCCCACCAGATTCGTCAGCACCTGGCGCAGGCGGATGGGGTCCCCGACGCATCGTTCCGGCAGCCGGGGGTCAATGTGCAGCAGCAGCTCGACGCCCTTGTCCTGCGCCTGCAGCGCCAGCGGGCGCACCACATCGGCCAGCAGGCGGGAGAGCTCGAAGTCCACCGCCTCCACCTGCAGCTTGCCGGCCTCCAGCTTCGAGTAGTCGAGGATGTCATTGACGATCACCAGCAATGCATCGGCCGAGCTTTTCACCAGCTGCAGGTACTCGCGCTGCTCTTCACTGAGCTCGGTCTGCAGCGCCAGATCCGTCATGCCCAGGATGCCGTTCATGGGCGTGCGGATTTCGTGGCTCATGTTGGCCAGGAAGTCGCTCTTCACCCGCAAGGCCGCCTCGGCGGCTTCCTTGGCCTCGGTCAGCTCCAGCATCAGGCGCTTCATGGCCGTCACATCGGTGCGCAGGCTGACCGTCATGCCCTGGGGCGTATGGCTGTCGTCCAGGCGCAGCCAGACCTCGCCCTCCCAGGCCTCCGCTACCCCCCGGCCATGGCGCAGGCGCTGCACACGCTCGTTGACGAAAGCTTCCAGCGCCTCGGGTGCGAGACCGCTGCGGCGTCCGAGCTCCCGCGTGAGCGTGGCATAGGCCGCTCCCGGCTGTAGCAGGTCGGCGATGGCCGGGTAGAACTGTTTGAAGCGGCTGTTGCAGATGACGAGGCACTGCTGCTCGTCGTACATCGCGAAACCGACATCCAGCGCTTCGATCGCGTCCACCAACTGCTGGCGCGTGCGCAAGGCCTCCTGCTGCGCCAGTTGGGCCGCGTGGTCGTCCAGGATGAAGCCATCTAAGAACAAGGGCTTGCCGGTGGCGCTGCGCACCGCCTGGCCGCGCCCCTGCACCCAGCGCAGGCTGCCGTCCGCCCGCACCAAGCGGTACTCCTGCGCATAGGGCCGCCGCTCTGCCAGGGCGCGCTTGAGCTCGGCCGTGGCGGCGGGCAGGTCCTCGGGGTGGATCAGGCTGAGCAGGTCGCGGCGCCCCTCCAAGAAGTCGGCGGCGGGGTAGCCCGTGAGGGTGGCGATGCCCTCCGACAGCAGCACCAGGCGCGGGGGCTCGCTGGCGGTGGCGCGGTACACGCAGCCGGGCAGATTGGCCAGCAGACTGCGGAAACGCTCCTCGTTGGCGGCCAGTTGGTACTGGGCGCGCTCGCGCTCGTCCACCAGCTCGCCCAGCAGGGCGCTGATGGCGAGGAGGTCGGTGTCCTTGGGTGCCAGCAGCGGCCGGCCAAAGCGGGCCAGCAGGTCGTTGCTGGTGCCGCGCAGGGCTTCCAGCACGGCGCGTTGCGCATCGGCCTCCTGGCGCAGGCGTTCGTTGACGGCACCGAGCTCCGCGCTGGAGAGCTCCAGGCTGCGAGTGCGCAGCACGAGGTCGCGCTCGGCCTGCTCGTAGGCCTCACCCACGCGCTCGAAGAACAAGGGCAAGCCCTCGGCCAGGGCCTGCAGCCGGGGCGAGGCGCTGGCAGCCAACTCGGCCTGCAGCGCGGCCAGGTCCTGCGGCCCTTCCAGGCGCAGGCTGCGGCGCAGCTGCCGGGCCAGCAGCTTCTGCCGGAACAGCGCCGCGACGTCCATTCAGGCGCGCTCGGCCAGCAGGGTGATGGTCATGGTCTGGTTGTGCAGGTGGCATTGCTGCCCCTGCAGGTCGGGACTGATTTCCCCGTAGGAGTAGAAGCCCGTGACGCAGGCATGGCTGCCCAGGACATCGGCCGCCGCCTCGACCTCCTCGTCCACCCGCGCGCCCATGACCAGCTTGCGGCCCACGCAGGACACCAGCAGCGCCAGCTGATCGCCCGCCACGGGTCCGCTGTCGAACAAGGCGTTGGCGGCCGCCTCCGCACCATCCACGAGGGAGTCGGTGGAAGCGTGCATGAGGCGCAGGTAACCGTCCTGCTCAATGTCCCCCGCCAGCACGAGGCTGCCGGCTGCCTCGTCCACGCCGAGGATGGTGCGGATCAGGCCGAGCGCCTGCTGGTTGGCGCCCAGCATCTCGAATGGAAACAGCAGGCCCGTGGCCGGCAAGCCCTGCGCGTAGTCGCCCAGGTAGCGCTTGTAGATGGCCAGTGCGGACTCCCCGTCCAGCTCGTACAGCACATTGCCCTGGCTGCGTGTGACCTTGCGCGCCGGGCCAAAGGGCTGCCAGCCATGGAAGCTGCCGTGCCGCACCAGCGCATCCGTGCCGTAAAAGCCCAGCGCCACCAGCTGGCGGTCCGAGACCGCCTGGTTGCTCAGGGTGAGCGTGCGCTTGAACGCTCCGCCGTCTCCTGCCAGGCCACCCGAAACCTGCACCTGTGCGCCCACTTCGGCTTGCAGGCCTTCGATCAGGGAGCTGCCGTTGATATGCACGCCCTGCCCGAACAGCAGCACATGGCGCAGAGCCTGCCCGTCCAGCTCCAGCCGCAGCTGCGCGCCCAGTCGCTGGCCGGCGGAACGGGAGTCGGCCATGCCCTGCAGATCGGTGACAGCCTGGCGCAGGCGCGGGTGCGCAAAGCGCAGGCCCGTCAGCACCAGGCCCTCTTCGCTGACCCCCTGCTGCGCGATCTCTCCCGCCGTGCTGCAACCCAGCCATTGCGCCTGCGGCAGGGCAGCGCGCAAGCGCGGCAGCAGCTCTGGTTCCGACAACCGCGCCACCGAGCCAAACACCAGCACCAATTGCGGCTGCAGGGCTTGCAAGGGCTGCAAGGCCGCGGCATCGACAGACGAATCCAGCATCACTTGCACCGTTTTCACAGCAGCTCCTGCGGTTGGGTTTCCAGGGGTTCATCGCGGTAGCGCGCCTGGATCTCCAGAACGCTCGACCAAGACTGCAAGAAGGCGTCGACGCAGCGCGGGTCGAAGTGGCTGCCGGCGTGTTCGCGCAGAAAGTCGGCAGCCCGTTCCAAGGACCAGGCCGGCTTGTAGGGCCGCACCGAGGTCAAGGCGTCGAACACATCGGCCACCGCCACGATGCGGCCCATCAGCGAAATGTCTTCGCCGCGCAGCCCGTTCGGGTAGCCCCCGCCATCCCATCGTTCGTGGTGGTGCAGCGCGATCAGCGCCGCTGCCTGGAGGTACGGACTGGCGCTGCCAGCCAGGATGTCGTGGCCGATCTGCGCATGCTGGCGCATGATGACCAGCTCCTCCGGTGTCAGGCGGCCGGGCTTGAGCAGGATCTGGTCCGGCGTGCCGACCTTGCCGATGTCATGCATCGGCGCCGCATGCAGCAGCAAGTCCTGCTCGGCCTCGGACACGCCCAGTCGGGCGGCGATCAGGCGCGCGTAATGCGCCATGCGCAGCACATGCGCGCCGGTCTCGGGGTCGCGGTACTCGGCCGCACGCGCCAGCCGCACGATGGTTTCCTGCTCGCGCGCCAGGATGGTGGCCGTGGCCTTGGCCACCTCCGTGGCCAGCCATTGCGCGCGCGAGGCCATCTCGATCTGCGAGCGGCGCAGTGCCAGCAAATTGCGCGCCCGCGCCTGGAACTCCACCCGGTCCACTGGTTTGGTCAGGAAGTCACTCGCGCCCTCTTGCAAGGCCTGGTAGCGCAACGGCAGTTCGTGGTCGGCAGTGACCATCAGTACCGGCACCTCGCTGCGCTCGGGCTCTGCGCGGAAGGCCCGCAAAAAGCCCAGACCGTCCAGTTCCGGCATCTGGTAGTCCAGGATCAACAGATCCACCGGGTGGGCACAGACCCAAGCCAGCCCTTCGCGCGGATCGAGGAACTCCACGGACTGGACCTCGCCCAGTTGCCGCACCAGGCCGCGCAGCAGCGCAAGGTTGACGGCGTTGTCATCGACGATGGCGATCTGCATGGCGGTGGCCTCGGGGCCGATGCGGCAAGGCCATGCTTATAGCCGGTCCGCCCCCCGGCATGCCTGACAGACAGGCTTCGACCGCGCCGCCCTGCGGTTAGATCACCGGCAACGCGGTTTCGTACTTCACCTCCCGCAGCACCACATTGCTGCGCACACTGGCCACACCGGGCACCTTGAACACCTGGGTCTGCAGGAACTGGTCGTAGGCCTTCATGTCCGGCACCACCACTTTGATGACGTAATCGGCCTCGCCGGTGATGCCATGGCATTCGATGATCTCGCGGCTGGTGCGCACCAGGGCCTCGAACTGCTCGACCGCGCCTTCCGAATGCCGCACCAGGCTGACATTGGCCAGCACACAGATCGACAGCCCCAGCTTCTCGCGGTCCACCAGGACCACCTGGCGGCGGATCACGCCACTCTCCTCCAGCTCCTTGACGCGCCGCCACACCGGCGTGGGCGAAAGCCCCACCTTGTCGGCCAGGGCCTGGGTGGACAGGCGGGCATCGTCTTGCAGGGCTTCCAGAATCAGCGCGGTGGCGCGATCGAAACGTTCATTTGCCATCAACGGCTCCTTTGAGAGAAATTCTCTCCAATCTCCGCCAATCCAGAGCCATTCAGCAAACACTCACCGAGTCAGTTCTCGAAAAATCTCGCCCTCCGCGCCCACGCCCGTCTGCCGCCATGTCCCACGCCCCCGAAGCCCTGCGCCCCTACCAGCTCAGCGACAACCTGGCCGCCGACAGCGGTGCCGTTTTCCTGACCGGCACGCAAGCTCTGGTACGCCTGCCCCTGATGCAGAAGAAGCTGGACGAAAAGGCCGGCCTCAACACCGCCGGCTTCGTCAGCGGCTACCGCGGCTCGCCCCTGGGCATGGTGGACCAGCAGATGTGGAAGGCGAAGAAGTTCCTGGCCTCTGCCGATGTCGAGTTCCTGCCCGCCATCAACGAAGACCTGGCCGCCACCGCCTGCCTGGGCACTCAGCGCGCCGCGCTGGATCCCGAGCGCCGCGTCGAAGGCGTGTTTGCCATGTGGTACGGCAAGGGCCCGGGGGTGGACCGCGCCGGCGATGCCCTCAAGCACGGCAATGTCTACGGCAGCAGCGCGCAGGGCGGCGTGCTGGTGGTGTGCGGCGACGACCACGGCTGCGTGTCTTCGTCGATGCCGCACCAGAGCGACCTGGCCCTGCAAGCCTGGTTCATGCCGGTGCTGCACCCGGGCAATGTGGCCGAGTACCTGGAGTTCGGCTTGTACGGCTGGGCGCTGAGCCGCTTCAGCGGCAACTGGGTCGGTTTCAAGGCGATTTCCGAAGTGGTGGAAAGCGGCATGACGGTGGACCTGGACGCCGTGCCGATGGACTTCACCCTGCCGGTGGACTACCAGCCCGCCACGAACCTTCACATCCGCCTGGTGGATCTGCCCTCGCTGGACCTGGAAAGTCGGCTGGCGCACAAGCTGGATGCGGTGCGCGCCTTTGCCAAGCTGAACTCGGTGGACAAGCACATCGTCGCCAGCCCGGCCGCCACGCTGGGCATCGTGACGGTGGGCAAGGCGCATTACGACTTCATGGAGGTGCTGCGCCGCCTCGATCTGGACCCCAATGCCCTGGCCGCGGCTGGCGTGCGGGTCTACAAGGTCGGCCTGGTCTACCCGCTGGAGGCCACGCGCATGGCGGAGTTCGCCCAGGGCCTGACGGACCTGCTGGTGATTGAGGAAAAGGCGCCAGTGGTCGAGCGCCAGATCAAGGACCTGCTGTTCCATTTGCCCGCCTTCCAGCGTCCGCGGGTGGTGGGCAAGACGGATGAGAACGGCCAGCGCCTGCTCTCCGAACTGGGCGAGCTGCGCCCCAGCCGCATCATGGCCGTGGTGGCCGAATGGCTGGCGCGCCTGAACCCCGCGCTGGACCGCCGCCACCTGGTGGTGGACTTCACTGCCCCGCAGGTGCTGAGCAACGCCGCCGACGCCACGCGCCGCCTGCCCTACTTCTGCTCGGGCTGCCCGCACAACAGCTCGACGAAGCTGCCCGAGGGCTCGCGCGCGCTGGCCGGCATCGGCTGCCACTTCATGGCCAACTGGATGGAGCGCAGCACCTCGGGCCTTGTGCAGATGGGCGCCGAGGGCGTGGACTGGGTGGCGCAGCAGCGCTTCAGCAACGCGCCACACGTGTTCCAGAACCTGGGCGACGGCACCTACTACCACTCGGGCTATCTGGCCATCCGCCAGGCCATCGCGGCCAAGGCCACGCTGACCTACAAGATCCTCTACAACGACGCGGTGGCGATGACCGGCGGCCAGCCCGTCGACGGCTCCACCAGCGTGCCGCAGATCGCCCGCCAGATCGAAGCCGAGGGCGTCAAGCGCGTGGCCATCGTCAGCGACGAGATCGAGAAGTACGACGACCACCGCGCCCTGTTCCCGCCCGGCACCACCTTCCACGACCGCAGTGAGCTCGACGCCGTGCAGCGCGAGCTGCGCGAGATCAAGGGCGTCACCGCCCTGATCTACGACCAGACCTGCGCCGCCGAAAAGCGCCGCCGCCGCAAGAAGAAGGAGTTCCCGGACCCGCCGCGCCGCCTCTTCATCAACGAGCAGGTGTGCGAGGGCTGCGGCGACTGCGGCCAGGCGAGCAACTGCCTGTCCGTCATCCCGGTGGAAACCGATCTGGGCCGCAAGCGCGCCATCGAGCAAACCAGCTGCAACAAGGACTTCAGCTGCGTCAACGGGTTCTGCCCGAGCTTTGTGTCGGTCAACGGCGCGGTGCTGAAAAAGCGGCAGGGCGCCAGCTTCACGGCAGCCGATCTGACCCGCGAGCTCAACGCCATCGGCGAGCCCGCCGCCTGGAACTGGACCGGGCCGTTCGACATGCTGGTGACCGGCGTGGGCGGCACCGGCGTGGTGACGGTGGGGGCGCTGATCACCATGGCCGCGCACCTGGAGCGCAAGAGCGCCTCGGTGCTGGACTTCATGGGCTTCGCGCAAAAGGGCGGCGCGGTGCTTTCCTTCGTGCGCGTGGCGCCCTCACAAGACCTGCTCAACCAGGTGCGCATCGACACCCAGCAGGCCGACGTGCTGCTGGCCTGCGACCTGGTGGTGGGCGCCAGCAACGACGCGCTGCAGACCGTCAAGCCGGGCCGCACCGTCATCCTGGCCAATACGCACGAGCTGCCCACGGCCGCCTTCGTGCGCAACCCGGACGCCACCCTGCACGCCCACGAGCTGCTGGCGAAGATGAAGTTCGCGACCGGTGAGAAGGCCGAGCTGCTCAAGACCATCGACGCCCAGAACATCGCCCAGAAGCTGCTGGGCGACACCATGCCCAGCAACATCGTCATGCTGGGCGCGGCCTGGCAGGCCGGGCTGGTGCCGGTGAGCTTTGCAGCCCTGATGCGCGCCATCGAGCTGAACAACGTCGCGGTCGAGGCCAACAAGACCGCCTTCGCCCTCGGCCGCCTGGCCTTCGCCGCACCAGCTGCGCTGGAACGCCTGGGCGGCGCCACGGTCGTGAAGCTCAGCCTGGCCAGCGACAAGCTGGATGGCGAGCAGGGCCTGATCGCCCGCCGCAAGGCCTTGCTGACGGCCTACCAGGACAGCGCCTACGCGGAGCGCTACGAGGTGCTGGTGCGCAAGGTCCGCGAGGCCGAAGCGCGCCTGGGCGAGGCCGGCAAGCCGGAGCGCCTGAGCAAGGCGGTGGCGCGTTACTACGCCAAGCTGCTGGCCTACAAGGACGAGTACGAGGTGGCGCGCCTGTACACCGACGGCAGCTTCGAAAAGGCCCTGAAGGACCAGTTCGAGCGCTGGGACGGCCTGGACTTCCACATGGCCCCGCCCGTGTTCAGCAAGCCCGGCCCCGATGGTCGCGCCAAGAAGATCAAGTTCGGCGGCTGGATGTGGCAGGGCCTGCGCGTGCTGGCACGCTTCAAGGGGCTGCGGGGCGGTGCGCTGGATGTGTTCGGCTACACCGCCGAGCGCCGCATGGAGCGTCAGCTGATCAGCGACTACGAGGCCCTCGTCGATTCATTGCTGAAGGGCCTGAACCCCGAACGCCTGGAACTGGCGATCCAACTCGCACGCCTGCCCGAACGCATCCGCGGCTACGGCCATGTGAAGCACGCCAATGTGGAGACGGTGCGCAAGCAGTGGGCCGACATGCTCGGGCGCTACCAGGCCGCCCCCGTGCGCGCCGAAGCGCTCGCTACTCCTTGACCCAGCCCAGGCCCGCCGCGCTTCTGCGCTCGCCCTTGCGGCGCGAGCGCAGCACGGCCTCAAACCCCTGGCGGCCGCCATTCAGCAGCGCGGTGTAGAGCGCCGCCACATCGTCTCGGCTGAGGTCCTGCAAATCGGGGCGGAACTGCTGCGTGGCGGCGGCCAGCAGCTCGCGCGGCAGGCCCTGGTGCGTGGCCTGCAGCACCCACATGGCGCTGAACAGATCGGAGAACTGCGTGCACAGCCATTGCACCCGCGGCAGCACTTCGGCAGGGCCGCCCTGGGCACCGGGCACAAGCCAAGCCAGCTCGCGGAGGGCGAGCGCCTTGCCTTCGTCTGTGCCGGAGCCAGGTTCGTCAGTCACCCTTATTCCAAGCCGCGCGGCGGCCCGGCGGTGAGCCAAGCCTCAATCTGCGCCTGCCGATCATTGCCCCAGAACGGCTCGCCGTCCACCACCACGAAGGGTGCGCCGAACACGCCGGCCGCAATGGCCTGCTCGTTGGCCTGTTTCAGGGCCAACTTCCACTGCGGGTCGTTCCAGGCGGCCTCGGCCGCATCGGCGTCCTGGCCCGCTTCGGCGCACAGGGCTTTCAGCGCCACCGGGTCGCTCAGGTTCACCCCGCGGGCAAAGTAGGCGCGCAGCCCCGCACGGGCCCAGGCCACGGCGCGCGCCGGGTCCTGGGCATGCAGCCACCAGAACACCCGCGCCGCGTTTTGAGTCGGGATCGGGAAGGGCTCGGGCATGCGCAAGGGCACACCGGCAAAGGCGGCCGAGCGCGCCACGTCGCGCATCAGGTACTCGCGCTTCATCGGGAACTCGGCCGGCGGCCGCAGACCGCTGACCTGAAAGGTGGCACCGAGCAGGATGGCGCGCCAGTTCACCGTGCGGCCATGGCGCGCCGCCACGGCCCCGATCCACTCGCTGGCGATGTAGGAGTAGGGGCTGGAGAAGTCGAAGTAAAAGTCGATGGCGGGTTTCATGGCGGGCACCGCGGAAGTCAGCAGCACAAGGGGCGAGCTTGTAACGCATTCACCGCCCCGCGAAGCGGGGCTCGACCAGCCGGCCCCCGGGGTGGCAGCATCGGCTTGCGCGCAGGAGGGAGGATGGCGTCGAACCCTGTTCCGGCAATGCTCTGGTTGGTGGCGTTCCAGATCGGACTGCATGCCCTGGCCTGGCTGGTGGCAGCCCGGCTGCTGCGGGAGGAGCGCCCGGCGCTGCTCAACTGGGCCGGCTTCAATGCGCTGCTGGCCATCGGCTTGGTGCTGTGCGGCGCGCGCGACGGTGAGCGCGGCTGGTGGGTCTACAACGGTGTCAATGTCCTCACCCTGCTGGGCTTCGGGCTCATGCGCCGCGGGGTCGAGCAGTTTCTGCGCAGCGGCCGCGGCGGCGTCCAACAGGCCCTGCAGCTCGCCCCCTGGCTGCTGCCCCTGCTGCTGCTGCCCCCCAGCATCGAATGGGCGTCCTGGCGCGTGCTGGCGGCTTTTGGGGGGCAGGCCTTCGTGATGGCCGTGACGGCTTGGAGCCTCGCCCGCCCCATGCATCGAGAGTTCGGCCGCTGGGCCCAGCTGGGCTTGGTGCTGCCCACCGCTGTGATTGCCGGCCTCAATGCTTCGGCCGCGCTGCGCCAGCTGGCGGCTTGGCCGGTGCCGCAGGAGATCCAGCTCGGCACGGACTTCAACCAGGGCCTGCTCTACGCCTACCTGGCCGGCACGGCCTGCTTCGGCGTGGGCTTCCTGGCCGTGGTGACGCAGCGCCTGACCCAGCGCCTGCGCGAGGCCTCGCAGCGCGACGCCCTGACCGGCCTGCTGAACCGCCGCGCCCTGAGCGAGTACCTGGAAGCGCAGTGGCACCGCCACCTGCGCCGCCGCTACCCGCTGGCCCTGGTGATGGTGGACCTGGACCACTTCAAGCAAGTGAACGACACGAATGGCCACGCCGTGGGCGACGCGGTGCTGCGCCGCACCGCCGAGCTGTTTCGCCAACACCTGCGCCGCGAGGACCTGGTGGGCCGCATGGGCGGCGAGGAGTTTCTGCTGGTGCTGCCCGACACCCCGCAGGACGCCGCCCTGGCCCTGGCCGAGCGCCTGCGCCAGCTGGCCCATGCGCAGCAATTGGGCGTCAGCATGAGCCTGGGCCTGACGATGGCCAGCGTGGACGACGGGACGGCCGAGGAAGCCGTCAAGCGTGCGGACGCGGCGCTCTATCGGGCCAAGGCGGCCGGGCGTGATCGGGTGGTGGTCATCGAGCCCGCGCCGCCGCTCCGCTGATCAGCGCGCAGGGTTCAAAGGGCAAGCGCGCGCCCGATCAAAATCTTCTGCACCTCGGAGGTGCCTTCGTAGATCTGCGTCACGCGCACATCGCGGTAGATGCGCTCCACCGGAAAGTCGTTCACGTAGCCATAGCCGCCCAGCACCTGGATGGCGGCCGAGCACACGCGCTCGGCCATCTCGCTGGCGAAGAGCTTGGCCATGGCCGCTTCCTTCAGGCAGGGCCGACCGGCGTCCTTCAGGCTGGCGGCGTGCCAGATGAGCTGGCGCGCAGCCTCCACCTGCGTGGCCATGTCGGCCAGCTTGAACTGAATGGCCTGGTGCTCAAAGATCGGCTGGCCGAAGGCGATGCGTTCCTTGGCGTAGGCCAGCGCCGCCTCCAGCGCCGCGCGCGCCATGCCCACCGACTGGCTGGCGATGCCGATGCGCCCCCCTTCCAAGCCGCTCAAGGCAATCTTCAAGCCCTGCCCCTCTTCGCCCAGGCGGTAGCGCGCCGGGATGCGGCAGTTCTCGAACAGGATCTGGGCCGTGTCGCTGCTGTGCTGGCCCATCTTGTCTTCCACCCGCGCCACGGTGTAGCCGGGGGTAGTCGTCGGCACCAGAAAGGCCGAGATGCCGCGCTTGCCGGCCGCTTTGTCCGTCACCGCCATGACGATGGCGACGTCGCCGTTCTTGCCGCTGGTGATGAACTGCTTGACGCCGTTCAGCACGTAGTCGTCGCCCTCGCGCACGGCCGTCGTCTTCAACCCGCCGGCCTCGGAGCCCACATGGGGCTCGGTCAGGCAGAAGGCGCCCAGCATGTCGCCGCGCGCGAGCGGTTTCAGAAACTCCTGCTTCTGCTCTTCGTTGGCGAAGGCCATCAAGATGGAGCAGACAGGGCAGTTGTTGACGCTCACCACCGTCGAGGTGCCGCCGTCGCCCGCCGCGATCTCTTCGAGGATGACCGCCAGCGCCAGGTAGTCCAGCCCCGCGCCGTCGTACTCGGGCGGCACCGCCACGCCGTAGCAACCCAGCTGGGCCAGACCCTTGAGCTGCTCGGCGGGGAACTGGTGGTTCTTGTCCCAGGCCGCGGCGTAGGGGGCAATTTCGGCCTGCACGAACGCGCGCACGGCGTCTTGAACGGCAAGGTGGTCTTCGGAAAGGATCATGGTGGGGCTCTTTCAGCTGCGGGTCGCAGGCCAGTGGACCGGCATGTCTTTGACGCCTTGTGAGCGCCAAGTCTGCAGGCTCCATTCGCCTTCGGGCGTGATTGTCAGGCGGCGCGCCAACTCGCCCTGCAGCTGTGCGCGCGCCCAATCGACGCGCGAGGCGGCGGGTTGCCCCTGAGCTTGCAGCCACAAGGCGGTCGCCTGGCTGCTGAGCAGCAGATCGGCGGTGCGCTCAAAGTAGCCGAACCAGGCGGGCCGGGCCACTGCCGACAGCACATTCGGAATGGTGTGGAACCAAGTCCAGCCGGTTTCGGCGGGTGCGGCCGAGCGCACAGCAGCGGGCAGGTTTTCGAGCGGGTGCTGCTTCGCAAGCGTGCGCAATCGACTCCAATGGGCAATGCTCAACTGCTGGGCGTAATTCGGCTGCAGGGCCAACTCCTGGAACGGGCAAGTCAAGCGGTCCCAACGGCTCCGCGACATGAGCTCCGTCTCGGTACAAAGTCCTCCGGCCAGGTCCTCGATGACGTTGCGTCCGAACTCCGCCTCGGCCCCGATCCAGCGCAGCATGCCGGCGCGCCAGTCCTCTGCGGCGGGCCGCGCAAAGACCGCCAGTTCGGGCCCAAGATCGGGGCGCTGCTGGCCGATCTCGCGCAGCACCAGCAACTGGTTGCCGGCCAGGGCGGCCGCGATCATCTGGCCGATCAAGGTGCGCGCGCCCTGTTGCACGGCGCGCATCAGTCGGTCGGACTGCGCCAGCCAGGGCAAGGCGGCACGTCCCGCACCAGCCTGCTCAAAGGCCTGCAGCAGCAGATGGTTGGAGCAGGCCACCAGGCGCTGGTAGGGCGGCAACTCGCTGGCTGGCGTCAAGCGCGCGGGCAAGGGTTCTTCGTATTGCAGGCGCGGCCGTTGGGCCAAGGCTTCGCAGGCGGCAAAGAACTCGGCCGCACCGGGCTGGCTGCGCCAGGCTGGCAATTCGCGGCGCCAGGCGGTGCTGCAGTCCGGCTCGCAAACACGCAGGTTGATGCTGCGCGCCAGTGCCTTGGGGGCCAGCAGCGCATGGTGCAGGTTGTCGGCCTCGACCAACCGGTTCGGACCCGCGACCAATTCCTGCGGCCAGTGGGGTGGCTCGGCGTCGCGGATGTTGCTAAGAACCCAAGCCCCGAGCACCAAGGCGCCCAAGAGCAGCAGGGCCAGCAGAGCGCCGGCCAGCCATTTCAGAACTTTCATCATGGCGTGCCGCCTCCCCGCGGCTCGGGGTCTGCGCCCCTTGGTCCTCTCAGGCGGCAGATCGCATCACCGCCAAGTCTTCATCAAACGCCGTGCACAGCACCACCCGAGTGCGCCCGCCCTGGCGGTGCAGGTTGTAGCCGGTGCTGAAGCGCTGCAGCAGCGAGCCGTCGGCGCGCGTCAGCGTCCAGCGCAGCAGGGCAAAGGCGTCGTGGGCCCCCAGGGTCACCGCCTGCAGCACCTCGAAGGCGCAGTGGTCGAAACCCGCCTCGCGGTAGACGGCGCAGAGCTTGCGCATGTTGTCGGCCATGGCTTCGTGGGTCGGCCACCAGGTGACGGTCTCCCCGCTGGCAATTCCACTGGGGCTGGCCCAATGCGCGGCCACCGCATCGCCATTCAGGTCGTTGAAGGCGTCTGCATAGGCCTTGAAGAAGGCTTCGATGTCGTGCAGCTGCATGCACTCACCAGGCCAGCGGCTTGCCGTCGAAGTTCAGGAAGTTGCCGTTGTCCTGCATGCCCAGGCGCGCCAGCACCGCGCGCATGCTGGTCACCACCTCGGCAGGGCTCAGCTCGGCCTGCGAGCCGCCCATGTCCGTCTTGACCCAACCCGGGTGCAGGGCCACGCAGACGGCCCGGCCGCCAAAGGCGATGCTGGCGTCCTTCAGCACCGAATTGGCCGCCGCCTTGCTGGCGCGGTAGAGCCAACCATTGGGGCTGCGGCGCAAGTTGATGGAGCCCATGCGGCTGGACAGCAGGGCCAGCTTGGCGTTCTGGGCCAGGCAGTCGGTCAGCGCCGGCAGCACGCGCATCGGTCCCAGCACATTGGTGTGCATCACCAGATCGAACTCGGCCTGCGTGGGCGGCGTCGGTGCGGCGACATCGGCGCCATACACGCCGGCGTTGATGAGCAGCACATCGAACTGCAGGCCGTCGAGCTGCCAGGCCAGGCCGGCGCAGCTCTTGGGGTCCAGCAGCTCCAGCTTCAGGGCCTTGGCGCCCAGGGCCTTGAGCTTGTCGAGCGCGGCGTCGTCGCGCGCCGTGGCGGTGACCTGATGGCCCTCGGCCCGGTATTGGCGGACGAACTCCAGCCCGATGCCGCGCGAGGCGCCGATGACCAGCACTTGCATGGTGTGTTCCTTACTTGCCGACGTTGATCAGCGGTTGCGCGCCACCGCCCAGCAGCACGGTGTTGCCCTGCTTGGTGGCGATGGCCAGGGCGGCGTCGCGCTGCAGTTCGGCCAGCTTGATCTCCTTCAGCGCCGGCGTCAGCGAGGCGGAAATGATCTGGTTGGCCTTGGCCTGGCCTTCGGCTTCGACGATGAGTCGCTCGGCCTCGGCCTTGGCCAGTTCGATTTCCTTGCGCTTCTTCTCGATCGCCTGATCCGTTTCAGCGCGCTGGCGGATCGCCGCCTCGATGGCCGGGTCTGTCAGCAGATTGCGCACATTGACGGCGGTGATCACGAAGGCGCCCTTGTCATTGGCATCCAGTTCTTTTTGCAGGCCACTGCGCACCAGCTCGGCCAGCTCGGAGCGGCGCGTGTGCATGGTGGTGGCGTCGAGCTGGGCGATTGCCTTGTAGACGGCCTCGCGAGCTTCGCGTGAGACGCGGCTGAAGGCAATCACCAGATCCTTGGTGCCGCCTTCGCGCACCATGTCCGAGTGGCGGACCACATCGCCCTGGTATTTGGTGAACAAGCCGGGCACGGCACTGGGGTTGACCTTGAAGTAGATGTCGATATCGACGTCCTTCATGGTCAGGTTGTCGCGACTCTTGGGGGTCATGTCGTTGAGCTGGAAGTTCACTTCCTTGGCGCTGAACTCGTCGACCGTCTTGAAGAGCGTGAAGTAGATGCCGGGCGGCAAGGCCTCGGGGCTGACCTTGCCCAGCGTGCGCTCGACGCCGACATTGCCGGTGTCGATCTGGGTACAGGCGCTCATGGCAGCGGCCAGGGCCAGCAACAAAAGGGTACGCAGCTTCATAGCAATTTGATGGCGTGGGAGTAATAGGCCAGCACCAGCAGGCCGAGCAGCAGCAAGGCCAGGGCGAGGATGCGCAGGGCATGGCGGCCGGCCCGCCGCAGTTGGCGCCGGCCACCCAACTGCCAGAGCCCGTAGGCAGCCAGCAGCAGGATGAAAAGGAGCAGCCAGTGCCGCATCAGGCGGGTTTGGCCAGGGCCAGGCGGGCAGCCAGAAAGGCAAACAGGCCCGCGCCGCCCAGGTTCAGCGCGCGGCCCAGGCCGGGCCGAGCCGGCAGGCGGCGCGCCAGCGCAGCCAGAGCCACCAAGCCAAGCGAGAACAGCCCGCCCTGCACGATGAACCAGGTACCCAGGGCCAGGAAGGCCAGGGTCTTGGCCGGGGCATCGGCCGCAATGAACTGCGGCAGCAGAGCGAGGAAGAACAGCGCCACCTTGGGGTTGAGCGCGTTGGTCCAGAAGCCCTGCCAGACGGCCCGGCCAAAGCCCGGCGCCAGGCTGGGTTCGGGCACGGCGCGGGCGGGTCGCAGGCCGGCGCGCGCCATGCCCCA
>JBDHSJ010000037.1:0-25414 GCA_039808065.1 Burkholderiaceae bacterium | reverse complement strand
GTGGTGGGCAGGCGGTACAGATGGCTGTAGGTGTGCGCCATCAGCTCGTTGGCCTTCTTGGTGGCGGCGTACAGGCTGACCGGGTGGTCCACGCTGTGGTGCTCGCTGAAGGGCATCAGGGTGTTGCCACCGTACACGCTGGAGCTGGAGGCGTAGACCAGATGCTGGATCTGGTGATGGCGGCAGCCCTCCAGGATGTTCATGAAGCCTTGGATGTTGGCGTCGATGTAAGCGTGCGGGTTCGTCAGCGAATAGCGCACACCCGCCTGCGCGGCCAGATGCACGACGCGATCGAACTTCTCGGCCGCGAACAGGGCTTCCATGCCAGCGCGGTCTTCCACGCTCAGCTTGACGAAACGAAAGCCCGGCTGCGGCGTCAGGCGCGCCAGCCGGTCGAGCTTGAGCTGGGGGTCGTAGTAGTCGTTCAGATTGTCCAGACCCACGACCTCGTCGCCACGAGCCAGCAGGATTTGGCTGACGTGCATGCCAATGAAACCGGCCGCGCCGGTGACGAGGATCTTCATGGGGAACTCCGCGAGCAAGGGGGGTCTTGAGGGCGCGGCATTCTCGCCCTGCGCGGAGAATCGGCGCTGCCTCCCCTCCCCCTGAATCCAATGGCCAAGCCCCTGATCCATCTGGTCGCCGGCGCGCGTCCCAACTTCATGAAGATCGCCCCGCTGGTGCGGGCTCTGCAGGCCGACGGCCGCCTCGACTTCAAGATCGTGCACACCGGCCAGCACTACGACCGCGAGATGAACGAGATCTTCTTCGAGGAGCTCGGCATCCCCCAGCCCGATGTGCGCCTGGGCTGTGGCGGTGGCAGCCATGCCGAGCAGACCGGCAAGATCATGCTGGCCTACGAACAACTGTGCAACGAACAGCGCCCGGACTGCTGCCTGGTGGTGGGCGATGTGAACTCCACGCTGGCTTGCTCGATCGTGGCCAAGAAGGCGCAGATCCCGGTGGCCCACGTCGAAGCTGGTCTTCGGAGTGGGGACATGGCCATGCCCGAGGAAATCAACCGCCTCGTCACCGACGCCATCAGTGACTGGTTCTTTGTCACCGAGCCCAGCGGCCTGGAGCACCTGAAGCGCGAGGGCAGGCCGATGGATGTGGTCTTCGACGTCGGTCATGTGATGGTGGACAACGTGCTCTACCAGGCCACCAAGCTGGAAACCGCCGACACCTCGGGCTTCGAGACCCAGGCCTTCAAGGCCGCGCATCCGCGCTATGCCGTGGTGACCCTGCACCGCCCCAGCAATGTGGATGGTGACGACAACCTGCGCCGTGTGGCCGGCGTGCTGCGCCGCATCGGCGAGCAGCTTCCGGTCTGCTTCCCGGTGCACCCGCGCACGCGCAAGAACCTGGAAGCTGCGGGCATCGATCTCGGCCCGAGTGTCACCCTGCTAGGTCCGCAGCCCTATATGGCCTTCCTGCACCTGTGGAAAGACGCGGCCCTGGTGCTGACCGATAGCGGCGGCCTGCAGGAAGAGACCACCGCACTGGGCGTGCCCTGCGTGACCATGCGTGACAACACCGAGCGCCCGATCACCGTGGATGAGGGTAGCAACATCCTCGCCGGCACCGAGCCCGCCGCCGTCATCGCGGCATGCGAGTCCGTGCTGGCCGGTGGTGGCAAGCGCGGCCGCCGCCCCGTCTTGTGGGACGGCAAGGCGGCCGAGCGCATCGTGCAGATCCTGGCCGAGCGCCTGGGTGCCTGAACCGGCAGCCTCCTGAGGTGTGCGGGCTGGGCGCAGCCCGGACCTGGGGGGCACTCAGTGCGTGTACTGAGGCGTTGTCGAGGGGTTGGGGGCCAGCACGGCGGAGGCCCCGGCCGCCACAGGCGCTGACGCTGCGGGGGCGGGCGCCGCAAAGCGCCCCTGGTACTCGATCTTCGCGGCCGCGCGCAGGGCCTTGAGCTCCTGCTGCCAATGTTCGTTGCGACGCTGATTGCTCAGGAAGTTCTCGATCATCGGCCGCGCACGCTCCAGATCGACCGGCTGGGGCCGCGAGCTGAGCAGAATAACGACCTGCAAACCATTGGGCGTGCGGTTCAGCAGCGATTGCCCGTCCTTCATCTGCGCCAGCGTGCCCAGGCTGGCCAGCGGCAACTCGTTGGCCGCAGCCACCGTCTGCTGCGCGGCAAAGCGCAGGTTCTGCGCCTTCAGATAGGCCGTGAACTCGGTCAGGTTCTTGCTGGCGGCCAACCGAGCGCGCAGGGTGTCCAGTTGCTCGGGCGGCGCCTCGATGTCCAGGCGCTGCAGGTTGTAGATCCGACGTTCGGCAAACAGGGCAGGGTTGGCGTCGTAGTAGCGCTGCACCGCCTCCTGGCCCGGCTTGCCCGCCGCGGCACGCACCTGATCGGCATAAGCTGCGGCCAGGATCTGGCGGCGCGCAGCTTCCATCTGCTGCAGCACCTTGGGGTCCTTGTGCAGGCGCAGCTCCTCGGCCTTCTGCACCGCGAGCTCCTGGTCGATCAGCAGCTCCAGGGCCTTGCGGCTCAGGGCCTCACCTTGCTCCGGCCGTGCTTGCGGCTGCTGCTTGATGAACGCATCCACCTGGCGCTCGCTGATTTCCTCACGGTTCACCCGCGCCGCCAGCTTGTGGTCCGGGTCACTCGGCGAACAGGCTGCCAGCGCCAGGAGGGCCAGCAGCAGTCCCGGGCCGCGCCTCAGCATTTGATGCCCACATGCAGGGCCACCACGCCGGCGCTGAGCTTGTGCACATCCACGTGGCCAAAGCCGACGGTCTTCATCATCTGCTTGAGCGTGGCGGCATCAGGGTGCATGCGAATCGATTCGGCCAAATAGCGGTAGCTCTCGGCATCACCGGCAATCCACTGCCCCAGGCGCGGCAGCACCGAGAAGCTGTACCAGTCATAAGCCTTCTGCAGCGGCGCGGCGACCTTGCTGAACTCCAGCACCAGCAGGCGGCCGCCGGGCTTGAGCACGCGGTTTATCTCCGCCAAGGCTTGGTCCTTGTGCGTCATGTTGCGCAGACCGAAGGCCACACTGACGAGATCAAAGCGCTCGCTGGCAAAGGGCAGCGCCTCGGCATCGGCCAAGAGGCTGGGGGTCAGGGTGCCCGCATCCAGCAGGCGGTCGCGCCCCTGGCGCAGCATGGCCTCGTTGATGTCGGAGTGCAGCACCAGGCCGCGCGGGCCGACGCGCTTGGCAAAGGCCTGCGTCAAGTCGCCGGTGCCGGCGGCGATGTCCAGCACGGTTTCGCCGCCCGTGAGGCCGGCCACGGCAACCGTGTAGGCCTTCCACGCGCGGTGCGCACCGGCCGACATCAGGTCGTTCATGAGGTCATAGCGCGACGCCACGGAATCGAAGACGCCGCGCACCTTGCGCGCCTTCTCGCGCTCATCGACCTGCTGGAAGCCGAAATGGGTCTTGTCAGTCATGCCGGATCGCGGCTGGCGCCTGCGGCGCGCAACCGGCTTTCATAGTCGGCCCAGAGGCGATCCTGGTCGCGTCCGAGCTGGTAGAGGTAATCCCAGGAGTACAGGCCGCTGTCGTGGCCATCGCTGAACACCGGGCGCAAGGCGTAATGCCCGACGGGCTCGAGCGCCGTGATCTGCACGCCACGCTTGCCCACCTGCAGCACCTCCTGCCCGGGGCCGTGCCCTTGCACCTCGGCCGAGGGGCTGCACACGCGCAGCAGTTCGAAGGGCAGGCTGAACGTGGCACCGTCGTCAAAGCTCAGCTCCAGGCGCTGGCTGGTCTGGTGCAAGGTGATGGCGGTAGGGCGGGGAGTTTCGGGACGCAGGCCGGCCATGGTGAGGGAGGCGGAAAGGCTGAAGTGTAAGAAGCCCATGAAAAAGGCCCCGGGGGTCGCCCGGGGCCTGGCAGCCAAGTTCCTAGAAGGGGCTTACCACTTCAGGTTCAAGGTGTAGGTGCCGGTGCCGCCGCTGTAGTACTTCACGCGGATATAGCGGGTCGAGGTGGTCGTCCCGGTATTGGCGCTGGTGGCGGTATCGATCTGGCCAGCGCCCTTGTCGCTGTAGGCCAGGGTCGTGCCCGAGCTGTTGTAGATGTAGAGGTCGTAGTCCTTGGTGCCGCCATTCAGCGTGGCAGTCAGGGTCTTGCCGGCCGGCAGATCGACGCGGAAGTAGTCCGTATCGGTCGTGCTGGACAGGCTGCCGTTCACCGTGGTGTTGCTGGTGGCCACCAGATTGGCGGTGCCGGTGGTGTTGTTGGACTCGACCTCATTGGCCGTACCGCCCGGGGGCTGGGTGGTGCCGCCCGTGATCGCGGCGATGGCCGCAGGAGCGTCGACGATGCCGGTGCCGCAGCCGCTGCAGGTGGCCGGGAAGGCACGCGCGCTGTTCTTAAGCGCCGTTTCGATCTGGTCCGGCGTGGCCGTCGGCTTGGCCTGGTACATCAGCGCCACAACCCCAGCCACATGCGGCGTAGCCATCGAGGTGCCCTGATAGTAGGCGTAGTTGTCGGTGCTCGGCGAGGTCGTGCCCGAGTTCAGCGTCGAGTAGATGCCATTGGCCGTGCCCGTGCTCATGTTGCCGCCAGGAGCGGCCACATCCACCACGGTGCCGTAGTTGGAGTAAGAGGCACGTCCACCGGTCGGGCCGACGGCCGCCACGGCGATGACGCCCGCGCAGTTGGCCGGATTGCTGTTGCTGGCATTCTGGTTCTCGTTACCTGCGGCCACCACCACCGTCGTGCCGCGCGAGCGGGCGCTGTTGATGGCGTTCTGGCTGGTCGTGTCGCAGGCACCGCCGCCGCCCAGGCTCATGTTGATGACCTTGGCCGGGGTGGCATTGGCCGGCACACCGGAAACGGTGCCGCCCGAGGCCCAGATCATGGCGTCGGCGATGTCCGAGGTGTAGCCGCCGCAACGACCCAGCACGCGCACGGCCTGGATCTTGGCGCCGTACGCCACGCCGATTACGCCCAGGCTGTTGTTGCCCTTGGCCGCGATGGTGCCGGCCACATGGGTGCCATGCCAGCTGGAATTCGAGGCCGGCTCACCGGTGCCGCATTGGCCGGCGGTGGACCAGTCACCCGGGTCCGATGGATCGCTGTCGCGGGCATTGCCGTCATTCGACACGAAGGTGTCGGCAATCATGTCGTAGCCAGCCACGGTCTGGCCGCTCAGGTCCGGGTGCGAAGCACGGATGCCGGTATCCAGCACCGCCACGACCACGCCGCTGCCATTGTGCGTATCCCAGGCGGTGGTGGCACGGATGCCACCGGCGCCGGTGCCCATGCCCCAAAGCTTGCTGAAGTCCGTGTCATTGGGCGTCATCAGCGCGTACATGCGACGGTCCGGCTCGGCGTACTCGATGCTGTCGTCTTCCGCCTTCATGCGTGCGGCCATGGCCTGCAGATCGGCCACGCTGGCCCATTTGTTCAGCTTGTAGACCTTGGCGCCGAGGCCGTTGGTCTTCAGCTCGCTCATGCTCAGGCCTGCTTCCTGGGCCATGCGGGCCAGGCCCGGGGGCACGAACGCAACATCGGCAGCCATACGGGCAGCCGGGGCATCAGCGCGGTACTTGATGATCATGCGGTCGGTGAACGCGCCGCGGACGGTATTCACCGTATCGGCCGCACCACCCGCCTGGGCCAAGCCCACCAGGCCAGCGCTCAGGCAAAGGGACAACAGGGCCCGCTGCGGGGCCTTCTTCGAGATCGACATTCCAACGCTCCAAAAGGGAGAAACAAAGGGACCCCGGTGGGGGCCATGCGAACTGCGGTCCGGAGGTCATCCGGTTACTGCGGGAACGCGAGCGGCGTGGCGCCGCTTTCTTTGCCTACACGAGAGCTTTGACCGCAAGCCCCTCGTACTGCCTGAGCAGGTGGGGCGCGCGATCGCCCCGTATGCCGCACGGGGTTGGCCCGTCCGACAGGGAAGGAAGTCTAGGAAGAGCAATCCTCCTTTTGACGTAACTGTGTGTACGCGCAACGCGGGGAGTTTCCCCGCCCGGGTTGACCCGGGCGTGTCGACCCGCAGCCTGCACCGCCCCGTCTGTGAGCTTGTCGAAAAGCTTGACAGCCTTGCAGGCCCAGCATCGTTCGCAGCCACAAGTTATTGACTTAAAAGGGTGGCATACCAATTGCTACAAAAAGCTGCAAGAGACACATCGTCACGAGACCCGTGTCCGAGCATTTCTCAACCGAACCTGGAGTAGCCATGAAACTTCTCAAGAATCTTCTGGCCGGTGCAGCCCTGGCTACCGCGTTCGGGGCGCATTCCGCACCCATTACGCCGACGATCACTCTTCACTCAGGGGTGGTCCACAACACGGCTGCATTGACCGGCTTCTCGACCAGCGGCGACGAGATGGACGGGATGCGCGTGACCGCCTACTTCAAGGACGGCTTCAGTCAAACCCTGAGTTGGGCCGACTTGGTAGGAGACTCCGGTGGCGTGACCGGCACAGGGTGGTCGCTCAGTCAGGCCGGAGACACCTTCGGCGGCAGCTGGACCCTGTTGAGCGACCGCAGCAGCGGCATGAGTCGCTTGGTCATTGACGGTCAGCCTGGCGACACGCTGTTCGATGTTCAAAGCGACGATCCGCGGAGCCCGGGGTCGGCATTCGGCTTGGTCATTACTTCGGTCGACGGACCCAGCTCTCTCCCGGTATTTGCTCGCTATGTCAACGAAGTTCAGGTTGGCGGCATCTTCTACGGCGATCTCTATACGACCCTTGATCTGAGCTTCCTGGACGCCAGCGGCGGTGGCGACGGATTTACAGGCAGCATGGTCTGGGAGACCGACACCGACTCCTCCGCAGTCCGTGGTGGCGTGGTTCCGGTGCCGGTGCCAGAGCCCACGGCTCTTGTGCTGGCCAGCGCTGCCCTGCTCGGACTTGCTGCGGCCCGCCGTCGACGCACCAAGTAAAAGCCAACGCATTCGCACTTCAGAGCCCGGTAAAGCCGGGCTCTGCTGCATTCAGGCCATGGGCGGCAAAGGCGGCTGCGTTGTCCAGCGTGGTCCGTGCAATGGCGGCCAGCGCCTCCTCGGTGAAAAAGGCCTGGTGGGCCGTCACCAGCACATTCGGGAAGGTGAGGAGCCGCGCGAACACATCGTCAGTCAGGATCTCATCCGAGTGATCGGCGAAGAAGAGCTCGGCCTCCTCTTCGTACACATCGATGGCCAGCCCGCCCAAGCGCCCGCTTTTGAGCGCCTCGATGACCGCTCGCGTGTCAATCACCGCCCCGCGGCTGGTGTTCACCAGCACTGCACCGGGCTGCATCCAGCCCAGACGCTCGGCGTTGATCAGATGGTGCGTCTGCCCGTTCAGCGGGCATTGCAGCAGCACCACGCGGGCGCGCTGCAGCAACTCCTGCAGTCCCACATAGGCCACGCCCAGCGTGGCGTCCGGCTGAGGGTCGTAAGCCAGCACCTCGCAGCCCAGGCCCTGAAAGATGCGCACCACGCAACGCCCGATGCGGCCGGTGCCGATCACGCCCACCGTCTTGCCGTGCAAGTCAAAGCCGAGCAGTCCGTCGAGCTCGAAATTGCCCTCGCGCACCCGGGAATGGGCGCGATGCGTCTTGCGAATCAAGGTGAGCAGCAAAGCCAAGGTGTGCTCGGCCACCGCATGGGGCGAGTACTCGGGCACCCGCGCCACCGTCAGGCCCAGGCGCTGGGCCGCGGCCAGGTCCACATGGTTGTAGCCCGCGCAGCGCAGCAGCAGCAGGCGCACACCGAGCCGCTGCAGCTGCGTCAGTACGGCGGCATCCAGCTGGTCGTTGACAAAGGCACAGACCGCCTCGCAGCCTTGCGCCGCGCCCACGCTGTGCAGGTCCAGCCGGGCTTCGATGAACTCGATGTCGCGTGCCCCGGCGGCCAGAAAGCTCTGACGGTCATAGCGCTTGGCGCTGAACAGCGCGATGCGCATCAGGTCTCGAACCAGGGCTCGTCGGGTAGCGATTCGAAGACCTTTCGCAGGCCCTCGCTCCAGCCCTTGCGCAACTGCTGGAAGTAGGCCGATTCGGCCGTGACGCGATGCGCCTTCATCGGCTCCTCGAAGCGATTGGCGCGCAGCAGCACCATGTCGATGGGCAGGCCGACGCTGAGGTTGGAGCGGATCGTCGAGTCGAAGCTGACCAGGGTGCACTTGGCCGCTTCCGGCAGCTCGGTGCTCTCGTAGCGGATGACGCGGTCGATGATGGGCTTGCCGTACTTGCTCTCGCCGATCTGGAAGTAGGGCGTGTCCTCGGTCGCTTCGATGAAGTTGCCCTGCGGGTAGATGTGAAAGAGCCGCGGGCCCTCGCCATTGATCTGTCCGCCGAGCAGGAAGTTGGCGCCGAAGTCCACGCCCTGGCTGGGTCCGTGGCCGGCATCGCTGTCACGCGCCACCACCTCGCGCAGGGTCTGGCCCACGAGCACGGCCGCGTCGTACAGGCTGGGCACGTTCAGCATGTTCGGCACTTCGTGCAGGAGCCGCTGTTGAAGCAGCGAGACCACCGACTGCGTGGTGGCCAGGTTGCCGGCATTGAGCAGCACGATCTCGCGTTGATGCGGGATGTGGAACAGCGTCATCTTGCGGAACTGCGCGATGTGATCGACACCGGCATTGGTGCGGGTGTCCGACGCGAACAGCAGGCCCGCGCGCAGGCGCATGGCGACACAGTAGGTCATTGGTCGGGGGTGGTGGTGACTTGGACGGAAGTCGCCAATTGTTCCAGCCCGCCGCCGCTGCGCATGCCGCGCACCGGGCAGGCGTCTGCGTAATCCGCCCCAAAAGCCAGACGCACGTGGTGGCCGTCAGCGCGGCAACGGTTGGAAATGTCGAAACCCACCCAGCCCGCGTCGAGACGTACCTCGGCCCAGGCGTGGCTGGCCACATGCTCGGCGTCGGTGGCCAAATAGCCCGAGACATAGCGAGCCGGCAGGCCCAGCAGACGGCAGCAGGTGATGAAGACCTGCGCGTGGTCTTGGCACACACCATGGCCGGTGGCAAAGGCCTCGGCTGCGCGGGTGGCGGCGTCAGTGCTACCGGGGATGTAGGGCATGCGCTGCAGCAGGGCTTCGGTGAGTTGCATCAGCCCGGCCTCGGGCGCAGCACGCACGCGGGCGGCATGTTGTTGAGCGAAGGCCTGAATGGCCGCGTCCGGCGTGGTGAGCGGCGTGGGGCGCAGGAAGGCTGGGGCGGGCAAGGCGTCGTCAGGCTCGGGCGGCTGCGGGCCATCCAGGGTTTGCACCTCGCCGAAGGCACGCAGGTGGATCTCGCGGCGGTCACCTTCCAGCGTCAGCACATGCAGGGTATTGCCCCAGGCATCGAGCGCCTGCACGGCCGGCCCGGGCAGTTCCAGGGCCCAGCGCAGCACCTGTTGCCCCGGCGTGGGCCGCGGGCTCAGGCGCAGGTACTGGGTGGACAGGCGCAGCGGGGCGTCATAGCGGTAGGTGGTGTCGTGGGCGATGTGCAACAGCATGGTCAATGCGCCTCGAAGTAGGCGCGGCTGATGGCGCCGGAGAGCTGCGCGGATTCCTCCAGGAAGCGGGTGATCCAGGCGTGCAGGCCAGTCTCCAAGATGGCATCAATGTCCGCGTGCTTCAGCTGGAGCGCCATCTGCCCGGCGAGCAGCTTGGGTTGACGGCCGGCGTCCAGACTGCCGCTCTGGCACTCGATCTGCGGCAGCACATCGGCCACCTGGGCGGCGCAGCTGCGCAGCGAGCGCGGCACGTCCTCGCGCAGGATCAGCAGCTCGGCCACGCGGCGGGCGTCCAGGCTGTCGCGGTAGACGGCGTGGTAGGCCTCGAAGGCCGAGAGCGAGCGCAGCAGCGCGCTCCAGGCGTAGAACTCGGCGCTGCTGTCATGGCGGGCAGCAACCGGTTGCAGATGATCCTCGGCCGGCTCGATCAACTGGCTTTTCACGTCCAGCAGGCGTGCAGTGTTGTCGGCGCGTTCGATGAAAGTGCCCAGGCGGATGAAGCAGTAGGCGTCATTGCGCTGCAAGGTACCCACCGTGGCACCGCGCATCAAATGGCTGCGCTCTTTGACCCAGTCGAAGAAGGCGGAGGGGTTGTCGCTCAGGCGCCTGGGCAGCTGCTTGGCCTCCAGCCAGGTGGCGTTGACGGCCTCCCACATCTCGGCCGTGATCTGGCCGCGCACCGCGTGCGCGTTCTCGCGGCTGCTGCGCAGGCAGGAACGCACCGAGGCGGGGTTGTCCAGGTCCAAGGCCATGAACTCGAACAGGCGTTTGGCATCGAAATGCTGGTGACGGGCCTGGTAGGCCTGCAGCGCACCGGTCACCGCCAGCGGCGCGGCCAGCTCGGTGGCCGCGCCGCGGCTCTGAGGCATCAGGCTCAGGCTCTGGGTGACATCGAGCATGCGCACCAGGTTCTCCGCCCGCTCCATGTAGCGGCTCATCCAGTAGAGCTGGGAAGCGGTGCGGCTCAGCATGAGGGGCTCTCCAGAATCCAGGTGTCCTTGGTACCACCGCCCTGAGAGGAATTCACCACCAGGCTGCCGGCCTTCAGTGCCACACGCGTCAGCCCGCCCGCCACCATGCGCACTTCGCGCCCGCTCAGCACGAAGGGGCGCAGGTCGATGTGGCGCGGTGCGATGCCGCTCTCTACAAAGGTCGGGCAGCTGGAAAGCGCCAGCGTGGGCTGGGCGATGTAATTGCCCGGGTCGGCCTTGACGCGCTCGGCGAACTCGGCGATCTCGGCTGCCGTGGCCGCGGGGCCGACCAGCATGCCGTAGCCTCCCGCGCCATGCACCTCCTTGACCACCAGCTCCTTGAGGTTCGCCAGCACATGGGCGCAATCGTCGGGCTTGCGGCATTGCCAGGTCGGCACATTGCGCAGAATCGGCTCCTCGCCCAGGTAAAAGCGCACCATGTCCGGCACATAGGGGTAGATGGACTTGTCGTCCGCCACCCCGGTGCCGATGGCATTGGCCAGCACCAGGTGGCCGAGCTTGTAGACGGATAAGAGCCCCGGCACGCCCAGCATCGAATCGGCACGGAAGGCGAGCGGGTCGAGGAAGGCGTCGTCGATGCGGCGGTAGATCACGTCCACCCGCTTCGGTCCCACGGTGGTGCGCATGTACAGGTAGCCCCCTTTGACGAACAGGTCCTGGCCTTCGACCAGCTCCACGCCCATCTGCTGGGCCAGAAAGGCATGCTCGAAGTAGGCACTGTTGGCCGGGCCCGGCGTCAGCACCACCACGGTGGGGTCGTCGGCGGTGGCGGACTGACGCAGGGTGTCCAGCAGCAGGGTCGGGTAATGCGCCACCGGCGCCACGGCATAGCGGTCGAACAGCTCGGGGAACAACCGCATCATCATCTTGCGGTTTTCCAGCATGTAGCTGACACCGCTGGGCACGCGCAGGTTGTCTTCCAGCACGTAGTAATGCCCGTCGGCATGGCGGATCAGGTCCACGCCGGTGATGTGCGCATAGATGCCATGGGGCAGGTCCAGGCCCTGCATGGCGGGCTGGTACTGGGCATTGGCGAATACCTGCTCGGACGGAATCAATCCGGCCTTGACGATCTCGTGCCCGTGGTAGATGTCGTGCAGAAAGCGGTTCAGTGCCGTGACCCGCTGGACCAGTCCGCGCTGCAGCGTGGCCCATTCGTCGGCCGGCACGATGCGCGGCACGGTATCGAAGGGGATCAGGCGTTCGGCGCCGGCCTCGTCGCCATAGACCGCGAACGTGATGCCGACCTTGTGGAAGAGCAGATCGGCCTCGGCGCGCTTGGCGGCCAGGTGCTGCGGCGTCTGCGCCTGCAACCAATCGGCGAAGCCCTGGTACTGCGGCCGGATGGCGCCACTGGCGAGCAGCATCTCGTCGAAATGGTGGGGCGGCGGTAGCTGGAGTGCGTGCATGGGACTCCCGGTGAATGCACAAGGGCGGTGCAAGGGTCGTGCCCAGCAAGGCTAGGGCCGGGCGCCCCAGTTCGGGGCAAGGTGAAACCCATCTTGCACCGGCCGGTGCACACCCAGCACCATGTGGGTGCCGGGCGGCCCGAAGGCGCCAGCCTGGTGTCAGCCAGACCCCACACACTCAAACCGCTCATGCCGCCCGCCCTGTCCCGCCGCATCCTTGCCCAGGCCTTGGCCAGCTTGCTGTTGGGCCTGCTCGTCCCGGCGGCGGTGGCGGCGGCTTGCGTCAAGACCCTGGCCTGGAGCGAAGACCCCCCGCACACCATGCGCCTGCCCGATGGCAGCGTGGGCGGAGTGGAGATCGAACTGCACCGCGAGCTGCTGGCCTTGCTGGGCTGCGAACTGCGCTTGCAGGAGCTGCCCTTCGCCCGCGCCCTGGCCGCCCTGCGCGCGGGCGAAGTGGACGTGATCCCGGCCACACTGGCGCGGCCCGAACGCGAGGCGTATGCGCGCTTCTCGCGTCCGCTGCTGCAGCTGCGCAACGTGCTGTTCGTGCGCCGCCCGGACACAGCACCCACCCAACACGTGCGCCTGGCCGGCTTGGCCGCCGCGGGCTGGCGCCTGGGCGGTCAGACGGGCGTGGCGTATGGCAGCGAGTTCGTGGCCTTGCTGGAAGACCGCAACTTTCGGGATCAGATCATTCAAGTGCCGTACCGGCGAAGCCTGTGGCAGATGCTGGCACGCCACCGACTCGACGGCGTGCTCGCCAACGAGCTGACCGGCGTGCATGAATTGCGCGCTTTGGGGCTGCAAGACCTGATCGTGCCGAGCGAGCTCGCGCTGGCCGTCGAGCGCGGCGGCAGCGCCTGGAGCCGGCGCAGCACCGAAGTTGAGTTCGTCGAACGCTTCAACGCCGCGCTGCAGACGCTGAAGGCCAGTGGACGCTACGCCACCTTGCTGGCGCCTTATGGCTTGGATGCGCGCGGGGCGCTGCAGCGGTCGCCCGCTTCAGCCCACTGAAGCCACCGCCCGGGCCAGCTGCCCGTCCACTGCCGGCAGCTGCGCTTGCAAGGCCTGCAGCGCCTGCGTCGCTCGGTTGCGCTGCGCGGCGGCCCAGATGGGCGCAGGGAACTGAGCGTCGTCCTCGAAGCGGGCGATCACATGCCAGTGAAGATGCGGCACCACATTGCCCAGGCTGGCCAGGTTGATCTTGGCTGGGCGCAGGGCCCCGATCAGCACCCGCTCCACCGCCACCACCGCGTCCATCAGGCGCGCCCGTTCGGGCGCGGCCAGTGCGCTGAACTCGGCCACATGGGCGTTCAGGATCACGCGGTAGAAGGCCGGGTGCTCGGGGGTGTCGGTCACACGCACCACACGCAGCAGCGCGTCGCGGTGGATCATCAGGCCGCCATCGGCCGTACAGAGCGGGCAGGAATTCATGGTGGCGCGCGGCAGCCCGCGGCTAGCATCAAACACGCCCGCATTCCACCACCCGCCATGTTCCTCACGGCATCACTGCGCCTGCTGCTCGCCCTGCTTGCCCTGGGTCTGGGCCTGCCCGCCTTGGCCTGCGTGAAGAGCCTGCGCTGGAGCGACGACCCGCCCTACACCGCACGCGGCGCTGATGGCGTGCTGTACGGCATCGACATCGAAATCAATCAGGAGCTGATGCGCCGCCTGGGCTGCCGGCTGGAGTTCAAGGAGATGCCTTTCGGCCGTGGCCTGCGCGAGCTGGAAACCGGCGGACTGGACCTGATGGGAAGTGCCTTCCGCCGCCCCGAACGCGAGGCCTATGCCTGGTTCTCCGAGCCAGTACTGCAGGCGCGCAAACGCTTGTTCGTGCGCCGCGCCGATCTGCCCGGCTTCAAGGCGCGCAGCCTGCGCGAGTGGCTGCAGGGCGGTGTCACGCTCGGCGTGCTACCCGGCGTCGTCTACGGGCCCGAATTCAGCACCCTGCAGCAGGACCCGGCGCTGCAAGCGCGTATCCACACGGTGGTGAACCGGCGCAGCCTGTGGCTGATGCTGGAACGCGGGCGCATTGACGGCATGCTGGTGGATGAGCTGACCGCCACCTACGAAATGCGCCGACTGGCCCTTGAGCACAAGCTGGCGGCCGCCCCCCTGGTGGTGGAGAGCGAGCCCTCCCACACCGCCTTCAGCAAGCGCAGCACGCTGCCGGAGTTCGTGGCGCGCTACAACGAGGCCCTGGCCGCCATGGGGCGCGAGGGCAGCCTGGCGCGCATCCTGGCGCGCTATGGCAGCAAGCCCCAGCCCGGCCCCTAAACCAGCACCCGCTCAATGCCGCCGGCATTGGCCTTGGCCACGTACTCCGGCATCCAGTTCGCCCCCAGGATCCGGTTGGCCATCTCGACGACGATGTAGTCGGCCTCCAGCAGCCCGTTCTGCAAATCATTGCCATAGCGGCTCAGGCCCTGCAGGCAGCTCGGACAGCTGGTCAGGATCTTGACGTCGCCGCCCTGCGGGGCGATTTGCGCGGCGTTCTTGCGCAGCTCTTCTTCCTTGCGGAAGCGGATCTGCGTGCTGATGTCCGGCCGGGTCACGCCCAGCGTGCCGGATTCACCGCAGCAGCGCGCGCTCTGCACCACGGCTTCGCCGACGAGCGCCTTGACGGTCTTCATCGGCTCCTGCTGCTTCATCGGGCTGTGGCAGGGGTCGTGGTAGAGGTAGGCGCCGCCGGCTTCGAGCTTGATGCCTTTTTCCAGCAGGTACTCGTGGATGTCGACGATGCGGCAGCCGGGGAAGATGTCCTCGAAGCGGTAGCCCTGCAGTTGGTCGAAGCAGGTGCCGCAGCTCACCACCACGGTCTTGATGTCCAGGTAGTTCAGCGTGTTGGCCACGCGGTGGAACAGCACCCGGTTGTCCGTGATCATCTGCTCGGCCTTCTCGAACTGACCCGAGCCGCGCTGCGGGTAGCCGCAGCACAGGTAGCCGGGCGGCAGCACGGTCTGCACGCCGGCATGCCAGAGCATGGCCTGGGTGGCCAAGCCGACCTGGCTGAACAGGCGCTCCGAGCCGCAGCCGGGGAAATAGAACACCGCCTCGGTGTCCGCCGTGGTCGTGGCCGGGTTGCGGATGATGGGGACGTAGTTCTTGTCCTCGATGTCCAGCAGCGCGCGCGCGGTTTTCTTCGGCAGGCCGCCGGGTAGCTTCTTGTTGATGAAGTGGATGACCTGCTCGCGCACCGGCGCCGGGCCCACCGTGCTGGGCGGTGCCGAGGTTTGCTTCTTCGCGAACTTGGCCAGCACGTCGTGCGCCAGGCGCTGCGCCTTGAAGCCCACGCCCACCATGGCCGTGCGCGCCAGCTTGATGGTTTCGGGGTTGGTGGCATTGAGCATGAACATCGCCGCGGCGTTGCCGGGGCGGAAGCTCTTCTGGCCCATCTTGCGCAGCAAGTTGCGCATGTTCATGGACACATCGCCGAAGTCGATCTTGACCGGGCAGGGCGAGGCGCATTTGTGGCAGACCGTGCAGTGGTCGGCCACGTCCTCGAACTCTTCCCAGTGCTGCACGCTGATGCCGCGGCGGGTCTGCTCCTCGTAGAGGAAGGCCTCGATCAGGAGTGAGGTGGCAAGGATCTTGTTGCGCGGGCTGTAGAGCAGATTTGCACGCGGCACGTGTGTCGCGCATACCGGCTTGCACTTGCCGCAGCGTAGGCAGTCCTTGATCGAATCGCTGATGGCGCCGATGTCCGAGCGCTGCATGATCAGCGACTCATGCCCCATCAGGCCGAAGGACGGTGTGTAGGCGTTGGTGAGGTCGGCGAAGGGGATTTCCTTGTCCTGCCCCAGGCGCAACAGCTTGCCGCGGTTGAAGCGGCCTTCGGGATCGATGCGGCGCTTGTAGTCGGCAAAGCCGGCCAACTCGGCATCGGTCAGGAACTCCAGCTTGGTGATGCCGATGCCATGCTCGCCGCTGATGACGCCGCCGAGCGAGCGCGCCAGCTTCATGATGCGACCCACCGCTTCGTGGGCGGTCTGCAGCATGGCGTAGTTGTCGGAGTTGACCGGGATGTTGGTGTGCACATTGCCGTCGCCGGCATGCATGTGCAGCGCCACCCAGACGCGGCCGCGCAGGACCTCCTGATGAATCGCCTTGATGCCCTCAATGATGGGCGCGTAGGCCGCGCCGCTGAACAGGGTCTGCAGGGGTTTGAGCAGTTCGCGCTTCCAGCTGGCGCGGGCCTGGCCGGACTGCAGTTGCTCAAAGAACGAACCCTCGCCCGCGCGCGGCACATCGAGTTCATCGTGCCAGCGCTGCCACTGCTCGCCCACCTGGTTGATGAGCGCCAGCGCTTGCACGACGCGGTCTTCGAGCAGCTCGCTGCTGCCGATCTCGCTGGCATCGTCGCTGCGGCCCAGGGGCAGACGCGGCTGCTGGAAGAAGACTTGCAGACGGTCCACCAGCTCCAGCTTGTTGCGCAGGCTGAGCTCGATGTTGATGCGCTCGATGCCGAGCGTGTACTCGCCCATGCGCTCGAGCGGAATCACCACGTCCTCGTTGATCTTGAAGGCGTTGGTGTGCTTGGCAATCGCCGCCGTGCGCTTGCGGTCCAGCCAGAACTTCTTGCGCGCGTCGCCGCTCACGGCCACGAAGCCCTCGCCGCTGCGGGCATTGGCGATCCGCACCACCTCGGAGGTGGCGCGCGCCACTTCCGCCTCGTCGTCCCCAACGATGTCGCCAATCAGCACCATCTTCGGGAAGCCGCCACGCTTGCTCTTGGTCGCGTAGCCCACCGCCTTCAGGTAGCGGTCGTCCAGGTGCTCCAGGCCGGCCAGGATGGCCTTGCCTTCTTTGGTGGAGGCAAACAAATAGTCCTTGATCTCGACGATCGAGGGCACCGCATCCTTGGGGTTGCCGAAGAACTCCAGGCAGACCGTGCGCACCGCCTTGGGCATGCGATGCACCACCCAGCGCGCACTGGTGATCAGGCCGTCGCAACCCTCTTTCTGGATGCCGGGCAGGCCGGCGAGGAATTTGTCGGTGACATCCTTGCCCAGACCCTCCTTGCGGAACAGCTTGCCGGGGATGTCCAAGCGCTCGGTCTTCTCCAGCGTCTTGCCGCTGGCATCGAAATAGCGCAGCTCAAAGCTGGCCACCTCCACGTCATGGATCTTGCCCAGGTTGTGATTCAGGCGCACCACCTCCAGCCACTTGGCGTCGGGCGTCACCATCTTCCAGGAGGCCAGGTTGTCCAGCGCCGTGCCCCACAGCACGGCCTTCTTGCCGCCCGCATTCATGGCGATGTTGCCGCCGATACAGCTGGCCTCGGCGCTGGTCGGATCGACCGCAAACACAAAACCATGTTGCTCGGCCAGATCGGCCACGCGCTGCGTCACCACGCCAGCTTCGCTGTAGATGGTGGCCACCTCGCGGTCCAAGCCGGGCAGCCGCAGCATCTCCACGCCGCGGAGCAGCTCCAGCTTCTCGGTATTGATGACCGCACTCTTCCACACCAGCGGCACGGCACCGCCGGTGTAGCCGGTGCCACCACCGCGCGGAATGATGGTCAGGCCCAGCTCGATGCAGCTGGCCACCAGGCCCGCCATCTCGGCTTCCGTGTCCGGTGTCAGCACCACGAAGGGGTACTCGACGCGCCAGTCGGTCGCGTCGGTCACATGACTCACGCGCGACAGACCGTCGAACTTGATGTTGTCCTTGGCCGTGTGCTTGCCCAAGACCTTGGCCGTGCGCTTGCGCAGATCCCAGACCTCACGGAAGCGAGCGGCAAAGCGCTGCACCGCCTGGCCGGCCAACTCGAGCAGTTCGCCCACCAGGGCGTCGCGCTCGGGGTCCTTGGCGGGGTCGCGGCGGCGGTCCACTTCGCGCAGGCGGTGGTAAAGCGCTTCCACCAGGGCGTCGCGCCGGCGCGGGTTGGCCAGCAGATCGTCTTCCAGGTAAGGGTTCCGCTGAACGACCCAGATGTCGCCCAGCACTTCGTAGAGCATGCGGGCGGAGCGGCCGGTGTTGCGCTGGCCGCGCAACTGCTCGGCCAAGGCCCAGGCACGCGGCCCCAGCAGGCGCAGCACGATCTCGCGGTCGGAGAACGAGGTGTAGTTATAGGGAATCTCGCGCAGGCGCGCGGGGGCCTGCTCGTCGATCTCGGGGGCGGCGACCGGGGCGGTCAGCGGCAGCGCTGCATTCATGGGCGGGGACCTCGGGGCGCTGCGGGAGGCAGCGTCAGGGGGTTGGGGATACTAGCTCAGCTGCCTTCGCCCTACAGTCAGCAAGCCTAGGCGCAACCGCCCAGCCTGCTTCGCTGACGAAAGCTGATTGGAGAAAACCATGGCCTGGCCCTACCCCTTCTGGATTGCCCACCGCGGCGCTGGCAAGCAAGCCCCCGAGAACACTCTGGCCGCCTTTCGGGTCGGCCACGCCGCCGGCTTCCGCGCCTTTGAATGCGATGTCCAACTCAGCGCCGACGGCGTGCCGTTCCTGCTGCACGACGACACGCTCGACCGCACCTCCAATGGCCAGGGCCTGGCCTGCGCGTTGGATTGGGCCGTGCTGCAGCATCTGGATGCCGGCAGCTGGCACTCGGGCGCGTACGTCGGTGAACCCCCGGCCAGTCTGGCCGTCCTGGCCGAACTGGCCGCCGCGTGGGATCTGGCCCTGAACCTGGAACTCAAGCCCAGCCCGGGCCAGGCCGAGCGCGTGGGCGCTGGCGTGGCACGCTGGCTGCGCGCGCATTGGCAGGCGCCATGCCCGCCCCTGCTGAGCTCCTTCGAACCGGAGGCTCTGCGCGCCGCCCATGCAGCCGACGCCGCCTGGCCGCTGGCCCTGCTGCTGGAACATTGGCAACCCGACGCCGCCCGGCAGGCCCTGGCCCTGCACGCCTGCGCGGTGGTTTGCCATCACGCCAGCCTGGATGCCGACGGCATCGGCGCCCTGCACGCCCAGGGCCTGAAGGCGCTGAGCTACACGGTGAACGATGCGGCCGAGGTACAGCGCCTGCGGGCCGCCGGCATCGATGGGCTGATCACCGACCGCATGGACTTGCGCGACAGCTGAGCGTGGCCGCGCGGCAACAGAGGATTCGCGCAATCTGATCCAACGCAAAGCGGCTGGCGCAATGCCCCCAATGGGACCCCCGGGTTGACCCGGATCAAACGACGCCACCGCTCTGCCCGGTGCAATGACTCCATTCCCAACCCACCCGGAGTCATTGATCATGTCCCGCAAGCACGCCGCCCTCTTCGCCCTGGCCACCGTGGCCGCCACCACCCTGCTCGTTGCCGTGCCGGCACAGGCGCAGAACGCGGGCGACTGGCTGGTTCGCGCCCGCGCCCTGCACCTGGATTCGGCCAACAAGGACAGCACGCCGCTGGCCCTGTCGGTCAACAACAAGACCTTCCCCGAGGTCGATATCAGCTACTTCTTCACGCCCAATCTGGCGGCCGAGCTGGTGCTGACCTACCCGCAGAAGCATGACATCCGCTCCGGCAGCACCCAGATCGGCACGCTGAAGCACCTGCCGCCCACCTTCTCGCTGCAGTACCACTTCACCGGCATGGGCTTCCGTCCCTATGTAGGCGCCGGCCTGAACCTGACGCACTTCTCGTCGGTCAAGTTCAACCCCGCCGTCGTGACCGCGCTGGACCCCTCCATCAAGAAGACCAGCGTGGGCTTCGCCTACGGTGCCGGCTTTGACGTGCCGATGGCTGACGGCTGGGTCTTCAACGTCGACGTGAAAAAGGTGCAGATTGGCACCGACGTCAGGTCCAAGGGCACCAAGGTCGGCGAGTTCGAAGTCGACCCCGTGCTGTTCAGCATCGGTATCGGCAAGAAGTTCTAACCCCCCGAAGCGGCCCAAGCGGCCGCCTGCTCCCAGGGGGCGCCGCCAGTGGCCCGGCAAAGCCGGTTCCACGGCGGCACGTCTCAATCGAGCCTCAAGCTGCGGCAGCGGCAGCGTCGTGGTCGATCTTCGGCAGCGCGCGCACGCCGCTGATGGTGGCGCTGCGCCAGGCCACCGCCGCCAGCAGCAAGCCGGCGCCGCAGGCAAAGCCCAGGGCCGAGCGCAGGCCGAAATGCTCGCCCAGCCAGCCGCCCAGCAGCGCGCCAGGACCGGCCGGCAGCAGGATCAGCCAGCGCATCGTGCTGGTCATGCGCCCCAGCAGGGGCTGCGGCGTCACGGCCTGGCGCAGGGAGAGGAAGTTGATGAAGATCAGCACCGCCCCCACGCCAAACAGGCTCAACATGGTGGCAAAGGCCACCACCCCCAGGGTGCCCAGTGGTGCCAACGCCAGCACGCCCCAGCCCAGGGCTGAAATGGCGATGCCCGTCACCAGGCAGGGCCCAGGCCCCAGTCGCTCGCTGATGCGATGCCCGAAAACCGAAGCCAGCACCGTGCCCACACCCAGACCCACATAGCTCAGGCCGACGGCGGAGCTGCTCATGCCCAGCTCGCGCGTGGCAAACAGGATCTGCACCACCAGCGCCGCGTTGTGGCAGAGCTGCCAGCCCCCCACCGTGGCAGCCAGCACCGGCAGCAGCGGCTGGCTGCGCACGAAGCGCAAGCCCGTCGCCAGTTCCTCCTTGAAGCTCGCGCCGCTGCGCTCGCGCAGATGCTCGACCACATGGATGCCCTTCAGGATGGCCGCCGACAGCGCCAGCATCAGGGCATCCACCGCCAGTGCCAGCGGCGCGCCCACCAGCTTGATCAGCAAGCCCGCCACCGCCGGGCCCACCACTTCAGGGCCACTGCTGGCCAACGCGTTCTTGGCATGGGCCTCCACCAGGCGCTCGCGCGGCACCACCTGGGTCAGCACGATCTGGGCGGCACTGCCGGCAATCGTGTAGCAACAGCCCAGCAGAAAGGCCACGCCGTACAGCCAGCCCATGCCCAGCCAGCCCATCCAGTGGGCGATCGGTACTGTCAGCAACGCCAGGCCCATGGACAACTCGCCGACGACATAGACCGGCAGCTTGCGCACGCGGTCCAGCCAGACGCCGCCCGGTAGCGAAAACAGCACAAAGGGGGCGATCTCCATCGCCGTCAGCAGCCCCATCTGCGTGGGGCTGGCGTGCAACAGCACCGCCGCCGTCAAGGGCAGGGCCAGCAAGGTGATCTGGCCGCCGATGGAGGAAATCAAGATCGAGGTCCAGAGGCGCCGGTAGACACGGTCGCGCAACAGGTCCTCAGGGGGAAGCGCAAAGCGCTGGCGCAGCCAGGCAAGGCATGCGTTCAACATCGGGAAACTCCAGCAAAGCAGACAAGACGCAACAGCCGCAGAGATGCAGCCGGGGAATGAGGGAGCAGGCCCTCAGGTGGCGTCAAGCAGCTTGGTCATGGGCTGGAAGGTTGGCGAGCGGAAGGCGCAGATGGTAGCGATTCACCCCCACCCTGACCATCGTCATTTGGAAGGCCGAATCAGAACGCCACAGCCGCACCGTCACGGCGCGGATCGCTGGCGGCCACATAGCCCTCCACGGCCGGCTGGCCCTGCGGGCCCCCCAGGCGCCAGATGAACTGGCCGGCGCCGAAGTCCTGATAGCTGTCGTGGATGTCGCCAATCTGGTGACCGGCGTCCTGCAGGCCCTGCAGCGTGGCAGCCGGCCAATGCGGTTCGGCATTCAGGTGCAGGCCATGGTTGAAGCGCCAGCGTGGGGCGTCGCAGGCAGCTTGGGGGTTCTGGCCGTAGACGAGCATACGGACCAGGGTCTGTAGATGGCCCTGGGGCTGCATATTGCCGCCCATCACCCCAAAACCCATCTGCGCCGCACCGTCCTTTGTCAAAAAGCCGGGAATGATGGTGTGGAAAGGCCGCTTGCCAGGCCCGACCTCGTTGGCATGCCCGCGCTCCAGCGTGAAGCAGGCGCCGCGGTTCTGCAGGCTCACGCCATAGCCCGGCAACACCAGGCCGGAGCCAAAACCCATGTAATTGCTTTGGATGAAGCTGACCTGCATGCCCTGGGCATCGGCCGTCGTCAGGTAGATGGTGCCACCCTTGACCGGATTGCCGGCGCCAAATTCCTGGGCGCGCTGCGGGTCGATCAGGGCGGCGCGCTGGCGCAGGTAGTCCGCGTCCAGCAACTCGGCGCTGCTCACCTGCATGCTGCGCGGTTCGGACACATAGCGGTAGAGATCGGCAAAGGCCAGCTTCAGGGCCTCGATCAGCAGGTGCTGGGTGCGCCAGTCATCCACGGGATAGCGGCCCAAATCCAGATGGCGGGCCATGCCCAGGGCCATCAGCGCCGCGATGCCTTGGCCATTGGGCGGGATTTCATGCACGCGATGGCCTTGGAATTCGGTGGCAATGGGTTCCACCCATTCGGGCCGGTAAGCGGCCAGATCGGCTGCACGCAACTGCCCGCCGCCCGCGCGCGCGAAACGCTCCAAGGCCTCGGCGATCTCACCGCGGTAAAAGGCTTCGCCGCGGGTTTCGGCAATCAAGCGCAGGCTACGCGCCGCCGCAGGGAATGCGAAGCGCTCTCCCACCCGCGGCGCTCGGCCGTTTGGCAGGAAGGCCTCGGCAAAGCCGCTGCCGCCAGCCAGCTCCGGCACCTGGGCGGCACGCGCCCATTTGTCGGCCACGCCCACGGGCACCGCGTAGCCCTGCTCGGCGATCTCGATAGCGGGCTGCAACAGATCCGCAAAGGGCAGCGAACCAAAACGCTGGTGCAAAGCGGCCCAGCCGGCCACGGCGCCGGGCACCGTCACCGCGTCCCAGCCGCGCTGCGACATGCTGGTGTGGGCGCGGAAGTAGTCCAACGTCCAGCCCGCCGGTGCCGGGCCGCTGGCGTTCAGGCCATGCAACTTACCATCGGCCCAGACCAGCGCGAACGCATCCGAGCCCAGGCCGTTGCTGCAAGGTTCCACCAGGGTCATGCAGGCGGCAGTGGCGATCGCGGCATCCACGGCATTGCCGCCACGCAGCATCATCTGCAAGCCGGCCTGCGCGGCCAGTGGGTGGCTGGTGGCCACCACGCGGCGCCCGAACACCGGGCTGCGCTGGCTCGGGTAGCCGGCGGCCCAGTCGAAGTTCATTGCAGCTTCGGGTTGTGGCGCAGGGCCTTCACGGCACCTTCACCCATCGCCGCACCAAAGCGCTTGGCCAGGCGTTCGGCCACGTTGTCATGCGGGGTGTAGTCGATCACCTCTTCGGCTCCGACCACTTCGCGCGCCACGTGATCGAGATTGCCGAAGGCGTCGGCCAGGCCCATTTCGACCGCCCGGCTGCCGTTCCAGACCAGGCCCGAGAAGGTTTCGCTGTCCTCCTTGAGCCGCTTGCCACGGCCCTCACGCACCACGGCAATGAACTGCTCGTGCACCTCGTCAATCATGGCCTGGGCCAGCGCGCGCTCTTTGTCGGGCAGCGGCGAGAAGGGATCCAGCAGGCCCTTGTGCGCGCCGGCCGTGATCAGGCGGCGCTCGATGCCCAGCTTGCCCATCAGGCCGCTGAAGCCGAAGTCATCGATCAGCACGCCGATCGAGCCCACCATCGACGCCTTGTCGACAAAGATCTGATCGGCCGCGGCGGCGATGTAGTAAGCGCCAGATGCGCAGATGTCCTCCACCACCGCATAGACCGGCTTGCCATGCAGGGCCTTGAGACGACGGATCTCGTCGTACACGATGCCGGCCTGCACCGGGCTGCCGCCGGGGGAGTTGATGCGCAGCACCACGGCACGGGCGCCCTGATCCGCGAAGGCGTTCTTCAAGGCAGCCACCAGCACCTCGGCGCTCGCTTCGGTGCCGGGCCCAATCTCGCCATGAACTTCGACCAAGGCGGTGTGCGGCGTGCCGGACACGGCCGCCGGGTTCTGCTGCGCCCACAGCTGCCACAGCAGCAAGGCCCCAAGAAACAGCCAAGCCAGGCGAAGGCCAACGCGCCAGCGACGCTCGCGCCGCTTCTCGTCCAGGTAGTCGCGCGCCAGCTGCAAGGCCAGCGCCTCGTGACTGGGAGCCACCGCGGAAGTGGCAGCAGGAGCAGCGGCCGCGGGGCGCAGCATCTCGGCCGGCTCCGGGGTGGGGTCCGGCAGGACCGGCGGATCGTTCGGATTCATGGGGCTGAAGCCGCCGGCTCAAGGGGCGGCTGAAGGGTGTCGGAAGGATACCAATGCACGAATCCGTCGAATTCGGCCACGCGCACCGGGATCAGGCCGGCGCGGCCACACCGGCCCATCAGGCAGGCCCCGGTCTTGGGCGAGTAGACGGCACCGTGCACGGCGCAAAGGATGTAGCGCTTCTCGGTGTCCAGAAACTCGTTGGGCTGCCAGTCCAATTCGGTGGGCACATGGGCGCAGCGGTTCAGGTAAGCCACCACCTCGCCGTCGATGCGCAGCGCGAACGCGCGCTCATCCATGCCGCAGTAGCGCAGCTCCCACTGCACGCCCAAGCCGCGCTCTTCGAGCGCCTCGCTCGGGCAGACGCGCAGCGGCTCAACCATGGGTGCGCAGCCAGTGCGCCAGCGCCGGCACGTCATGCACGAGGGCGAGCGGGCGCTGGCTCTGCAGCTCTTCGTGCCCATGGGCGCCAAAACCCACGGCCAATGCCGCTGTGCCGGCGTTGGCGGCCAGCTGCAGGTCATGCGTGGTGTCGCCAATCATCAGAGTGGCATGCGCGGGCACGCCCAGTTCGTCCATCAGCTCATGCAGCATCTGTGGGTTGGGCTTGCTGGCGGTCTCATCGGCCGTGCGCGTGGCCTCGAACAGATCCTGCAGTCCCACCTGGCGCAGCGCTTCGTCCAGTCCGCGCCGGCTCTTGCCCGTGGCCACGGCCAGGCGGTGGCCACGGCCTGCCAGTTCGTGCAGCAACTCGGGCACGCCCTCGAACAGCGTCACTTCGTGCACCGTGGCGAAGTAATGGCGGCGGTAGGCGTTCGCCAGCTCGCGATACTGCTCGCGCGGCAACTCGGGCACGGCGATCTGCAAGGCCGGCTCCAGACCCAGACCAATCACATGCCGCGCGCGCTCGGCCGGCACCTCGGGCAGGCCGAACTCGCGTGCCGCGGCCTGGATGCTCTTGACGATGCAGGCGGTGGAATCAAACAAGGTGCCGTCCCAGTCAAAGGCCAGCAATTCAAAACGGGGTGTCATGGCGAATCGATCAATTGCTGGCAATCGGCCGGCAGCGGAGCCTCGCACACCAACTGCGCGGCGGTTTGGGGGTGGGCGAACTGCAGGCGGCGCGCATGCAGGAACATGCGCTCGAAGCGGCGCGGGCCGCGCGCCATCTCCTTGTTCTTGGTGAAATCACCGTACTTCGGGTCGCCCACGATGGGGTGACCGGCCTCGGCCAGGTGGACACGGATCTGGTGCGTGCGACCGGTCTTGATGGTCACATCGAGCAGGGTCGCCCAGCCCAGGCGCTTGACCACCTTCACCAGGGTGATCGAGCGCTTGGCTGCCTCGGCTGCCGGGTCGTGGCTGCTGGTCACCTGGCGCACACGGCGCTCGCCATCGGCGTCCAGGTACTTGTGCAACGCCACGTCGATGACTTTGAGCTTCTCAGGCCAGTCGCCCCAGACCAATGCGGCGTAGGTCTTGCCGGTCTCGCGACCGCGGAACTGGTCCTGCAGATGGGTCAGGGCCGAGCGCTTCTTGGCCAGCACCAGCACGCCACTGGTTTCCTTGTCCAGACGGTGCACCAGTT
>JBDHSJ010000036.1:0-25495 GCA_039808065.1 Burkholderiaceae bacterium | reverse complement strand
ATGCGCGCCCATGCGCGACAACGATTTCTCAACGATGGCCAAGCCCAGACCCGAGCCGCTGGCAGCGGTGCGCGCGCTGTTGGCGCGGTAGAAGGGTTTGGTGAGTTCGCTCAGCACGGTCTGCGGCACGCCGGGGCCGTGGTCGCGCAGGGTCACCAACACCTCATTGCCCTGGATCTGCGCCAGGATGTCGACGAGCGCGGCCTGGTCGGGCTGGTGCCCGTAGCGACGGGCGTTTTCGAACAGGTTCTGGAACACGCGCGAGACTTCGGTGCGGTCGCCCTTGATCCGCAGATTGGGCGGCACGCGCAGGCGGAAGCGGATCTGGTTGGGGTCGCGGAAGCTCTGCGTCTCGCGCTCCAGCACGTCGGCCAGCAGCAGGATCTGCTGGCTGACTTCGCCAGGGCGGGCGTAGTCCATGAATTTGCCGATCACGGCGTCGAGCTGATCGATGTCCTGCGCCATCGCCAGCTGGGCGGCGGGGTCGTGCACGCTCATCTCCACCTCCAGGCGCAGGCGCGCCAGCGGGGTGCGCAGATCGTGCGAGATGCCGGCCAGCATCACCGAACGGTCCTGGTCCAGCTTGGCCAGCACGCGGGCCATGCGGTTGAAGCCGCGATTGACTTCGCGGATTTCACTCGTGAGCGTGTGCTCATCCAGGCGCGAGTCGTACTCGCCTTCGCGGATGCGCCCGGCGGCCACCGAGAGCGCGCGCAGCGGTCGATTGATGAGCCCGGCAATGATGGCCGAGCCCAGCAGCGTGGCGGCCACGACGATCAGCAGCCACCAGGCCCGCGGCGTGGGCAGGCTGGCGCTGGGTTCGTGGGCGGCACGCAACCAGAAGGCGTCGCGCCCGGCCAGGAAGCGCACCCACAACCCGGACTGCCCGTTGACGCTCTCGGCCACGAAGGTGTCGGGCCCGAGCCGCTGGATCAATGCCTGCGCCACCTGACGCGCGAAGGGCGTGTGCTCGTAGGCCTTCCATTCGTCGCGCAGCTCGGCCACCTGCACCTTGATGGTGGCGTCGCGCTCGATCGACTTGATGATGACCAGGCGCTGGATCGGCTCGACGTCGGTGAGCGCTGCACGCGACAGCAGCACCAGGTCACCGAGCTGCTGGGCCGCCTGCAGCGCGCGCGGTTCGGCCTCCAGGGCGCGAAAGGCTGCCTGCCAGGTCAGCCCGGCGCCGGCCAGCAGCAGGGCCAGCCAGGCGAAGGTGCGCCAGAAGAGGTTGAGGCCGAGGACGCGCCGCGGCACAGGCGTCAGGCGCCCGAGGAGGCCGCCTGCGCGGCCGCGGGCTTGGCGGCCGGCTTGTCGCCCTTGCCTTCATCGCCATCTGGCACGAACACATAGCCCAGGCCCCAGACGGTCTGGATGTAGCGCGGGTTGGCCAGATCGGGCTCGATCATCTTGCGCAGGCGCGACACCTGCACGTCCAGGCTGCGGTCATACGGTTCGAAGTCGCGCCCGCGCGTCAACTGCGCCAGGCGCTCGCGGCTCAGCGGCATGCGCGGGTGCCGCACCAGGGCCTTGAGCATGGCGAACTCGCCGGTGGTCAGCGAGAGTTCCTCGCCGTCGCGCGTCAGGCGGCGCTGGGCGATGTCGAAGCGGTAGGGGCCGAAGGCGACGGTCTCCGGGTCGCGGGCCGGGGCGCCAGGGGCCTCGGGTGCGGGGGCGCGGCGCAGCACAGCGTTGATGCGGGCCAGCAGCTCGCGCGGGTTGAAGGGCTTGGCCAGGTAATCGTCGGCGCCGACCTCCAAGCCGACGATGCGGTCCACATCCTCACCCTTGGCGGTCAGCATGACGATCGGCGTGCTGTTGCCGGCGCCACGCAGGCGGCGGCAGATCGACAGACCGTCCTCGCCGGGCATCATCAGGTCCAGCACGATCAAGTCCAGGCTCTCGCGCGCCATCAGGCGGTTCAGCGCCATGCCGTCCTCGGCCGGATGCACTTCGAAACCTTCCTGGCTCAGGTAGCGGCGCAGCAGGTCGCGGATGCGGGCATCGTCGTCGACAACGGCAATGCGTTGGGTGCGGGCGTTGTGGGCGATGGTCATGGTGGGCAGCTCCTGTCAGGCGCCGCGGTCTCGAAGCGGGCCGACGGGCATTCTGGCCGCCGTCCTCCGGCTTTGTTACAAATTCGGGCGGCAGTTCGCACGCCTTGTCGCACTTGTTACAAAGTCTCACCCAAACCCCCGCAGACGCGGGGCGGTGACCGTGCTTACTGCGCCGTCCAGCCCCCGTCCATGCCCCAGGCCTGGCCGCGCACATTGGCGGCCGCTTCGCTGCACAGGAACACCGCCAGCGCACCCAACTGCTCGGGCGTGGTGAAGGCCAGCGAGGGTTGCTTCTCACCGAGCAATCGGCGCGTGGCCTCGGCGTTGTCCACGCCGTCCGCGAGCGCGCGCGCGTCCACCTGCTTCTGCACCAGCGGCGTCAGCACCCAGCCGGGGCAGATGGCATTCACGGTGACGCCGCTGGTGGCGGTTTCGAGTGCGGCGGTCTTGGTGAGGCCGATCAGCCCATGCTTGGCGGCCACATAAGCGCTCTTGTTGACCGAGGCGACCTGACCGTGCACGGAGGCGATGTTGATGACACGACCCCAGTTGCGCGCCAGCATGCCGGGCAGGGCGGCGCGCAGGCTATGAAAAGCCGAGCTGAGATTGATCGCCAGGATGGCGTCCCAGCGTTCGGGCGGAAAGTCCTGGATCGGCGCGACATGCTGGATGCCGGCGTTGTTGACCAGGATGTCGCAACCGCCGAAGCGCGCCTCGGTAGCGCGCACCAAATCGACCACTTCTTCGGCATGCGCCATGTCGGCGCCGTGGTAGTCCACTTCGACTTCCAGGCCTTCGAACTGCGCACGGGCGCCCTCGATGTCGCCAAAGCCGTTCAGCATCACGTTCGCACCCTGGCGCGCCAGGCTCAAGGCGATGCCCAGTCCGATGCCGCTGGTCGAGCCCGTCACCAGGGCGGTCTTGCCGTTCAACATTGCAGTTCCCTTAGGATCGTTTCCGGATCCAAGGATAGCCAATGAGCCCCCCGCGTCTGTGTCACCTTCAAGCCATGAACCCCGGCGGCCTGCATCGCCTGGCGTATTGGGAGTGGGGTGATGCGGCCAACCCCCGGGTGCTGGTCTGTGCCCATGGCCTGACGCGCCAGGGGCGTGACTTCGACGCCCTCGCCCAGCGTCTCTGTGGCGAGTACCGCGTGGTCTGCCCGGATGTGGTGGGGCGCGGTGAATCCGATTGGCTGCCGGAGCCTGAGCACTACGGTCTGCCGCAATACGTGTCCGACATGGTGGCCCTGCTGGCGCGGCTGGATGCCGGCTCGGTCGACTGGGTCGGTACTTCGATGGGCGGTTTGATCGGCCTGGTGCTGGCGGCGCTGCCGGGCAACCCCTTGCGCCGTCTGGTGCTCAACGATGTCGGCCCCACGCTCGAAGCGGAGTCGTTGGAGCGCATCGGCACTTATGTGGGCCAGCGCATGCATTTCGCCAGTTTCGAGGAGGGCGTCGACCATTTGCGCAGCATCTCGGCCGGCTTCGGGCAGTTCCCGCCCGGAGCCTGGGAGGCCTTGTCGCGTCCGATGTTCAAGCCCACGCCGCAGGGCCTGCGCCTGCATTACGACCCCGCCATTGGCCTGGCCTTCCGCAGCTTGACCCCGGAGTCCATCGCCGAGTCGGAACTCTTCCTCTGGGCTGCCTACGAAAGCCTGGAACTGCCGCTGCTGCTGCTGCGCGGTGCCGAGAGCGATCTGCTGAGCCCCGCAACCGCGCAGCGCATGGCCGAGTGCGGCCCGCGCGCCCGGGTGCTGGAGCTGCCCGCTGTGGGCCACGCGCCCATGCTTGACCGTGACAGCCACTTGAACCCTGTGATCGAGTTCCTGCGCGCCGCATGAAAACCGCGCCCGCCGACCCGCAACGCGCCGCGATCGTCCAGCTGCTGCTGGATGAAGCTCCGTCCACCGAGCCGCCGGGCCTGCCCGAGCGCCTGCCTGGCCCCACGCGCAGCGCCAGCGCGCCCGATGTGCTGACGCGTGCCCGCGCCTTTGCCGAGCCCCTGCTGGCCGCGCGCGTGCTGGACAGCGGCGAGGACCAGCTCGGCCATGCCGACGGCGTGGCCGCCATCCTGGCCGGCATCGGCGCCTCGCCGGGGGTGCAGGCCGCGGCTTATCTGGTCTATGCCGCCGAGCATCTGGCCGACCCGGTGGAGGTGACGGCGAAGGCCTTCGGCGAAAGCTTTGCCGAGCTGGTGGACCACACGCGCAAGCTCGTGCGCATCCAGCGCGCCGCGCGCGCCGCGCGCCTGGAAGACGCCGAGGCCGTGGCCCAGCAGCTCGAGCGCGTGCGCAAGATGCTGCTGGCCTTCAGCAAGGACCTGCGCGTGGTGCTGCTGCGCCTGGCCTCGCGCCTGCAGACCCTGCGCTGGTTCGCCCAGGTGCGCAAGCCCTGCCCGGTCGAAGTGGCCCTGGAAGCCCGCCAGGTCTTCGCGCCGCTGGCCAACCGGCTGGGCATCTGGCAGATCAAGTGGGAGCTGGAAGACCTGGCCTTCCGCTTCCTGGAGCCCGAGCAGTACCACGGCCTGGCGCGCGCCCTGCACGAAAAGCGCCTGGAGCGCGAGCTGCGCGTGCACCAGGCGCGCGCCCAGCTGAGCGCCGAGCTGCAGCGCCTGGGCGTCTCGGGCGAGGTGCAGGGGCGGCCCAAACACCTCTACAGCATCTGGAAAAAGATGCAGGGCAAGGGTCTCACGCTCGACCGCGTGTTCGACCTGCGCGCCTTGCGCGTGATCGTCGAGAGCGTGGACGACTGCTACGCCGTGCTCGCGCGCCTGCACGAGGTCTACGAGCCGGTCGAGGGCGAGTTCGATGACTACATCGCCCGCCCCAAGCCGAATGGCTACCAGAGCCTGCATACCGTGCTGCGCGCTCCCGATGGCCAGACCATGGAGGTGCAGATCCGCACCCATGCCATGCACGAGCATGCCGAGCACGGCGTGGCCGCGCACTGGGCCTACAAGGAGGCCGGCGCCAAGGGCTATGCCGGCCAGGCCAGCGCGGGCGATCAGGAAGCCACGGTGCGCGAGGCCCGCAAGGCTGTGCTGCGCCAGCTGCTGGCCTGGGAACGCGACCTGGCCGAGCATGCGCCCAGCAGCGAGGGCGAGGAGGCGCGCATCTTCGTGTTCACGCCGCAGGCCGCTGTGGTGGAGCTGTGTGCCGGCGCCACGCCGATTGACTTCGCCTACCACCTGCACACCGAGCTGGGGCACCGCATCCGCGGCGCCAAGGTCGATGGCCAGCTGGTGCCGCTGAACACCAAGCTGCAGAGCGGTCAGACGGTCGAAGTCATGGGTGGCAAGGAGCGTGGCCCCTCGCTGGACTGGCTCAACCCCGAGCTGGGCTTTTTGGCCTCGCCGCGCTCCAAGGCCAAGGTTCGCGCCTGGTTCAACGCGCTGCAGACCGAAGAGACCGTGGCACGCGGCCGTGAACTGGTGGAAAAGCTGCTCGCCCGTGAGGGCAAGACGGCCATCAAGCACGATGAGCTGGCGGCACGCCTGGGCTTCAAGAGTGCCGAGCAGCTGTTCGAAGTGGTGGGCAAGGACGAGTTTTCGCTCAAGCCCATCGAGCAGCTGCTGCGCCCCGCGGAGGCCACAGAGCCTGAGGACGAGGACGCGCTGGCCGCACGCCACCATGTGCGCCCGGCCGCCCAGGCGCCGCGCGGCGGCGTGCTGGTGGTGGGGGTGGACTCGCTGCTGACCAATCTGGCGCGCTGCTGCCGCCCGGCTCCTCCGGATGCGATTCGCGGCTTCGTAACGCGCGGCAAGGGCGTGGCCATTCACCGAGCCGACTGCGGCAATCTCCTCGACAGCCTGCGCCGCACGCCCGAGCGCGAGATCGATGTCACCTGGGGCCAGACCCAGGGCAAGCTCTACCCCGTCGATCTGGTCGTCGAAGCCCAGGACCGCCCGGGCGTGATGCGCGACGTGCTGGAAGTCTTCGCCAAGCTGCGCCTGCGCGTCAGCCATGCGCAGACCCAGACCCAGCGCGGCAGCCGGCCCGATACGCAGTGGATGGCGTTCACGGTGGAGATCGCGGGCGCCGAGCCGCTGGCACAGGCGCTGCGCGCCGTGGCCCAGGTGCCCGGCGTGCGCAGTGCCCGCAGGCGTTGACGACTTCAAAAAATCTCGTGTATAGTCGTGGGCTCTTGTGGTGCAGGGCTGAAGCGATTCAGTGGCTGCCAACAAGAAAGACCCCAGGCGCGTAGCTCAGCTGGTTAGAGCACCACCTTGACATGGTGGGGGTCGTTGGTTCGAGTCCAATCGCGCCTACCAATTCGGAGCCCCTGATTCCTCGCGGAGTCAGGGGCTTTTCGTTTGCGGCCCGTCCATCTCGCGCGCGCCCAGCCTGTCTGCGGGCAGTGCTTTGAGGCCCGGTCGATGCCGCGCCGCCTTTCGCAGACATTTCGCCCCGGCGGGACGGCTATTCGCCCCCGTGGGGTGGTCTGCACCGCGGCCGGTGGCGAAGCTGTCGGCATGCACACCGAATCCCGACTGCCCTTTTTGGATGGCCTGCGGCTGGCCGCCTTTGCGCTGCTGATCCCCTACCACGTTGGCATGTACTACGTGAGCTGGGACTGGCATGTGAAGAGCGCGCATGCCGGCCCCACGATCGAACCCTTGATGCTGCTGACCAGCCCCTGGCGGCTGGGCCTGCTCTTCCTGGTCGCTGGCGCGGCCTGCCAGGGGCTCTGGCAGCGGCGCGGCGGCTGGGGCTTCATGCGCGAACGCAGCCGTCGCCTGCTGCTGCCGCTGCTGTTCGGCATGGCGGTGATCGTCACGCCGCAAGCCTATTTCGAGGTGCTGACCAAGGCCCCGCAGCTGCTGCCCGGTGATGGCGGCTACCTCGACTTCTGGGCTGCCTACCTGCGGGGTGGGCGCTATTGCAGGGGCCAGGATTGCATGGATGTGCCGACCTGGAACCACCTCTGGTTCTTGCCCTACCTGTGGGTGTATGCGCTGCTCGCCGCGCTGCTGCCGGCCTGGCGTCGCCCCCCCGCCGAGGCGCGGGCGGCTTGGCCGGACTGGGCCTGGCTGCTGCTGCCGGCCTTGCCCCTTGTGCTGGCGCGGCAGTGGCTGATGCCGCTGTTCCCGAGTTCGCACGATCTGTGGACAGACCTCTACAACCACGCCCAATACGGCTACCTGTTCGCGCTGGGCTGGGGCAGCCGCTCGCTGTGGCCGGGGCTATGGCAGGCGGCGCTGCGGCAGCGCAGGCTCAGCCTCGGGCTGGCGCTGGCGGCCTGGACTCTGTTGATCGCCTACTTCCAGGCTTATGAAACGGTGGAGCCGCCCGCCGCGCTGCGGGCGCTGATGCGCGGGCTCTGGGGGCTGATGGCCTGGTGGGCCATCCTGGCCGCCTGCGGTTGGGCGCAGCGCGTCTTCCGCGAGAACAAGCCCTGGCTGCGTGCTGCCAGCCAGGGCGTGCTCTGCGCCTACGTGCTGCACCAGAGCCTGATCGTGGTCTTCAGCCAATGGCTCAAGCCGCTGGCCTGGCCCCCGCTGCTGGAAGGCCTGGTGCTGATCGGGCTGACGGCGCTGGCCTGCGCTGTGATCTACCGGCTGCTGCGGCCGCTGCCGCTACTGCGCGAGCTGGTGGGTATCACGGCAGGTTCAGCATGTCCGCCCAAATGTTCTGCGCCCAGCCCAGTGCATAACGGCCTTCAATCTGGTTGATGGCCGCCGACACCCCGCCCGAGCCGGGCACGGTCTTGACGATCTTCTCGGCCGCGTCGTACTGGTGCACGGTGGCCACGTGGATGGCTTCCTTGGCACTGACAAAGCTGTAGCAGGTGTTCATCACCACCGGGCTGGGGTTCACCGGCTCGCCCTTGAGCAGCTGGATGATGGCCGCTGCCGCCAGCTTGGCATGCTGGTTGGCCATGTGGCCGGATTTCGGCATCAGCGGCCCAGGCATCACCGAGTCGCCCAGCACATGCACGCCGGGCAGAGCGTGCGATTCCATCGTCAGCCAGTTCACGCCGCACCAGCGTTGGTTCACGGTGATCAGACCGGCCTGGCGCGCGATGTCGCCGGCGCGCTGCGGTGGAATGACGTTCAGTACGTCGGCTTTGACGTCCTCGAACTCGAGCTTGGCCAGGGTGCCGCTGACCTCCTTGAGCTCAGCATTCGGGCGGTACTCCAGGATGCCGCCGTAGGAGTCCTTGAAGGCCTTCTCGAACAGGGCCTTCTTGGACTGCACCTCGGGGTTGGCGTCCAGCACCAGCACCTTGGCGCGCGGCTTGTGCTGCTTCAGATAGGCCGCCACCACGCAGGCTCGCTCGTAGGGGCCGGGCGGGCAGCGGTAGGGCGCCTTGGGGATGGAGATGGCGAACACGCCGCCCTCGGGCATCAGCTCGAGCTGGCGGCGCAATGCCAGCGTTTGCGGCCCGGCCTTCCAGGCGTGCTGGATCTCGCCCTTATCCAGCGCGGCGGCCAGGCCGCCGACCTGGTCGAGCATGAAGTCGATGCCCGGCGCCACCACCAGGCGGTCGTAGGGCAATTCGCGGCCGTCGGCCAGGCGGACCTTGCGCGCAGCGGCGTCAATCGTCTGGGCCTCACCCTGCAGCACCTTGACGCCGGCTTGGCGCAGGCCATCAAAGCCCTGGGTGATGTCGGCCATCTGCTTGAACCCGCCCAGCACCAGATTGGAGATCGGGCAGGAAACGAACACCGGGTTTCGCTCGACCAGGGTGACGTCGATGTTGCCGCCCCACAGGCGAAGGTAGCGCGCGGCGGTGGCGCCACCGAAGCCACCGCCGATGACGACGACGCGGCCCAGCGCGGGACCGGTCGGAGCGCTGGCGCAGCCCATCAGGTTCAGCAAGGGCAGGGCGGCGGCCGTGCCGAGCAGCTGGCGGCGCGAGGGATGGAGGGGGTGCATGGCGGGTCCCTTCAGCGGCGTGCCGGTTGGGCGGCGAAATAGGCGGCAACGAGCTGGAGCTGCTCCTCGGTGTAGCCCTTGGCGATCTGGTGCATCACAGTGGCGGGCTGGGCACCGCTCTTGAAGTCGGCCAGTGCGGCGAGCATTTTTTCAGTCGGCATGCCGGCCAGGGGCTTCATGTCCCCGCGTGCCTGGCCATGCGTGCCATGGCAGTTGGCGCAGGTGGCGGCCAGGCTGCGTGCTTGCAGTTGCGGGTCGAAGCCCTGGGCTTGCGCCAGACTGGGGCTCATGGACAAGGCCAGCGCCAGGCCCAGCGTGGGAGAGAGCTGCATCGTGCGTCCTTGCAGATGGTGGGTGCCGCCGGGTTCTACACCGCAGGCCGCGGGCTCACAAGCGGAGCTTCGCCATCTGCTTATGCATTCGTTCAGTCTTATATTCAGATTGATGAACAAAATGCGCCGCCTGCTGTTGCTTCAGGCTCTCAGTACCCCGGCTCTGGCGGGCCAAGTTGTCGGGCCCGCTTGGCCGCAGATTGAGCTGCTGGACGGCGCCAGCTGGGCGCCCACGCATTGGCTGGATCGTGCGGCGGTGCTGGTGTTCTTTGCCACCCACTGCCCGTTTTGCCGGCGCCACAACCAGCATGTGGAGAAGCTTCACCGCGCGAGCCAGGGCCTGCGCCTGCAGGTACTGGGTGCGGCGCTGGATCGGGAGCCGGCCCTGGTGCGCAGCTACCTGGCCAAGGCCGGCTACAGCTTTCCGGTGACGATGCAGGGACCGAGCCTGCGTCCGCTGTTCAGCCCGCGTTTGGTGATGCCATTGACGGTGGCGATCGACCGCCGAGGCTCGGTGCAGGCGGTGGTGCCGGGCGAGATGTTCGAGGAAGATGTGCTGGAACTGCTGGCTTTGGCCAAGGCCTGAATCGGAGGGAGCCATGAACAAGACTTGGAAGTCCCGAATCCTGCTGGGCACGCTGCTGCTGGCGGGGCCTGCGCTGGCCCAGACGCCGCCTGCGGCCGAGCTGTTCCGTGATGCCGACCTGGGCTTGGGCGGGCGCCTGCTGAAGGAGCATCGCTGTGCCGAATGCCATGCCCGCAAGGTGGGCGGCGATGGCTCGGCCATCTACCGCCCCAAGGGTCGCATCAACAGCCCCGGTCTGCTGCGCGGCATGGTGGAGAACTGCAATACCGAGTTGAACCTCAGCTTGTTCCCCGAGGAAGTGACAGCGATCGCGGCGGTGCTGAACCGCGATCACTATCGCTTCCCCTGACCCTCACGCGAATCGGAACGGCAGCTCGCGCTGGCGCTGGCCGGTCAGGCGCGCCACCGCGTTGGCCAGCGCGGGAGCCAGCGGCGGCAGGCCGGGTTCGCCCATGCCGGTGGGCGGCTCCTGTGAGGGCACGATGTGCACTGCCAGTACCTTGGGTGCATCGGGCATGCGGGGCATCGCCACTTCATGGAAGTTGCCCTGCTCGACGACGCCGTCCTTCAGCGTGATGCGGTGGGTGGGCAGGGTGGTGCCCAGGGCCATCAGGGCGGCGCCCTGCACCTGGGCTTCCACAGTGCGCGGGTTCACGCACAGATTGCAGTGCACGCCGGCATGCACCTCGTGGAGGCGCGGGCGGCGGTTCTTGCCCTTGCCCTCCAGCGAGGCCACCACCACATAGGCCACCACCGAGTTGAAGCTGGCGTGCACCGCCACGCCCCAGGCCTGGCCGGCCGGCAGCTTGCGCTTCCCGTAGCCGCTTTTTTCCACCGCCAGTTCCAGCGCCGCGCGCGTGCGCTTGGCCTCCGGCGCCATCATCTTCAGGCGGTAGGCCACCGGGTCTTGCTTGGTGGCCATGGCAATCTCGTCGATCAGCGTCTCCATCACGTAAGCCGTGTGGGTGGAGCCGACCGAGCGCCACCACAGCACCGGCACGTTTTGCTTGGGGTGGTGCACCGAGAGCCGCATCGGCACCTGGTAGGGCTCGCCCATGCCCTCGGGCGTGGTGGCGTCCACGCCGTCCTTGACCATGAAGGCCTCGAAGGGCGAGCCGCTGACGATGCTCTGGCTGACGATGCGGTGGTGCCAGGCCTGCACCTGGCCTTGGGCATCGAAGCCGATCTCGGCCCGGTGCACGGTGAAGGGGCGGTAGTAGCCGGCCTTCATGTCGTCCTCGCGGCTCCACACCACCTTGACCGGCGCGCGCTGCCCGGCCGCCGCGAGGCCCTGGGCCACGGCCACGGCTTCGCGCACGAACTCGGCAGTGGGGGTGGCGCGGCGGCCGAAGCCGCCGCCGGCCATCTGCACGTGGATCTGCACCTTGTCGTAGGGCAGGCCCGTCAGTTGGGCAACCGCGCCGGCATCCACGCCCGGCATCTGCGAGGCGTAGTAGAGCTGGCAGGCGTCGGGTTTCAGATCGACCGTGCAGGCCAGCGGCTCCATCTGGGCGTGGTTCAGGTAGGGGAAGACGAACTCCGCCACGATGCGTTTGGCCGACTGGGCGGCTGGGGGCAGTTCCTTGCGGAAATGCGGGTCGGGCACCAGCTTGCCTTCCTGCTGCGCCAGGGCCAGGTAGTCCTTGCGCATCCGCTCCGTGTCCGGGCGCTCCAGGCCGGCGAGGTTCCAGTCGATCTTCAGCGCCTGGCGGCCCTGGTGGGCGGGCCAGTAGCCATCGGCCACCACGGCCACGCCTTCGCCGCCACGGTCCAGCGCGACCTTGAAGACGGCGCGCACGCCGGGCACGGCCAGGGCCGCAGCCGGGTCGAAGCCGGCCACCTTGCCGTTGAACACGGGCGGGCGCTGAATGACGGCGGTCTTCATGCCGGGCAGGCGGATGTCCATGCCGTAGGTCTGCGCACCTGTGCTCTTGGCGCGCGCCACCTTGAGCCCGGTGGGTTGGCCGATCAGCTTGAACTGCTTGGGGTCCTTGAGCGTGACGGCCTCGGGCACCGGCTGCTGCATGGCGGCGGCAAACAGCTCGCCATAGCCGGCGCTGCGGCCGGCGCCGATGACGCGGCCGGCCTCGGTGCGCAGGCTTTCCACCGGCTGCTGCCACTGCTGGGCCGCGGCGGCCAGCAGCATCGCGCGGGCGCGGGCGCCCAGCTCGCGGTACTGGCCGTAGCTGTTCTTGATGGAGTTGGAGCCGCCCGTGAGGTGCAGACCCATGGCGGGATCGATGTAGTTCGGCTTCTGGTCACCAAAACCGGTGACGACCTGGGCCCAGCTGGCATCCAGCTCCTCGGCGCAGATCATGGCCAGCGCGGTTTCGATGCCTTGGCCCATGTCCATGCGGTTGCACAGGATGGTGGTCTTGCCATCGGGCGCGATATGCACGAAGGCGGCCGGTTGTTCGGTGGGGGCCTGGCCGGGCTTGGGCTTGGGCGCGCCGGCCTGTGCCAGCGTGAGGCCAGGTGCCAAGGCCAGGCCGGTGAGGCCACCGACCGTGAGCGTGAGAAAGCGGCGGCGCGAAGGAGTGGCAGTGGGCAGGGCGGTCATGTCAAAGCGGTCGATCAGCATGGTCGGCTCTCCCTCAAGCCAGCTTGGCCGCGGCGGCATGGATGGCGGCGCGAATGCGCATGTAGGCCCCGCAGCGGCACAGATTGCCGGCCATGGCGGCGTCGATCTGGGCGTCGCTGGGCTTCTTGTTGCCCTTGAGCAGGGCCACGGCGCTCATCACTTGGCCGCTCTGGCAATAGCCGCACTGCGCCACATCGGTTTCGACCCAGGCGTCCATCACCGCCCGCCCCACCGGGTCGTTCGCCAAGCCTTCTATGGTGTTCAGCTGGGCGCCGGCCGCACTGGCCAGGGGCATCACGCAGCTGCGCACGGCGCTGCCATTCAGGTGCACGGTGCAGGCGCCACACTGCGCCATGCCGCAGCCAAATTTGGTGCCGGTCAGGCCGAGTTCGTCGCGCAGCACCCAGAGCAACGGGGTGTTGGGGTCGGCCGTGCAGCGCTGGGCTTGGCCGTTCAGGGTCAAGGAGGTCATGTCGGGCCTGTGGGTGGCAGAAAAGCGGGCTTTGTACGCCGATTCGCCCGCCGTTGCAGAAGTTCGGGCGATGTCCCCAGCCCCTCCTAAAATTCGACCCTTTCTGCACCCCGGGAATCTCCCATGGCCACAAGGCGCCGAGCGGCCGCCCCCGACGACACCGCGCCGCAAGGCTCCGGTGCGGGCGGGCCGCGCATCCTCAAGAAGTACCCCAACCGCAGGCTCTACGACACCCAGACCAGCGCGTACGTGACCCTGCAGGACGTCAAGGCCATGGTGCTGGGCGGCGAGGACTTTGAGGTGCGCGACGCCAAGACCGGCGAGGACCTGACCCGCTCCATCCTGCTGCAGATCATCCTGGAGGAAGAAACCGGCGGCGTGCCGATGTTCTCCACGCCCATGCTGCAGCAGATCATTCGCTTCTATGGCCAGGCCATGCAGGGCGTGCTGCAGGACTATCTGGCGCGCAATCTGCAGACCTTCACCGAGCTGCAGACCCGCTTTGCCGAGCACAGTGGCGGGCTGGGTGCCACGCCCGAGGCCTGGGCCCAGTTCATGCAGGGCCAAGCGCCCATGATGCAAGGCCTGATGGGCAATTACATCGAGCAAAGCAAGAACCTGTTCGTGCAGATGCAGGAGCAAATGGCCAAGGGGGCCTTGTTCCCCGGAATGCCCGGATTTGGAAAGACGAAGTGATGACGACTGAGACCGCCACCACCACCCCCAAGGTGGGTTTTGTTTCGCTCGGCTGCCCCAAGGCGCTGACGGACAGCGAATTGATCCTGACGCAGCTCAGCGCCGAAGGCTACGAGACCAGCAAGACCTTCGCCGGTGCCGATCTGGTGATCGTCAACACCTGCGGCTTCATCGACGACGCGGTGAAGGAGAGCCTGGACACGATTGGCGAGGCTCTGGCCGAGAACGGCAAGGTCATCGTCACCGGCTGCCTCGGTGCCAAGGCGGCATCCGACGGTGCGAACCTGGTCAAGCAGATCCACCCCAAGGTGCTGGCCGTGACCGGCCCCCACGCCACCCAGGAGGTCATGGACGCGGTGCATCAGCACCTGCCCAAGCCGCACGACCCCTTCATGGACCTGGTGCCGGCGGCGGGCATCAAGCTCACGCCCAAGCATTACGCCTATCTGAAGATCAGCGAGGGCTGCAACCACCGCTGCAGCTTCTGCATCATCCCCAGCATGCGCGGCGATCTGGTCAGCCGCCCGGTGGGCGATGTGCTGAAAGAAGCCAAGGCCCTTTTCGAGGGCGGCCTGAAGGAGCTGCTGGTCGTCAGCCAGGACACCTCGGCCTACGGCGTGGACACCAAGTACCGCACCGGTTTCTTCGAGGGCAAGCCCGTCAAGACCCGCATGCTGGACCTGGTGCGCGAACTGGGCGAGTTGGCCAAGCCCTATGGCGCCTGGGTGCGCCTGCACTACGTCTACCCTTACCCGCATGTGGACGAGTTGCTGCCGCTGATGAACGAGGGCCTGGTGCTGCCCTACCTGGATGTGCCCTTCCAGCATTCGCACCCCGACATGCTCAAGCGCATGAAGCGCCCGGCCAGCGGCGAGAAGAACCTGGAGCGCCTGCTGCGTTGGCGCGAGGCCTGCCCGGACCTGGTGGTGCGCTCGACCTTCATTGCCGGCTTCCCGGGCGAGACTGAGGAAGAGTTCGAGCACCTGCTGAGCTTCGTGCGCGAGGCCGGAATCGACCGCGCCGGCTGCTTTGCCTATTCGCCGGTGGATGGCGCCAGCGCCAATGAGCTGCCCAACCAGCTGCCCGACGCCCTGCGCGAAGAGCGCCGCGCGCGCTTCATGGCGGTGGCCGAGCAGGTGTCGGTCGAGCGCCTGCAGCGCCGCGTCGGCCAGACCCTGCAAGTGCTGATCGACAGCGCCCCGGCCCTGGGCCGCAAGGGCGGCGTGGGCCGCAGCTACGCCGACGCCCCTGAGATCGACGGCACCGTGCGCCTGCTGCCGCCTGAAAAGGCCAGCAAGCAGCTGAAGGTCGGCGAGTTCACCCGCGCCCGCGTGGTGGCCGCCGAGGGTCACGATCTCGTCGCCCTGCCGATCTGATGACTGCGCGCAAGCCTGCCGCCGAGCTGATCCACCACGCCTATCAGCCGCCGGCCGGCTTTGTTTCGCCTGCTGCGGCGGTGCACAAGGGCAGTTCGATCTTTTTTGAGAACGTCGCCGCGCTCAAGCGTGTGCGCTGGGCCGACCGCGACGCCTACACCTACGGCCTGCACGGCACGCCCAGCACCTTCGCGCTGGAGGCGCGGCTGGCCACGCTGGAGGGCGCGGAACATGTGCTGCTGGCGCCCAGCGGCCTGGCGGCGCTGAACCTGGTCAACCACAGCCTGCTCAAGAGCGGCGACCAGTTGCTGATCCCAGACAACGTCTACGGCCCCAGCCGCAACAGCGCGCGCCACGAGCTGGCCGCCTGGGGCGTTGCCCACGCGGTGTACGACCCGCTGGACCCGGCCGACCTGGCGGCCAAGCTGACGCCGGCCACGCGCCTGGTGTGGCTGGAGGCGCCGGGCTCGATCACGCTGGAGTTCCCCGATCTGCTCGGGCTGATCGCTGCCATGCGTGCGGGCGCGCCGCAGGCGGTGATTGCGCTGGACAACACCTGGGGTGCGGGCCTGGCCTTCGACGCCTTTGCGCTCGGGGTGGACCTGACCATCCACGCGCTCACCAAGTACCCGAGCGGCGGCGGGGACGTTCTGATGGGCTCCGTGGCCACGCGCGACCGCGCCCTGTTCGAGCGCCTGGCCGCCACGCATGGCCGCAGCGGCCTGGGCGTGGGTGCCAACGACGTGGAGCTCGTGCTGCGCGGCCTGGCCAGCCTGCCGCTGCGCTACGCCGCCCAGGACGCCGCCGCCCGCCAGGTGGCGGCCTGGGCGCAGCAGCACCGGGCCGTGGCGCAGGTGCTGCACCCGGCGCTGCCCGGCTCGCCGGGCCATGCGCACTGGAAGCAGCTGTGCCGCGCGGCCGCCGGCCTGCTGACCCTGCGCTTCCAGCCCGGCACGCCGGGCGCGCGCATCGAGGCGGCGGTGGATGCGCTGCGGGTGTTCCGTCTGGCCTGGAGCTGGGGCGGGCCGGTCAGCCTGGCCGTGCCTTACGACCTGACCCATCTGCGCAGCGTGAACCGTAGCGAAGAGACCGTGCTGCGCTTGGCCATTGGGCTCGAAGAGCCTGAAGTCTTGATCGCCGACCTGGCACAGGCCTTCGAAGGGCTCTGATCGCCCCCCCGAGCTGCGGGGCAAGGCCCCGGGCTTGCCCTTGTGTGAAATTGCTCACGGCCATACTCGCCGCCGGCCCCGGACGCTAAGCTCCCCGGGAGCCTGGCGTGGGAGGCCCGCCAGCGTCGCGTGCCGAGGAAGCGCGCGGTGGATCCGGCCCCGACTCAGAGCGAGACACCATGGGCATGACGAGCTTGACTCCCACCTCCCGCTGGCTGGCCGTGGCGCTGCTGGCGGCCAGCGTTGGGGCGGCGGCGCAGAGCGCACCAGCGGCAGGGGCCGCAATTTCCGCCACACCCACCGCCATCCAGTCCTTCAAGGTCAGTGGCAACAGCCTCGTCGATAGCGCGCGCCTGCAAGCCGTGCTGGCGCGCTACCTGGGGCCGCGCAACAACCAGGAGCTGCGCACCGCTGCGCTGGCCCTGCAGGCGCTCTACCGCGAGGCGGGCTACGGCGCGGTGCTGGTCAGCGTGTTCCAGCCGGGGCTGGATGGTGTCGCCGAGGTGCGCGTGCTCGAGGGCAAGATGGCCCTGATCAGCGTCATCGGCACGCAGCAATTCAGTGCCGAGTCCGTGCGACGCGCCGTGCCTTCCCTGCAGGAGGACAAGACGCCGCGCATCGCCGAGATCAACCGCCAGGTCGAGCTGGCGAACCAGAACCCGGCGCGCAAGCTCGCGGTCACGCTGGAGCCGGGCCAGAAGGTCGGTGCCGTGGACGCCCGTGTCATCGTCACCGAAGGCCCGGTGCTGCGCCCGCAGTTCGCGCTCGACAACACCGGCACCAAGCAGACCGGCCGCACCCGCATCAGCGCCGGCCTGCGCCACGCCGACGTGGGCGGGCGGGGTCATCAGGCCAGCGTGAACTGGCAGACCTCGGTGGAAGAACCCAGCCGGGTGTCCATCCTCTCGCTCAACTACATGGCCCCGCTGCCCGAGTCGGCACGCCGCATCGATCTGTACGCGGTGCGCTCGAACGTGGACGGCGGCAGCACCCCCACCGCCGCTGGCGCGCTTCAGTTCAACGGCCGCGGCAATGTGCTGGGCGCCCAGCTGACCCAGCTGCTGCTGCGCCAGGGCGAGTGGGACCAACGCCTGCGCGCCGGCATCGATCAGCGCGAGTACCGCAACCGCTGCACCATCGAAGGCCTGCCCGAGGGCGCTTGCGGGGCGCCGGGGGAATCGGTCACCGTGCAGCCGCTCACGCTCGACTACAGCATCCAGGGCGGCCGCAGCGTGATGTTCGGTGCCAATGTCGGGCTCTCGCACAACCTCGGCCTGGGCGGGCGCTATGCCAAGGCCGCGAACTTCGAGGCCGTGCGTGAAGGCGCGCGCTACCGCTACACCGCGCTGCGCCTGGGCGGCCACCTGCAGCAGGGCGGCGGCAAGCAGGCCTCGCTGATGGCCCGCATGAGCCTGCAGTGGACGCGTGACGCCCTGGTGCCGGGCGAGCAGTTCGGCCTGGCCGGCGCCAATGCCGTGCGCGGCTACCGCGAACGCGAGATCACCGGCGACCGCGGCCTCTTGGCCAGCGTGGAATGGAGCCCGGCCCCCTGGGCCCTGGCCAGTCGGCCCGACGCCCAGCTGCGTGGCCTTCTGTTCGCCGACTGGGGCAAGGTCTGGAACGAGACCGGCGGCGAATGCCGCCAAGGGCAGGCGAGCTGCGACCTGCACGCAGTCGGCCTGGGCCTGCGTTACAGCGACGGCCCCTGGCGCCTGCATGTGGACCTGGCCCGCGCCGGCCGCGCCGGCACCCTGACCGAAAGCGGCGATGTGCGCCTGCACCTGTCTGCCAGCTACGGGCTCGACTGAGCCCGGGGAGATCACGATGAAGACTTCGAACACTTCCAAGTCGCGCGCCTTCCTGCTGCGCCCGCTCGCCCAGGCCCTGGCCGCCAGTGCCCTGCTTAGCCTGCCCCTGGCCGCCGTGAGCCAGGTGCTGCCCAGCGGGCTGCAGGTGGTGCGCGGCCAGGCCCAGGTCAGCACCCAGGGCCAGCAGATGACGGTGACCAACTCGCCGAACGCCATCCTGAACTGGAACCAGTTCGGCATCGGCACCGGCTACGGCGTGCACTTCCAGCAGGCCAATGCGGCCAGCAAGGTGCTCAACCGCGTCGTCGGGCAGGATCCCTCGCAGATCCTGGGCAGCCTGACCAGCAATGGCCAAGTCTGGCTGCTGAACCCCAACGGCATCCTGTTTGGCGCCCAGGCGCGCGTGGATGTGGCCAGCCTGGTCGCGTCCACCTTGAACCTGTCCGACCAGGACTGGCTGAGCGGCCGCCTGCGCTTCGAGCAGGATGCAAGCCTGCCCGGCGGCAGCATCGTCAACCAGGGTGAGCTGCGCGGCGCCCAGGGGGGCCAAGTGGTGCTGCTGGCCGCCGACGTCCGCAACGAGGGGCAAGTGTCCGCACCGCAGGGCCAGGCCGTGTTGGCGGCGGGCCGGCAGATTGAGCTGGTGGATACCGCCACGCCCCACGTGCGCGTGCGCCTGCTGGCCGAAGCCGGCGAGGTGCTGAACAGTGGATGGCTGCAGGCCGAGGACGGTCGCATCGATGTGCATGCGGCCGCCGTGCGCCAGCAGGGCCAGGTGCATGCCGACGGCGCCCGCGGCGGCGAGGTGCTGCTGCAGGCCGGCAGTGGCCGCCTCACCCAGCTGGGCGAGGTGAGCGCACGGGGCACGCAGGGCTCTGGCGGGCAGATCCAGCTGCTGGGCCGTGAAGTGGTGGTCGACGGCCAGGCGCGGATCGATGCCTCGGGCGCGACCGGTGGCGGCGAGATCCTGGTCGGCGGTGGTCTGCAGGGCAAGGACGCGCGAGTGCCCAATGCCCGCGCCGTCTTTTTCGGCAGCGAGGCCACGGCGCGCGCTGACGCGCTGCAGCAGGGGCAGGGCGGCACGGTGGTGCTGTGGAGCGACGAGTCGACGCGCGCCTACGGACATTTCTCGGCCCGCGGCGGTGCGCAAGGCGGCGCCGGAGGCCTGGTGGAGACCTCGGGCGGTTGGCTGGATGCACGGCCGGCGTCGATGCGGGTGGATGCCGCGCGAGGTGCGGCTGGCACTTGGCTGATCGACCCTTACAACGTGCTGATCTCCGACGGCAGGAAAAACGCCGTCAGTGCGACCGGTTCGTCGCCGTTGTTGCTAGCGCCGACGGGGACGGGTTCGGTGGTGTCCACATCCACATTGGCCAGCGCGCTGGCCAGCGGCCAGAACGTGACCGTGACGACCAGCGGGGCGGGCAGCGAGGCGGGTGACATCAGCTGGAGCGGCAATCTGTCGGTGGCCAGCATGCTGGGCGCGCAGACGCTCACGCTGATCGCTGATCGCAACGTGGTGTTCTCAGGGGGCTCAATCAGCACCAGTGGGCTGCTCTCCCTGGACGTGCAGGCCGGACGCTCTGGGACGGGCAGCGTGGTGGCCCTGGGTTTGACCGTGAGCAGCAATGGCGGGGTGACCATGGGCGGGTATGCCGGTGCGGCTGCGCCCGGCAGCGGCAGCCAGGCTGGCATCCGCTTGGAAAACGTTGATTTCAGCTTGTCTGGCGATCTGACCCTGCGTGCGGCGAACACGGCTGGCTTTGGCGGTGTCGAACTGCTGGGGGGCGACTTCTCCGTCCGACGTTTCAGCGTGGATGGCAAGGCCACGACAGGCAAGGGCATCTATGTCGACGCGGCGCAGGTTATTGCGGAAGAGTCGGCTGTCTTGCGAGGCGAGGGATCGGACGTCGGCGTCCAAGTCCGCAACGGGGCTCGCATAGAGGTCAGTCACGATGGCTACCTGGCGTCTGGCACGCTGGATATCCAAGGCACGGGACGAGGCAGCAGCGCGGTCGGTGTGGCCGTGGAAGCGACCACCGGATCGGCTGCGCTGGTGGCCCAGCAAGTGGGCAGCCTGAAAGTCCTGGGCACCACGGATTCGACCTCTGCCAATGCGGTCTATATCGCGGGTTCGGCGGCGAGCTCGCCGTACCCGGCCTTGGAGGCCCTTCAGGTTCCCGCCCTCACGGTCGAAGCACTGCAGGGGCCCATATTTGTGACGGGCGCGCAGATCAACCAGGATGACGGTGGCACGAGTCCACGCAACGTGCTCATCAAGGGCCCTGCGTTGACCTTGAACCGGTCCACGGTCATGGGGGGCGGCTTGATCCGCCTGCAAGCCGATTCCCAGGTGTTTCAGAGCGCGAGCCAGATCACTGCGCTCTCGCTTCCGGTTCCGGCCGTCATCATCGGCATGGATGGCGTCCAGGGCGCGGCGCGGATTGACAACCAGACCGGCCCCAGCCTCTTCGCCGCCAACATCAGCCAATGGACCGTGGTCGGCCAGCACCCGCTGGACAGCGCCACCTTCACGGCGGGCCAGAACCAGTTCAACCCCGGCGGACTCAACCCCAACTACAAGGCCTACGGCACAACGGGGTATGACACCACCTTCATTGCCGGCAAGGGCAACGGCTTCCATTTCAGCAGCCCGGTCTACGCCGCCATCACCGGCACGGCACTGGACAAGGTCTACGACGGCACCACGGCCGCCTCGGTCTCCGGCCTGGGTGCCTCGGGGCTTGCGGGGGACACGCTGACGCTCAAGCCGGGCGTCACGGCCGTGTTCCGCGACAAGAACGTCGGCACGGACAAACCGCTGGACTTGACCTCCTCCGATGCCTTCACGGCAGTGGACGGGTCCGGTCGTCCCATCTATGGCTACAGCGTGGGCGCGAGCGGCCTGACGGCCAACATTACCCCTCTGGCGGTGCTGGTCTCCGGCCTCAGCGCGCAAGACAAGGTGTACGACGGCAGCACCGTGGCGGGCCTGGTCGGCACCGCCTCATACACCGTGCTGCCGGGTGACAGCGTCAGCCTGATCAACCCGACGGGCGAATTCAGCGACCGTCATGTGGGCACGGCCAAGCCGGTTTCTCTGTCCGGCCTGAGCTTCGGCGGGGCGGATGCCGGCAACTACATGCCGGTGGCGGTGGGCGTGCTGAAAGCCGACATCACGCCGCGGCCGGCCACGGTGAGCGGGCTGCAGGCGCAAAGCAAGGTGTACGACGGCAGCGATGTCGCCACGCTGGGAGGCACGCCGGTGCTGTCCATCCTGGCGGGTGATCAGGTCAATCTGGCCGGTGCCCTCGATGCGCGCTTCAACAACAAGCAGGTGGGCACGGCCAAGCCGGTGACGGTCTCAGGGCTCAGCTTCGGTGGCACCGATGCCGCCAACTACAGCTTCACGCTGAGCGGCAGTCTGAGCGCGGACATCACGCCGCGGGTGCTGAACCTGGCGGGCGTCCAGGTCGGCAGCAAGGTCTACGACGGCAGCGCTACCGCCCCACTGAGCGGCACGCCCAGCATCAGCCCGGTGGCGGGGGATCAGGTCGCCCTGGCGGGCACGCTGCAGGCGCAATTTGGCGGCAGCAATGCGGCGGGTGTGGGTCAGGCCAAGCCGGTGCAACTCTCGGGGCTGACGCTCGGAGGTGCCGATGCGAGCAACTACACCCTGGCGCTGCCGGCGCTGAGCGGCGTCGTCACCCCTGCCACGCTGACCTATGTGGCCACGCCCGCGCAGCGCCTGGTCGGGCAGCTGGTGGGGCAACTCAGCGGCAGCGTGACAGGTTTTGTGGCCGGGGAAAGCCTGGCCACGGCCACCACCGGCAGCCTGCAGTTCACGGCGCCGGCGGTGGGGGGCGCCAATACCCCGGCCTTGGTGGAGGGCAGCTTCGCCATCGTCGGCAGCGGTCTGAGTGCCGCCAACTACAGCTTTGCGCAGGCCGCAGGCAACGCCTCAGCCTTGGTGGTGTATGCGCTGACGCCGGAAATCCTGGCCCAGACGCCGGCGGTCACGCCGGTGGGCGGTGGCGGCAGCGGTGGTGCGGGCGGATCCGATCCGGGCACGCCGCCGGGTGTGCCGCCGCTTGGCGGCACCGGCCCGTCGGGCGGCCCTCTTCCGCCGCTGGGTGTGCTGGATCTGAGTTCGCCTCTGCCGCCGGTGGCGGGCGGTGGCGGAACAGGTGCACCGGCCGGCGGTGCCGCGGGAGCTGGCTCGGGCGGTAGCGCGGGTGGCTCATTGGGTGGCACCTCGGGCGGCAGCAGCGGTGGCTCCGGCGGCAGTGCTGGGAGCGGTGGTGGCGCGGGCACGGGCGGTGGCCTGGCCTCAGGCGCCGGCATCGCCGCCGCTGGCGCGCGTTTCGGGGCAGTGGACCTCGGCGGCATGTCGATGGACGCCATCCAGCAGCTGCTGGACGAGCGCAATCGCATCAAGCGCAAGTTGTTTGAGGAAGCGCTGACCCGCCTGGAGAGCAATCCGGGCTTGGCCGATCTGCAGACCTGCACCAATCGCAAGGAGGCCGAGGCGGGCAACTGTCTCGTCACCGAGGCCCTGCGCCTGGAGCTCCAGGCCGAGGCTTCCGGGGCGCCGTCAGCGATCAAGCCGCCGGCCAGCCCTGCGCCGGGCGCGGCACCTGCGCCCGCACCTTCCACCGCTGCGCCGGCGGTGGCCCAGGCCCCGGCAGCGCCGCTGCCGCCCGCCTTCAGCCAGCGCCGCGCCGTGAAGACGGCCGCCTTGCCGCAGATCGAACGCAAGATCGCGCTGGTCATCGGCGTCAATGACTATCAGGACCGCAACATCCCGCAGCTGGAGGGCGCGGTGGGTGACGCCGAAGCCATGGCCAGCCTGGTCGAGAGCCGTCTGGGCTACGAGACCGTGCTGCTGCGCAATGCCACCAAGACCCAGGTGGTGGCGGCACTGAACCGTCTGGCGCTGGAACTGCGCCCGCAGGATTCGGTGCTCGTGTACTACGCCGGCCATGGCGACGAAATCAACGTGCCCGAGGGGGGCAAGCAGGGTTACTGGCAGTTGGCTGACAGCGACGCCAAGCGCCCGGAGACCTGGCTGTCGAACAACGACATCGGGCGCCTGATGCGGGCCATGTCGGCGCGCCAGGTGGCCTTGCTGTCCGACAGCTGCTACTCCGGTAGCTTGGTGACCGGCCAGCGCCTGCGTGCCGTGCCCGCCCCCGGGGCGCTGAACCCCAACGAGGTGTTGGGCGAGCGCACGGTGGTCGTGATGTCCTCCGGCGGCAATGCGCCGGTGGCCGACTCGGGCGAGAACGGTCATTCGCCCTTCGCCTTCCACCTGTTCCAGACCCTGGGTGAGGTGCCGAGCTGGAAGCCGGGGGCCAATGTGTTCGAAACGGTGCGCTTCATGGTGGCGCGCAAGTTCCCGCAGTCGCCGCAGTACGGTTTCAGCGGCCCGGTGAACGTGCCCAAGCCGGTGGATTACCTGTTTGAGCAGCGCAAGCTCGACCAGCGCTGAGCATCAAGCCGCAGCGCGGCCTGTGCGGCGGTAGCCAGGAGGCTACCGCCGCATGGCTGCCCTACAGGGCGCTACCGGGCCCTACTTGGCGCTCGCGTGGAAGCGCTTGCGGAGTGCGGCCAATCGGGCCTCGGTCAGCCCGAAGGACGCGGCACCAAAGGCTCGGGTGTCGGCGGTGTGGAAGAGCAGGGCCTGGGCCTCGTTGATCAGCAGGTCTTCGTTCTGGGCGTCGTAGCCCTGCTCGGCCAGGACCTTGCGGATGCGCTGGCGCTCGGCCGCATTGAGCCATTGCCGCCACATCTCGCCGCAGCGGGCGCGGTAGCGCGGGTCGGTGAAGTAACGCGCATGGCTGAGCTCGTGGCGCAACACGGATTCGCGCCGTACCGCGTCCACACCTTCATCTTGCGGTGTGCTGGGGTCATCGGCCTGCAGATCGGTGAAAGTGATCAGCACCTTGTCGGCGGCCTGTTCCCCCCACCAGCCCTGGGCTTCGAAGAGTTGGCGCAGGCGCTGCTCCTCCGGGCTCAGGCCGATGCCCTGGCGACTGGCGAGCCCATGAAAGCGCAGCAATTGGCTGAGGCGGTAGTTGTGGCCGCCGAAGAAGGTCTGGGGGTTGTCCCCGCCGGCCTGGATGAGTTGCAGCAGTTCGGCGGCGCCGAGCAGTCGATCGCGCGGGGCGCCGCCCTTTTCCACCAGGGCGGCCAGACGATTCAAGGCTGCACCCTGCTGGGCGAGGTCGGGAAATTGCAGCACCGCGACCGCGGGGTTCTCCTGCCAGCGCACCACGCGCCAGTCGCCCTGGCTGCGTTCCGCCAGCAGGGCGGCAGTGCTGCGCAGCGGCCAGCCGTTCGGGCTGGGGGCCGGTGCGGAGGAGGGGGCCGACGGCGCCAACCGGATTGCGGCCGGCGGCGAGGTTTGAACCGGTGCAACGAGTGGGCTGGAAGCCGGTAGCGCTGGAGAAGTGAGCGCCGGTGCGGCCGCCTGCACCGCTTGCACCGTCGGCTGAGGCGCCTCGGCCACCGCCGTTACGGGCGCGGGCAATGACGCGGGCGCTGGCGCCGGCGCTGATGCCGACTCAGGCGAGGCTTGCGGTGAGGCGGTGGCGACCGGATCCGTGGCCTGGGCGCTCAGCGGCAGGCTGAGCAGCCAGTAGCCGCCCAGTGCCAATGCGCCGACCCCGGCGGCCACGCCCACCGTCACGCCCAAAGTGCGCCGCATGTGCGCAGGCGCTCAGGGCTTGGGCAGGTCGCGCGTGCTGACGAAGGTGACGCGACGGTTCTCCGGCGCATCCACACGCTGCTTGTTCATCGGCTCGGCGGAGCCCTTGCCTTCGGCAGCCAGGCGGGCATCCAGGATGCCGTGCTTGGTCACCAGGTACTTCACGACGGCTTCGGCGCGGCCTTGCGACAGCTCCTTGTTGCGCGCCTCGTCGCCGCGTGCGTCCGCATGGCCCTGCACCCGGAAGGCCACGCCGGCCAGGGTGTCGCTCTGCATGGCTGCGGCCATCTTGTCGAGCAGGGCTTCGGCCTCGGCACTCAGCTGCGTCGAACCGGTCACGAAGGTGACGAGCAGATTGGCCTTGCCGGGGCCATAGGGCTTGGGCTTTTCACCCGGCGCCACGGGGCGGAAACCCCGCGTGGCGCCGCTGGCATTGGCCTCGGGCAAGGCCAGGGCGTCGATCAGCCCCTCGGTCGTCACTTCCTTGGGCTTGAGCACCTTCTCCTTGGCGGTGTCTTGCGCGAAGGCGCTTTGCCCCCCCAGCGCAAGCAGCAGGGCACAGGCGGCGGCGGTTTTGCAGATCCTCATGGCATGGCTCCCGAAGGGCGTTTGAATCGGTGGTGGACCATACCGCAGGCGCTGGGCCCGAACCAGAGTCGGACATACTCGCCCCGTGTCCGCGGGGGCGGTTTCGGGAGTGCTTATGGCGATGCAAGTGGTGAACGGCGCGCAGCTGATGTGCAGCCAGGGGATGGCGCCCAGCGCGCTGGTGGTCCTGCCGGTCAATCGGGTGCTGTCAAGCAATCAGCCCGCCGCCAACATCATGGAC
>JBDHSJ010000035.1:0-25715 GCA_039808065.1 Burkholderiaceae bacterium | reverse complement strand
GCGGCCTGGAAGGGCAGCAGCAGCTTGATCAGCGACAGCACGAACAGCGGCGTGCACCAGAAGAGGGTGTTCAGGCCCAGCAGGGCCGAACTGAGCAGGCCCAGCGGAATGGCGAACAGGGTAGGCATGGATGCGGTCAGGGCACGGGGAGCGGCGGATTGTCTCGGCCGCCCCGATCAGTGGAATTGATTTGGATGAACCCGGCGTGCTGGCTCGGTTCAGTCAAAGCGTTCATGTCGGTGGCAACAAGAAGAACCATGCGCGCGGTCTCAGCCCAAAGTTCATTGCGGTCGCCGCTTGCAGCCTTGCCGCAGGCCTAGAGCTCCGCGGCCGCGACATTCCTGGTGTCGAACGCAGCCTCAGGCGGTCTATGCCCCCAGAACCAAGGCAGGCAGCGGGATTGGCAGGCGTAGGAAGGGAACCGAGCCGGCCTGAAGCCTTGCCATCACTCAAAGGTGTGTGACAACTCGAGCAATCGACTTTCGCCCGGCTTCATCGCCACCCGATAGCGCAGTTCCCGAATTCCAGGACAACGCACCTGATCACGAAGGTGACTCTCAAGGGCCGAAATCGCGGAGAGATTGGCACTGCGCTCCTGGTAGCCCTTGACCACAAAGAGCTCCACCGCAACCGCTCGACCCTCACGCAGCTTGACGATCAAGCGAAATTCACTCTCGCCCGGCAAGCTCTCAACGGCAGGCGGCGGCGGGAAGGCGAAGCACGGCTCAGGCGCAGCGGATTCCTGCGCAGCGGCCGAAGTACAAAACAGGATCACAACCAAAGTCACGCTGGCCCAGCGAATCGACATGAAAAGTGTCCTTTACAGAAAGCGTTCGAGCAGCCGGCGCGAGGCGCGGTCCAGCGCCCAGCGATCCGCCACGAAGAGCTGCAGGCCATGGCTGGTGGTGATCAGCAGGCGACCCTCGCCCGGGCCGCCAAGGCGGCGGATGTCTTCCTCGGTCTTGAGGATGAACTGCAAGGGGCCGCGATCGGTCTCGACCGTCCACTGACTGGGCGTGGAAAAGGTGCTGACCGCCACCAGGCGCTGCAGCTGGGGGTGGAATTCGCGGCTGCGCAGTTCGTCCTCGATCAGGCGGCGTGGCGCCTCGGGCAGGCCGGAGAGCCGGTCCACCCAGGCCAGCTCATGGCCATCGGGGCCGATCAGGCTCAGGCCTTCGTCGGGCGCGCTGATGGGGTGGGCGCGCACGGGGCTCACGCCCACATGGGCCTGACCCTGGGCGTCGGTGAGCACCAGCTTGCCGAAGGCGTCGCGGGAAAGAGTCCAGTCCATCAGGCGCTCACCGTGTGTTGGTTGGGGTTCGGGGCGACGACCAGCAGGCCGTCGTCCTCGGCTTCGTCAACACGCCGCGCCTGAGCCTCCCACAAGCGCCAGTAGTGGCCTTGCTGGGCGATCAGCTCGTCGTGACCACCGACCTCGACGATCTCGCCGCGATCCATCACGACCAGACGGTCGGCCTTGCGCAGGGTGGAGAGGCGGTGGGCGATGGCGATGGTGGTGCGGCCCTTGACGAGGTTGTCGAGCGCCCGCTGGATTTCCTTCTCGGTCTCGGTGTCCACCGCACTGGTGGCCTCGTCAAGGATCAGCAGCGCCGGGTCGATCAGCAGCGCGCGCGCAATGCTGATACGCTGGCGCTCGCCGCCCGAAAGGCCCTGACCACGTTCGCCCACCAGGCTGTCGTAGCCATGCGGCAATCGCAGGATGAATTCATGCGCGTGCGCGGCGCGAGCGGCGGCCACGATCTCCTCGCGCGTGGCATCCGGCTTGCCGTAGGCGATGTTCTCGGCAATGGTGCCGAAGAACAGGAAGGGCTCCTGCAGCACCAGGCCGATGTGGCGGCGGTAGTCGGCCACCTTGATGCGGCGCAGGTCCACGCCGTCCACGCGGATGCTGCCCTCGGTGACATCGTAGAAGCGGCAGATCAGGTTGACGAGCGTGCTCTTGCCCGAGCCGCTGTGCCCGACCAGGCCGATCATTTCGCCGGGCTTGATGTCCAGGTCCAGGCGCTTGATGACGGCGCGGCTGCCGTAGCGGAAGTGCACGCCCTGCAGGCTCAGCGCCCCCTGCGCCTTGTCGAAGGGCACCGGGTTGGTCGGGTCAGGCACGTTGGAAACATGGTCGAGGATGTCGAAGATGCGCTTGGCGCCGGCGGCCGCCTTCTGCGTCACCGACACGATGCGGCTCATCGAATCGAGCCGGCCGTAGAAGCGACCGATGTAGGCCAGGAAGGCGGTCAGCACACCGACCGTCACGGCACCCCGGCTGACCAGCCAGATGCCGGTGGCCCAGACGACCAGCAGGCCGATCTCGGTGAGCAAGGCCACGGTGGGGCCGAACAGGCTCCAGGTCTTGTTCAGCTTGTCGTTGACGGCCAGGTTGTTGGCATTGGCCTCCTTGAAACGCTGGGCCTCGCGGCGCTCCTGCGCGAAGGCCTTGACGACGCGGATGCCGGGAATGGTGTCGGCCAGCACGGAGGTGACTTCACCCCAGACGCGGTCGATCTTCTCGAACCCGGTGCGCAGGCGGTCGCGCACCAGATGGATCAGCCAGGCGATGAAGGGCAAAGGCACCAGCGTGGCCAGGGCCAGGCCGGGGTGGATGCTGAACAGGATGATGGCCGTCATGGCCAGCATCAGCACGTCGGTAATGAAGTCCAGCGCGTGCAGGCTCAAGAACACCGAAATGCGGTCGGTCTCGGAGCCGATGCGGGCCATCAGGTCGCCGGTGCGCTTGTTACCGAAATACTCAAGCGACAGGCCCAGCAGGTGCTCGAACGTCGCCGTGCGCAGGTCGGCCGCAATGCGCTCGCTCACCAACGCCAGGATGTAGGTTTTGGCCCAGCCCAGGCTCCAGCTCACCAGGGCGGCGCCAAACAGACCGGCCAACAGCAGCCCGACCAGACCGGTGTCGATCGGCTGGCCGTTCTGGAACGGAATCAGCACCTTGTCCATCAAGGGCATGGTCAGATAGGGCGGCACCAGGGTGGCGCCGGTGGCGCCCATCATCAATAGGAAGCCCAGCAGCAGCTGGCCTTGGTAGGGCCGGGCGAAGCGCCACAGGCGCAGCAGCACCCAGGTGCTGGGCGGCGTGTGCAGTTCGCGGTGGCAGGTGGGGCATTCCTCGCTGTCGGGTGGCAGTGGGGCCTGGCAGGTGGGGCACAGGGCGGCGTCCTCCCCACGCTCGGGTGGCGTCTCCCCGGCCAGTTGATCCTGCGCCTGAGAAAAGCCGTCCTGCAGCCGCGTCACCCCCAGCTGTTCAGCCAGCGTGAAATGCCAGTGCTGCAGGCGCTGCTGGGCGTCGCACAACTCCAGGCAGCCCAGGCCGGCGTGGTCATGGCAGCGCAGCTGCAGGCCCGGCTGCACCAGCCAGGACTTTCGTGCGCCCACATCGAGCAGACGGAACGCGCCCTGCGGCGCCTCGACCAGCGCCAGCAACCCGGGCGCGAAGGCCAGTTCACGGCTCAGGTCAACGGCCGCCAGCGCGATCACGTTCTCGCCGGCCTGCAACTGCGACCGCAAGCCGCCCTCGCCCTCCCACAGGGGGTGTTGGCGCAAGGCGTCACTCAGGGGAAAGGGCTGCATGGTTTGTTCTTCGGGTCGGCAGGCGCCGAATTGTGCGTGAGCCGCCCTTCGTAACAGTCCAGAGCAGAATCCAGCCCCATCGGCGTCGAAACGGTCCCGTCCATGAGCAAAAAGAACGACATCCAGCTGCTGCGCATCAACTACCTGCGCGGCCCGAATATTTGGACCTACCGCAGTTGCCTGGAGGTCTGGCTGGACCTGGGCGAGCTGGAGGACCACCCCAGCCACCAGCTGCCTGGTCTGAACGAACGCCTGTGCGGCTGGCTGCCCAACCTGGTGGAGCACCACTGTGGTGTGGGCGAGCGCGGCGGCTTCCTGCAGCGCCTGCAGGAAGGCACCTGGTGCGGCCATGTGCTGGAGCATGTGGTGATCGAGCTGCTGAACCTGGCCGGCATGCCCACCGGCTTTGGCCAGACGCGCAGCACCAGCCAGCGGGGCGTCTACCGCATGGTCTTCCGCGCCCGCGACGAACAGGTAGCCCGCGCCGCGCTGAAGGAAGGCCATGCGCTCTTGATGGCCGCCATCAACGACGAACGCTTCGACGTGCAGGCCGCCGTAGCGCGACTGCGCGACACGATTGACGACTGCTACCTCGGCCCCAGCACCGCCGCCATCGTGGCGGCCGCCACCGAGCGGCGCATCCCACACATCCGCCTGAATGACGGCAACCTGGTGCAGCTGGGCCATGGCGCCAAGCAGCGTCGCATCTGGACGGCCGAGACCGACCGCACCAGCGCCATCGCCGAGGGCATCGCCCGCGACAAGGATCTGACCAAGACCCTGCTGCAGGCCGTGGGCGTGCCGGTGCCCCATGGCGTGGTGGCCAAGAGCGCCGAGGCCGCCTGGGAGGCCGCGCAGGACCTTGGCTTGCCGGTGGTGGTCAAGCCCAGCGACGGCAACCATGGCCGCGGCGTCACGCTCGACCTGAAGACCGAACAGGACGTGCACGCCGCCTTTGCGCTGGCCGAGACCGAGGGCTCGGAAGTGCTGGTGGAGCGCTGCATCCCCGGCAACGAGCACCGCCTGCTGGTGGTGGGCGGCAAGGTGGTGGCAGCCGCGCGCGGCGAATCGGCTTGGATCCATGGCGATGGCAAGCACAGCGTTCAGCAGCTGATCGACCAGCAGATCAACACCGACCCGCGCCGCGGCCTGACCGAGGACTTCCCGCTCAACCGCGTGATGCCTGACGAAGACCCGGTGGTGCTGCTGGAGCTTCAGCGGCAGAACCTCAGTCCCAGCTCCGTGCCCGCCCATGGCCAGCGTGTGCTCATCCAGCGCAATGGCAATGTGGCGATCGACTGCACGGCCGAGGTGCACCCCGAGGTGGCCCATGCCGTGGGTCTGGCGGCGCGCACCGTCGGCCTGGACATTGCCGGCATCGACCTGGTGTGCGAAGACATCGGCAAGCCCCTTCAGGAGCAGGGCGGTGCCATCGTCGAAGTGAACGCCGGCCCCGGCTTGCTGATGCACCTGAAGCCCGCCGAGGGCGTGCCCCAGCCCGTCGGCCAGGCCATCGTGGACCACCTCTTTGCCGAGGATGAAAGCGGCCGCATCCCCATCGTCGGCGTCACCGGCACCAACAGTCCGAACGGCACCACACCGATCGCGCGGCTGGTGGCCTGGCTGCTGCACCTGCACGGCAAGCAGGTGGGCCTGGCCTGCCACGACGGCCTGTTCCTGGGCCCGCGCCAGGTGGAAAAGCAGGTCAAGCGGCCTTTTGACGCCGCGCACCGCCTGCTGATGAACCGCCGCGTCGATGCCGTGGTGGCCGAGAACGATGCCAGCTCCATCCTGAACGACGGCCTGGCCTACGACCGCTGCCTGGTCGGCGTCGTCACCGACCTGAACCTGAACGACAGCCTGCACCACCATGATGTGCGCGAGCAAGCCCAGCTCTTCAAGGTGCTGCGCACCCAGGTGGATGTGGTGCTGCCCGACGGCGCCGCGGTGTTGAATGCCGAAGACGAGCAGGTGGCCAGCATGGCCGAGCTCTGCGACGGCGAGGTGATCTTCTACAGCCGCAACGAGCTGGCCGCCCCGCTGGTGGCGCACCGCCACGGCGAGGGCCGCGCGGTGGTGCTGCGCGGCGGCCAGGCCTGGCTGCTGGGGCCGGAGGGCGAGGTGGTCGGCGCCAATGTCGATTCGCTGCTGCGGCGCTATGCCGCGGCAGGCCTGAGCTGCGAGGCGCCGGCCGTGCTGGCCGCCGTGGCCAGCGCCTGGGCCTTGGGGATCTCGCCGGAGCTGATCGCTGCCGGACTTGAGACCTTTGTGCCCACCGCTTAATCAGAAGAGAGCACCGAACATGGAAATCTCCCGCATCCGCGCCCTGCGTGGCCCGAACATCTGGAGCCGCCATATCGCCATCGAGGCGGTGGTGGTCTGCACCCCGGCCGAGTGCGACATCAACGACCTGCCCGGCTTCGAGACCCGGCTGCGCGCCCTCTTCCCCGGCGTGGGCCCGCTGCACAGCCCGCAGAAGGAGCCGGTGAGCCTGGCCCATGTGCTGGAGCAGGCCACCTTGGCCCTGCAGGCCCAGGCCGGCTGCCCGGTCACCTTCAGCCACACCCACCGCACGCCCACGCCCGGCCACTTCCAGGTGGTGGTGGAGTACAGCGAGGAAGACGTGGGCCGCCTGGCCTGCGACGAGGCCATCAAGCTGGTGCAGGCCGCGCTGGAGGGCCGGGAGGACTGGGATGACGAAGCCGTCATCAAGGCCCTGCGTGAAATGGACGAGGACGTGCGCCTGGGGCCTTCGACCGGCAGCATCGTCAATGCCGCCGTGGCACGCGGCGTGCCCTACCGCCGATTGACGCAGGGTTCGCTGGTGCAGTTCGGCTGGGGCCACAAGCAGCGCCGCATCTGGGCCGCCGAGGTGGATGCCACCAGCGCGGTGAGCGAATCGATCGCACAGGACAAGGACCTGAGCAAGCGCCTGCTGCAGAGCGCCGGCGTACCCGTGCCGCACGGCCGCCCGGTGGACAGCGTGGAAGACGGCTGGGCCGCCGCCCAGGAGATCGGACTGCCGGTGGTGGTGAAGCCGCAGGACGGCAACCAGGGCAAGGGCGTCACCGTCAACGTCAGCACCCGCGAAGGCTTCGAGGCCGCCTACAAAGCCGCCGAGGAGATCGGCGAGGTGATGGTCGAGAAATTCCTGCCTGGCAGCGACTACCGCCTGCTGGTGGTCGGCAACCAACTCGTCGCCGCGGCGCGGCGCGACCCGCCCCAGGTCAGCGGCGACGGCGTGCACACGGTGCGTGAACTGGTGGCCAAGGTCAACGAAGACCCGCGCCGAGGCGATGGCCACGCCACCTCGCTGACCAAGATCCGCCTCGACGACATCGCCATCACCCGCCTGGCGCTGCAGGGTCTGACACCCGATGCCGTGCCTGAGAAGGGCCAGCGCGTCATCCTGCGCAACAACGCCAACCTCAGCACCGGCGGCAGCGCCACCGACGTGACCGACGACGTGCATCCCGAGGTGGCACAGCGCGCCATCGCCGCGGCGCAGATCGTCGGCCTGCATGTCTGCGGTGTCGACGTGGTGGCCGAGACCGTGATGCGCCCGCTCGAAGAAGTGAATGGCGGCATCGTCGAGGTGAACGCCGCGCCGGGCCTGCGCATGCATCTTTCGCCCTCGTACGGCAAGGGACGCAATGTCGGCAAGGCGGTGATCCAAAGCATCTACGGCTCGGACAAGAACGAGGACGGTCGGATCCCCGTCGTTGCCGTCACCGGCACGAATGGCAAGACGACCACGGCGCGCCTGATCACGCACCTGTTCGCCACCAGCGGCATGACGACGGGCATGACGAACACCGATGGGGTCTACGTGGATGGCCGTCAGATCGACAGCGGCGATTGCTCGGGCCCGAAGAGCGCACGCAATGTGCTGATGCACCCGGACGTGGAGGCCGCGGTGTTCGAGTGCGCGCGCGGCGGCATCCTGCGCGAAGGCCTCGGCTTCGACCGCTGCCAGGTGGCCGTGGTGACCAATGTGGGCGCCGGCGACCACCTGGGCATGAACTACCTGGAGACGGTCGAGGACATCGCCCGCCTCAAATCCGTGGTGGTGCAGAACGTGGCGCCCAGCGGCTATGCCGTGCTGAACGCGGCCGACCCACTGGTGGCCGCCATGGCACCGCAGTGCCCCGGCCAGATCATCTATTTCTGCGCCGACCGCCACCTGCCGCTGATGGCCACGCACCGGGCGCAGGGTCGCCGCTGCGTGTTCGTGGATGAGGGCGCCGTGGTCGCCAGCGACGGCGCCTGGCGCGAGTCGATCCCGCTGCGCGACATCCCCATCACCCGCGGTGGGCTGCTCGGCTTCCAGGTCGAAAACGTCATGGCCGCCGTGGCGGCCGCCTGGGGCGCCGGCCTGGCCTGGGACGCGATCCGCCGTGGCCTGGCCAGCTTCAACAGCGATGGCGACAACGCCCCCGGCCGCTTCAATGTGATGGAGTTCCAAGGCGCCACCGTGATCGCGGACTACGGCCACAACCCCGACGCAATGCGCGCATTGGTCGCCGCCGTCGATGCCTTGCCGGGCAAGAAGCGCGTGGTGGTGATCAGCGGCGCGGGTGACCGGCGCGACCAGGACATCACGGAGCAGACCCAGATCCTGGGGGCCGCCTTTGACCAGGTGGTGCTGTACCAGGACGCCTGCCAGCGCGGCCGCGAGGATGGCGAGGTGCTGGCCCTGCTGCGCAAGGGGCTTGAAGGCGCCAGTCGTACGCGCCAGGTAGATGAAATCCGCGGCGAGTTCGTCGCTATCGATCACGCCCTGGCCGCGCTGGAGGAAGGCGATCTCTGCCTGGTGCTGGTGGATCAGGTCGAGGAAGCCCTGGCGCACCTGCGCCGTCGTTGCAGCGAGTAGTGGGGCGCGCAGAAAGGCTGCTGGCCCTGCTGGAGCTGCTGCGCCGCCACCGCCGCCCGGTGCGCGGTGAACTGCTGGCGGGCCAGCTTGGCATCAGTCTGCGCACGCTCTACCGCGACATCGCCGCCCTGCAGGCGCAAGGCGCCACCATTGAGGGCGAGGCTGGCGTCGGCTACCTGCTGCGCCCCGGCCACAGCCTGCCGCCGCTGATGTTCGGTGTCGAGGAGATCGAGGCCCTGGCGCTGGGCGTGCGCTGGGTCGCGCAGCGCAGCGCCGATCCAATTCTGGGCGTGGCGGCCCGCCAGGCCCTGGCCCGCATCCGCGCCGTGCTGCCAACCGCGCTGCGGCACGAACTGGACCACAACCCCCTGCTGGTTCCCCCGGTCGAACAGACAGCCGGCGACCCGCGCTGGCCCAGTCTGCTGCGCCAGGCCCTGCGCCAGCAGCGCTGCATCCGGGTGGGCTACTGCGATGGGCAGGGGCGCTTCAGCGAGCGCGAGCTCTGGCCGTTCGCGCTGGGCTTCTTCGAGCAGTCGCGCGTGCTCTCGGCCTGGTGCGAACTGCGCCAGGATTACCGCCACTTCCGCCTGGACCGGCTGCAGACCCTGGAGTTGCTGGACCGCAGCTACCCGCGGCCCCGTCAGGCCTTGCTGGCCGAATGGCGCGCCCGCGAAGGCATCCCACCGCTCGAATGACTGCTGACAGGATCTGACAGTCGCAGCGCCGAGCATGGCGGCTCTTCAACCGGAGCCTTCCATGCAAGCCCTGAGCCCCAACTGCCTGATCCTGTACGTCGCCAGCGTCGCGCACAGCGTCGAGTTCTACCGCCACCTGCTGGGCGCCGCGCCGCTCGAACACCACCCTGGCTTCGCCAGCTTCAAGCTCAGCGAGTCCGTCGTGCTGGGCCTGTGGGCCCGCCCGGATGTGCTGCCCACCGCTCAGGCGGCGCCGGGTGCGGCCGAGTTGGTCATCCAATGCGCCAGCCCTGGTGAGGTGGATGCCACCCACGCAGCCTGGCGCGCCACTGGCTGGCCCGATCTGCAGATGCCCACCGCCATGGACTTCGGCTACACCGCCACCACGGCGGACCCGGACGGCCACCGCGTGCGGGTGTTCTGCCCGGCCGAATAGGGCCTGACTACCATGCGGTCATGCAGCTTCAGGCCGCCTTTCAAACCCCGCTGACCCAGCTCTTTTCCACCAAGGTGGCCGACTACCAGGCCGCACGGCCGGACTACCCGGCCGCGCTGTTTGACTGGTTGGCCCAGCAGCTGCCAGCTTGCCGGCGGGTGCTGGATCTGGGCGCTGGCACTGGCCTGTTCACGCAGAGCCTGCTGGCCCGGGGTTGGGAAGTGCTGGCGGTGGAGCCTGACGCTGCCATGCGCGCCGCCTGCGATACCCGCCTGGGCGCGCAGCCGGGCTACGGCAGCGCGGCCGGCCAGGCCGAAGCCTTGCCAGCGCAGGCGGCCGGCTTTGACCTCATCACCGCCGCGCAGGCCTTTCACTGGTTTGACGTGGGGCCGGCGCGGCGCGAGTTCGACCGCGTGCTGCGTCCGGGCGGGCGGGTGGCACTGGTATGGAACGACCGTGTGGCGGATTCCGACCTGAACCGGGAGCTGGATGCCTTGCTGGCCGAATTCGGCGGCAGCGGCCGGGCGGCGCAGCGCGCCGACGACGACCGTGCGCGCGCCCGTGAATTCCTGGGGCCAGAGCTGCTGCAATGGACCGGCCCGCACAGCCACCGGCTGGACCTGAACGGCCTGCAGGCCCTGGTGTTTTCGCGCTCCTACATGCCGGCGAGAGACAGCGCGGCCGGCCGCACGGCCCTGGCTCAGCTGTCCACGCTGTTCGAGCGCCATGCCGAGCTGGGTCGGGTGCGGATGGACTACCGGACGGTCTGCCTGCTGGGCTGAGCCCCCTAAAGCAGCTCGCCGCGGCGCGCCGTCGATTCGGCCCAGGTTTTCCGCAGATCGTCGCAAGTCGCTCGTGTCGATTAGGGCATTCCCGCAAACTTCAGCCATCGCAACGCTGAACCCCAAGGAGCCCACCATGAGCCGCACCACTTCCCGCCTCGCCGATGTCCTGACCTTTGTCACGATGGCCGGCCTGACCTTCGCCAGCGCCGCCGCCCTCGCCACCTACGCCCCGGCCCCGCTGCATGAAGAGCTGCACGCGGTGACGGTGCTGCCGCCGGTGGAAGTGGTGGTGCCGCGCGCCAGCCAGGTGGTGCACCAGCTGCCCACCGTGGTGATCACCGCCAAGCGCGCCGAGCAAGCCGAGCGCGTGGCGCTGGCCGCCGCGAATTGCGCCCCTTCAGGGTCAGCCGTCTGCTGAGCCCCTCAGCGTTCCGCGATACCCCCTGCGAACAGCCCGGCCCTGCCGGGCTGTTCGCTTTTGGGCGGCGGATTGGGCGGCGGATCGTGCCATTCGCCCGCCGCAAACCGCAGTTCGTCGCAGCCGGCTCGCCTCGCCCGCCGCCACGCCGCACAGTGCGGTCATCGCTTCTCGCACCGGAGACCCACCATGAACCTGCGCCTGCCGCCCCTGCTGAGTGATCTGCTGGCCGCCCTGGCTTTGGTGGGTCTGGCCTTCGTGGGGGCCAGCCTGTTGAGCCAGCCGGCCGAGAGCCAGCTCGCCAAGCCCCATGCCTTGCTGATTGCCAAGAGCAGCCAGAGCACCAAGACCTGAAGGCGGCCCGGGGCGCGCACTCGAGCCGCGCGCCCTCCGGGGTCCTCCCGCCTGCAGCGCAAAGCCCGGCCCCGCCGGGCTTTGTCATTTCAGGCGGCGGCTTTGTGGCGGGTGTAGAGGAAGTCGATCACCGCCTTGCGCGCCTGCATGTAGCGGGCGTCCTCCGCCAGGGCCACGCGTTCGCGCGGGCGCGGCAGGTCCACGCTCAGCACCTCACCGATCGTCGCGGCAGGCCCGTTGGTCATCATGACGATGCGGTCCGACAGCAGCACCGCTTCGTCGACATCGTGCGTGACCATCACCACCGTCGAGCCGGTGCGCGCCACGATGGCCAGCAGCTCGTCCTGCAGCTTGGCGCGCGTCAGCGCGTCCAGCGCGCCGAAAGGCTCGTCCATCAGCAGCACCTTGGGCTCCATGGCCAGGGCGCGGGCAATGCCCACGCGCTGCTTCATGCCGCCGCTGATCTCGGCCGGGCGCTTGCCCGCGGCATGCGCCATGCCCACCAGCTCCAGCGCGGCCTGGGTGCGGGCGCGCAGCTGGCTGCGGCTCTCGTGCTTGCCGAACACGGTTTCCACCGCCAGCAGCACGTTTTCGAAGCAGCTCAGCCAGGGCAGCAGCGAGTGGTTCTGGAACACCACCGCGCGCTCGGGGCCGGGGCGGTCGATCTCGCGCTTGTCGCAGATCAGCGCCCCGCTCGTGGGCTTGAGCAGGCCGGCAATCAGGTTCAGCAGCGTGCTCTTGCCGCAGCCGCTGTGGCCGATCAGAGTCATGAACTCGCCGCGCCGGATGTTCAGGCTCACGTCCTGCAGCGCGTGGAAGCGCCCGCGCTGCGTGTCGAACACCATGTCCACGTGTTGGATCTCAATCATGGGAAACCTTTCGGGCGAGCAGGAGCAGCAGCTGTTCGAGCAGCAAGCCGACGAAGCCGATGACAAAGATGGCGATCAGGATGTGGGCAACGTTGAGGTTGTTCCACTCGTCCCAGACCCAGAAGCCGATGCCCACGCCGCCGGTCAGCATCTCGGCCGCGACGATCACCAACCAGGCCGTGCCCACGCTCAGGCGCACGCCCGTCAGCAGGTAAGGCAGCACAGCGGGGAAGAGGATGCGGGTGATCAGCTTCCACTCGCTCAGGTTCAGCACCCGCGCCACGTTCAGGTAGTCCTGCGGCACGCGCTGCACACCCTGGGCGGTGTTGAGGATCATGGGCCAGATGGAGCAGATGAAGATGGTCCAGATGGCGGCCGGGTTGGCGCTCTTGAACACCAGCAGACCGATCGGCAGCCAGGCCAGCGGGCTGACCGGGCGCAGCAGGCTCACCAAGGGGTTCAACATCGCCGCCAGGAAGCTGAAGCGCCCGATCAGAAAGCCCAGCGGAATGCCCACCAGCGCCGCCAAGCCAAAGCCCAGGCCCACGCGCTGCAGGCTGTTCAGGATGTTCCAGCCGATGCCCTGGTCGTTCGGCCCACTGCGGTAGAAGGGGTCGGCGAACAGCTTCGCGGCGGCATCGAAGGTGGCCTGGGGTGTGGGAAAGGGCCCGCCCTTTTGGGTGACCAGCGCCCACACACCCACCAGCAGGGCCAGACCCAGCAGCGGTGCGAGCACCGGCAGCAGGGCGCGCCGCAGCCAGGAGATGCGAACGGCACGGGGCGGCTTGGGAGCGCGGGCCGGCGCGGCAGCGCTGACGGAAGCGGGCGCGGGAGCGGGAGCCGGGGCGGCAGGCACGATGGCCTCGGCCTGGTGAAAGACGGCAGCAACCATGGCGTTCTCCTTCAGGCCTTGAGGGCAAAGGCGTCGGCGTACTTGGCCGGGTCCTTGCCGTCCCAGCTCACGCCGTCGATCAGCTTGCTGGTGCGGAAGTCGCTCTTGGGCACGCTGATCTTGAGCTGCGCGGCCGCCTGTTTGTAGAGCTCGGTCTGGTTGACCTGCTGGGCCACGGCCAGGTAGTCGGGGTGGCTCTTCAGCAGGCCCCAGCGCTTGTGCTGGGTCAGGAACCACATGCCGTCGCTCAGATACGGGTAGGTGGCGGCGCCGTCGTCAAAGAACTTCATGTGGCGCGGGTCGTCCCAGGTCTTGCCCAGGCCGTTCTGGTAGCGGCCCAGGATGCGCTGGTTGATCGCATCGACGCTGGTGTTGACGTAGGCCTTCTCGGCAATCGTCTCGGCCATCTTGTTCTTGTTGATCAGGCCGGCGTCGATCCAGCGCCCTGCCTCCAGCACCGCCATCACCACCGCGCGGGCGGTGTTGGGGTACTTCTTGACGAACTCGGACGTGGTGCCCAGCACCTTCTCGGGGTGGTCGGGCCAGATCTCCTGCGTCGTGGCCGCCGTCACGCCGATGCCATCGATGATGGCGCGGTGGTTCCAGGGCTCGCCCACGCAGTAGCCGTCCATGTTGCCCACGCGCATGTTGGCCACCATCTGCGGCGGCGGCACGGTGATGACCTTGGCGTCCTTCAGCGGATGCACGCCATGCGCGGCCAGCCAGTAGTACAGCCACATGGCGTGCGTGCCGGTGGGGAAGGTCTGCGCAAAGGTGTATTCGCGCTTTTCCTTGGCCATCAGCTTGGCCAGGCCCGCGCCGTCCACCGCGCCCTGCTCGGCCAGCTTCTTGGACAGCGTCAGCGCCTGGCCATTGCGGTTCAGCGTCATCAGCACCGCCATGTCCTTCTTCGGCCCGCCCACCCCGAGGTGCACGCCGTACATCAGACCGTAGAGCACATGGGCGCAGTCCAGTTCGCCGTTGACCAGCTTGTCGCGCACGCCGGCCCAACTGGCTTCCTTGGTCGGCACGATCTTGATGCCGTACTTCTTGTCGAAGCCCAGCACCGAGGCCATCACCACCGACGCGCAGTCGGTCAGCGGAATGAAGCCGATGCGCACCTCTTCCTTTTCGGGCTTGTCCGAGCCGGCGGCCCAGGCGCGCGGCAGCACGCTGCTGGCGGCTGCGGCGGCGCCGGCACCCAGCAGGCTGCGGCGGGAGGTGTTCAGGGGGTCATCGCTCATCGGTGGCTCCAAGGCAAAAAAAGAGGGCGTCACAGCCAACCTCTGCCCGCCTCAGGAGACCAATCCAGGCGGCCAGCTGTCAGCTGGACGCCCTTGTCCAACACAGCTTAGGAATGCCGGGGGCTTGCGCTCCCTTTATTCCTGCCACCCGCCCCGTTGCGGGTGACGTCCTCTCTATTGCAGGAGCCGTGCCAGCTTTTTTCCCTGGCAAAACGCCCCAGGCGGTGGCCGCTCTGGGGCGTTTAGGGCTGTTTGTGCGCCGCCTTGGTGCGCGCTCGCCTCAGAGTGGAGCCGGCAGCAGCGATTCCAGCCCCTCGCGGGCCAGGGCGCGCTGCACGGCCGGCAGTTCGGCCGCCGCCTCCAACAGCGCGCGAAGGCGCGGGCCGATGGGCACGGCCAGACGCAGGGCCCAGCGGGCGAAGGGCAGCAGGGCAAAGTCGCCAATGCCCGGGTGCGCGCCACCCACCCAGCCGGTTGGGGGCAGGCGCGCGTCCAGTTCGGTGAACAGGGCGGGCAGTTGCGCCTGGGCCACCTGCTCGAGGTGCTTCCAGACCTCGGGGTCGGTGGCGAAGCGCTCGCCGCGCCACAGCTGCGCAAAGCCAATGTGCAGCGTGCTGCTGATCCAGGCCAGCAGGCTCAGCACGCGCGCCTGGGCCAGCGGCTCGGCGGGCAGCATGCAAGCCGCGGGCGCGCGCTGCGCCACATAGACCAGCAGCGCCGGCAACTCGGTGAGCGACTCGCCGCCCACGCGCAGCGCCGGCACGCGCCCCTGCGGGTGGACGGCGCGGTAGGCCGGGTCCAGGTGTTCGCCCTGGGCAATGCGCTTGCACACCGGCTCGAAGGCCAGGCCGGACTGCTCCAGCGCCACATGCAGGGCCAGCGAGCAGGCGCCGGGCGAATAGAAGAACTGCAGGGTTTCCATGCCCGCCATGCTGCCGCCTGCAGGGTCAACATGGCGCGCATCTCCTTGACCCATTCATCAGGAAATCTGACGCATGGACACCCCCAGCCTGCAGCGCCTGCCCCTCAACGCCCTGCGTGTGTTCGCGGCGGTGGCGCGCACGCAATCCATGGCTGCGGCGGCCGAGGCCCTGCATGTCAGCCCCTCGGCGGTCTCCATGCAGATCAAGGCGCTGGGCGAGCACCTGGGCGGCGTGGCCCTGCTGCGCCGCGAAGGCCGTGGCCTGGTGCTGACGGCCGCGGGCGAGCAGTTGCTGCCCGGCGTGCTGCAGGGCCTGGCGCTGCTGGAGCGCGCCGGCGCGCAGCGCCGGCGCCGCGCCGGCCCGGCCGGGGCGCTAACGATCTCGGTGCTGCCCAGCTTCCTGCAGCAATGGCTGATGCCACGCCTGCCCGATCTGGAGGCCCGCCACCCCGGCTTGGAGCTGCACCTGCACAGCAGCCGCGAGCCGGTGGACCTGGCGGCGCGCGGCATGGCCGCGGCCATCCGCATGGGGCCGGGGCGCTGGCGCGGCTGCCGCGCGCAGTTCCTGATGCAGGACGCGCTGCTGCCGGTGGCCGCGCCGCAAGTAGCGCCGCGCCTGTGGCTGCAACCCGGCCAGCTGCCGGCGCGCCAGCCACCGGCCCTGCTGCATTGCTCCACCGTGCCCTGGTCCCTCTGGAGCGCCGCGGTGCCGGCCGGCTCGGGCGGGCTGGCGGTGGACGACTTGATGAGCGTGCTGGCCGCCGCGCTGGAAGGGCGCGGCCTGGCCCTGGTGCGGCTCAGCCTGGTGAGCGAGCTGCTGCGTCAGGGCCGGCTGCGCGCGCTGGGTGCGCCCATCCCCAACCCCTGGGCGCTGTGGTGGGTGACGCCGCGCGATGGCGACCCAGCACGGCGCGAGCCGCTGCGCCAGCTGCACGGCTGGCTGAGGGAGCAGACTGCCGCCTGGCAGACCAGCCTGCCCCCGGAATGGCGCATGCACGCACCGTGATGGGGCCGCCATGCGCTGCGGCGGTGCTCAGCCCCTCAGCAGTTCGGCGGCAGCAATGACGCGTTCGGCCACCTTGGCCAGGCTCTCGCCGCGGTCCATGGCCAGCTTGCGCAGCCGCTTGTAGGCGGCGTCCTCGCTCAGGCCCTGCTCCTGCATCAAGAGCCCCTTGGCGCGCTCGATCTGCTTGCGCGTGGCCAGCTCCAGCTGGGCGGCGTTCAGTTCCTCGCGCAGGCTGCGGTCCTGCGCAAAACGCTCCTGCGCCACCGCCAGCACGGCGGCCAGGCGCTCGGGCTGCAGCTCGGGCACGCCATAGGCGCTCACACCCGCACGCAGGGCGGCGCGGATGGTCTGGGAGGCGGCGTCGTCGGCCAGCATCACCACCGGGCGCGGCGCGCGCTCATGCATCAGGGCCAGGTGCTCCAGGGTGTCGCGGCTGGGCGATTCGGCATCCACGATCACCACATCGGGCCGCAGTTCCTCCACCGCGGCCTGGATGCGCGTGGCCTCGTCCAGCACCCCCACCACCTGATGGCCCTGCAGGATCAGCGCCTCGGCGACCAGGCGCACGCGGTGGGCGCCGTCGTCGACGAGCAGCACACGCAGCGCGGCAGAGGGAGGCATGGGGGTGGCCATGCCCCTGAAGTGCAAGCACCGTGCCAGTTCCCCCCTTCAAGGGGTCTGCAGCACCTGCAGCTCCGTCACGCCCCCGGCGCCCTGCCCCCAGCGCAGGCGCAGGTGGGTGGCCACGGCAGCGATCTCGGCCTCGCTGAGCAGGTGGCCGAAGGGCGGCATGCCAAAGGGGCGCGGGTTGGCGGCGGTGGAAGGGCCGAAGCCGCCCTGGCGGATCGCCTTGATCAGGTTGTTCGGGCTGGCCAGGGCCAGGCTGCGGTTGCCGGCCAGCGGCGGGTACAGGCCCTGGCCATCGCCCTGCTCGCCATGGCAGCTGGCGCAATGCTGGGTGAAGAGCTTGGCGCCCAGCGCGGCGCGTGCGGCCAGCTGCTGCGGCCGCTTCTCTTCGGCGGGCTCGGGTCGGCTGGGTTCGGGCAGGCTGCCCAGGTAGCGCGCCATGGCCTGCAGATCGGCCTCGCTCAGGTGCTGGGTGCTGTGCAGCACCACCTCGGCCATCGGCCCCAGCGCCGCACCGCGCGCCGACTGGCCGCTGCGCAGCAGGGCCGGCAGCTCGGCCGCTTCACGCGCACCGCCCAGCGCCGGGGCATACCAGCCGCTCACCGGCATCAGGCCACCGCCCAGCGCGGCATCGGCCAGGCTGCCACCCAGGGCATTGCGCGGCGCGTGGCAGCTGGCGCAATGGCCCAGGCCCTGCACCAGGTAGGCGCCGCGGTTCCAGGCCTCGTCCTGCGCCGTGTCGCCCTCGAACTCGCCAGGCCGGAAATGCAGCGCGCGCCAGACCGCCAGGGCCCAGCCCTGGTTGTACGGAAAGCGCAGTGCCTGCGCCGGGCGTTCGCGCTCCTGCGCGGGCAGGCTTTGCAGGAAGGCGAACAGGGCGTCGCTGTCGTTCCGCGTCACCTTGGTGAAGGCGGTGTAGGGGAAGGCGGGGTTGAGCAGGCGGCCATCGCGCCCGCGGCCGTGGTGCAGGGCCTGCCAGAAGTCCTCGGCGCTCCAGCCGCCCAGGCCGGTGCGCGGCGCGGGCGTGAGGTTGCCGGCGTAGACGGTGCCAAATGGGGTTTCGATGTCGCGCCCACCCGTATAGGGCACGCCGCCACGCGCCGTGTGGCAGGCCAGGCAGTTGCCCGCGCGCGCCAGATAGGCGCCGCGCTCCACCAGGGCCGCGGTGGGCTGCGGCGGCGTGGCGGCAGCACGCTCCGGGGCGCGGTTCATCCAGGCGACCCAGGCGGCGAACAGCAGCAGGCCAAGCAGCAGCGCGACCAGGGCACGACGCAGGACTCTCATCGCTGCGCCCCGCAGGGCTCGGGCAGGGGCGCCGGGGCCTCGGGCTTGAGCCCTGCCGGCACCGGCTGGTGGGCGATCCAGCGCGCCACCGCCGCCACGTCCTCGGGTGCCAGGCGACGTGCCAGCTGGGCCATGCAATCGGGCGCCAGGGCCCGGCGCTGGCCGTTGCGCCAGGCGCCCAGCTGCGCCAGCAGATAGTCGGGCGGCAGGCCCAGCAGGCCGGGAATGGCGGGCAGGCGCCCGCCCAAGGCAGCGCCATGGCAGGCAGCGCAGGCCGGCAGGCCACGCGCCGGGTCACCCTGGCGCACCAGCTGTTCGCCGCGGCGCAATTGCTCGGGCGTGGCCGCGGGCCGTGCCGGCGCCGGGTAGGGCAAGTCCAGGTTGGCGAAATGGGCGGCGATCTCGCGCAGGTAGGCGTCGCTCAGCGGCGCCATCAGCTCGGCCATCACCGCGTTGGGGCGGCGGCCATCGCGAAAGGCCAGCAGCTGCTGGTACAGGTAGTCAGCCGGCTTGCCGGCCAGGCGCGGGTGGTAGCCCTTGGGCGTGGCCCGGCCCTCGGCGCCATGGCAGAGGGTGCAGGCCTGCAGGCGCTGGGCCAGGGTGTCCTGCGGCGGCAGGGCCTGCGCCGGCGCGGCCCCGGCCAGCGTGCCCCACAGCAGGGCGGTGAACAGTGGTTTCCACATGGCCGCCATGCTGCCTGGACGCACGCTGTATTGAAAGGTACAGATTCCTGCAAAAACATCGGATCAGTTGCTCGCCCTTGCCGGGCATCTGCCCTGCTCTCTACATTGGCAGCCGCATCCGGTCATCAGCCCAGACTCCCCCATGAAGCGCTACGAACAGCTGGCCCTGAGCCTGCGCGAGGCCATCCAGCAAGGCCGGCTGCAGGCCGGCGAGCGCCTGCCGTCGGTGCGCCAGGCCAGCCGCCAGCAAGGCGTCAGCCCGGCCACGGTGTTCTCGGCCTATGCGCTGCTGGAGGCCGAGGGCTTGACCGAGACCCGGCCGCGCTCGGGCGTGTACGTGCGCGAAAGCCCCCGGCCGGCGCGCCGCGCCGCGCCCGAGCCGCTGGCCAGCCAGCCGCAGCCCCAGGTGCAGACGGTGGACGTCGCCGACCTCGTCTTCGAGGTGCTGGGCCAGGCGCGCAGCCGCGAGTTGGTGCCGCTGGGCTCGGCCTTCCCGGGCCCGCAGCTCTTCCCGCTGCAGGCGCTGGCGCGCGACCTGGGCCGCGCCCTGCGCAGCCTGGACCCCTGGCGCACGGTGGAAGACCTGGCGCCTGGCAATGCCGAGCTGCGCCGCCAGATCGCGCTGCGCTACCTGGGCGCGGGCCTGGCGGTGGACGCCGAGGAGATCGTCGTCACCAGCGGCGCGATGGACGCGCTCAACCTCAGCCTGGAACTGCTGACCGAGCCGGGCGATCTGGTGGCGATCGAATCGCCCACCTTCTACGGCGCCCTGCAGGCCCTGCAGCGGCGCCGCCTGCGCGCGGTGGAAGTGGCCACGCACCCGCGCGAAGGCGTGGACCTGGACTCGCTGGCCGCGGTGCTGGCCCGCCACCCCATCAAGGCCTGCTGGTTCATGACGAGTTTTCAGAACCCCACCGGCGCGCTGATGCCCGAGGCACGCAAGCGCGCGCTGGTGGAACTGCTGGCGCGGCATGGCGTGCCGCTGATCGAGGACGACGTCTACGCCGAACTGCACCACGGCCTGCGGCGCCCGCCGCCGGCCAAGGCCTTCGACCGCGCCGGCCTGGTGCTGCATTGCGGCTCGTTTTCCAAATCGCTGGCGCCGGGTTACCGGGTGGGCTGGGTAGCAGGTGGGCGTTACGCCCAGGCGCTGGCGCGGCGCAAGCTGATGAGCTCGCTGGCCGCCGCCCTGCCCTCGCAGGCCGCGCTGGCCGAATACCTGGCGCGCGGCGGGTACGACCGCCACCTGCGCCAGCTGCGCCAGACCCTGGCCGCGCTGCAGGCGCGCGCGCTGCGCACCATCGAGCGCCACTTCCCGCCCGGCACGCGCGTCAGCCGCCCCGAAGGCGGCTACTTCCTGTGGCTGGAGCTGCCGCCCACGGTGGACGCGCTGGCCCTGCACCGGCTCGCGCTCTCGCAGCAGATCGGCCTGGCACCGGGGCCACTGTTCTCGGCCGACGGGCGCTTCCGCCACCACCTGCGCCTGAACGTGGGCCACCCAGACCCCCGCCTGGAGACGGCGCTGCGCACCCTGGGGCAGTTGGCGCGCAGCCTGGCGGCAGGCTAAAGCCGGCTTGAACCCGCTCAAGCTACTGCAGTGGCCTCCGCAAGGCCTGGCGGGCATCGGCGCCGCATCTCCGCTTCATACGTTTCAAAGCCCAACTCGCGGTAGATCGAGCGCCCGGCTGCGGAGGCCCCAAGGCTGAACTCGCGCACGCCTCTGGCCTCGCAGTCCGCAAGGACCGCCTGCAGCAGCTGCCGCGCAATGCCTCTTCCACGCTGGGTTTCAGAAGTGAACACGTTGACGATGCGGGCCATGACACCGCCAGGATTTGCCCTTGTCGGGCCCCAGTCCAACAAGACCGCGCCAGCTCCGCCAAGGACGAACTCGCCATCCAACGCGAGCCAGCCCAGGTAAGTGCCCGACCGGATGCGCGGAGCTACCCAGGCCGCGTAAAGAGGGCGCCGCGCTGCATCTGCCTTGAGAAAACAGCCATGTGCGGCTACCAGGTCGGCATCTGCCGGGCCTACCGGCCGGAGAGTCCAAGGTGAATGCGTCATCTGCAGTGACACGAAAGCCAAAGCGTCCGATCTTCACCGAGACAGGGCCTGGGGCCTGCACTGGGTGCAATGACTCCGGCCCCCCGTCAGCAACCTCGCTGTTCAGCGCTCGCTACCCGGCTCCCACAGCAGGGCCAGCGCAGTGGCGGCTTCGGTCACGGCCGGGGCACTGGGGGCATCGGGCCGCCACAGGCGCGGCGTGCCGCCCACCAGGTCCAGCGCGCCCACCACGCGGCCGTCCAGGCGCATCAGGTAGCCCAGCGGCCGCTGGCTGGCGATGCTGCTGCCCTCGTACTGGTGCACCGAGCTGATCTGCAGGCGCTGGCTGCCCCGCTGGTACTCGCCTTCGCGCTGGTCCAGCGTGGCGCGCACACGGCGTTCGCTCAGGCTCAGCTGGGCGCGGCCACCCTCCCCGCCTTCCCCACCCTCCCATTCACAGCGCAGCTGGAAGGGGCGCAGTTCCACCGCCAGCACGCCGGCCTGCAGCTCGTGGCGGCGTGCCGTGCAGCTGGCGCGGCGTGGGCCGCTGGCGCGCTGCCACTCGAAGCGCAGCGGGGCGCTGCCGAACTCGAGCGCGCGGTCGAACAGCTGCCAGGTGGAGGACTCGCGCTCGTAGCGCAGCGGCGCGCCGTCCAGCTTGAATTCACCGCGCCGGCCCGCGCCCACCGGGCCCAGGGTTTCGGCGGCCGAAGCGCTCAGCTCGGGCGGCAGTTGCATGCGGGCTTCGCGCACAAGGCCGCTGCAGGCACTCAGCGCCACGCAGGCGGTGGCCAGGGATAGGAATCGTTTCATCGTCGGTTCTCGTCAGGGGTCGCCGGCAACGGCCTCGTCGCGTTCGGCGTTGACCCGGTAGCGCAGCTGCACGAAGCCGCAATCGGCGTAGGGCGTGGCCGCTTCCAGCTGCAGGCCCACATCGCCTGGCAGCGCGCCCCAGAGCGAGCGGCCCTGGCCCAGCAGCACCGGGATCACGGTCAGCGTCAGGCTGTCCAGCAGGCCCTCGCGCAGCGCGCTGTGCACCAGCTGGCCACCGTCCAGATAGACCTGGCGCACGCCCTGCGCGCCCAGGCGCTCCAGCAGCGCTGCCAGGGGCTCGGCCGTCTGCTGCAGGGGCTTGCCGGGCAGCAGCTGCAGGGGGCTGCGCGAACACACCCATACGGGCTTGTCGCCATAGGGCCAGGGGTCGAAGCCCTGCACGGCCTCATAGCAGCCGCGGCCCATCACCAGAGCATCCATGCGGGCGAAGAACTCGGCGTAGCCGAAGTCCTCCCCCGCGGGGGCCTGGGCGTGGCGTTGCAGCAGCCAGTCCAGGCCGCCATCGGGCCGGGCGATGAAGCCATCGAGCGAAGCGGCCAGGAAGGCGTGGGCACGGGCGCGCATCACACCTCCTCCGTGGCTTGCGGCGCCACCACGGCGCCGGCCAGGATGCCGCCGTCCACATGCAGCTCGGTGCCGGTCATGTAGGCGCTCTCGTCGCTGGCCAGCAGCAGGGCCACGGCGGCCACCTCCTCGGGCGTGCCGAAGCGGCGCAGCGGGCAGTCGGCCGTGAAGGCGGCCATGCGCGCGGCGCGCTCGGGGCCCTCGCCCAGCATGGGTTCCCACATGGGCGTGAGGATGGCGGCCGGGTGGATGCTGTTGCAGCGAATCGGCAGGCCCAGCTGCGCGCAGTACAGGGCCACGCTCTTGGTGTGGTTGCGCACCGCGGCCTTGCTGGCGGCGTAAGCAGCGGCCATCGGAATGCCCACGATTCCCGAGCGCGAGCTGATGTTGATGATGGACGCCGCGCGGCTGTGCCGCATGGCGCGGATGCCGTGCTTGCAGCCCAGGAACACGCCGTCTGAATTGACCGCGTGCACGGCACGCCAATCGTGCAGCGACGCATGCTCGGGATCGTGCGCGGCGCCCTGCTCCAGGCCGCTGATGCCGGCGTTGTTCACCAGCACATCCAATCGGCCGGCGGTGGCCAAGACCTGGTCGATGGCGCGGATCCAGTCGGACTCCTCGCGCACATCCAGGCTCAGCGCCGCGGCGCCCAGGCGCTGCGCGCAGGCCTGGGCGCCGGGGCCGTCCAGGTCGCTCACCCAGACCCGTGCGCCTTCGCGCACAAAGGCCTCGGCAATCGCCGCCCCGATGCCGCGCGCTGCTCCTGTGATCAACGCCACCTTGTTGTGCAGTCTTTTGTGCGCGGCCATGCTTCTCCTCCGGAATCGTTACTCGTAGACCTGCACGCTAGCGTTGAACTGGCCCTGCAGGCTTTCGCCACCCACCACCAGCACGCGGCCGCTGCGAAGGCGCGTCACGCTGTGGCCGGCGCGCTCGCCCGCCATGTCGGCCAGGGCCTGGCCGCCCTGCGCCGGGTCGTAACGCTCGGCGCTCCAGGCATGGCTGTTCGCCGTGGTCTGGCCGCCGAACAGCAGCACCTGGCCGCTGGGCAGCATGGCCGCCCGCACCTGGCTGCGCGGCTGGCGCAGCGGCGCCAGCTCGGCAAAGTGGCCGCTGGCGGGGTCGAAGCGCAGCACGCTGGCGCTGGGCTGGGGGTTCTCGCCAGCCAGCTCACCGCCCAGGATCAGCACGCGCCCGTCCGGCCCCAGCAGGGCGGCATGCTGGCTGCGCAGCGGCAGGCCGCTTTCCACCGGCGTAAAGCGCTCGGTGGCGGGGTCGAACAGCTCGGCCAACGGGGCGTTGGGGTTGTCGCTGTGGCCGCCGACGATGAGGATCTTGCCGCTGCCCAGCACCGTCATGGTGTGGCCGGTGCGGCCGCTGTGCAGGCCCTGGGGCAGGCGGCGGAAGGTGCGCGTGGCCGGCTCCCAGATCTCGGCGCTGGCGCTGATGGCCGGTGCGCTGCCACCGTATGACACCACCCCACCCGCCACCAGCACCCGGCCCCCGGGCAGGGGGGCGGCCGCATGGTCGGTGCGCGGCGTGCTCATCGTGCCGGCGGGCTGACTCTGACCGGTGCGCTCGTCCAGCAGCTCGGCGGCACGCCAGTCGGCCCCGCTCAGGAAGCCGCCGGTGATCAGGATCTGGCCCTGCGTCAGACGTGTGGCCACCAGGGCGGCGCGACCGCTGAGCAGGCGGCCAAAAGGCTGGATGGAGCCGCTCTGCGGGTCGTAGCGGTCCACCCGATCGCTCAGGGCCCCACCACCGCGCGAGCCGCCGATCAGCAGCACGCTGCCGTCGTCGGCCAGCTGCGCCGCATGGTGGGAGAGGTACAGCGTTTGCGGCAGGGTCACATAACGGTCACGAAATCGCACCGGCACGCGCAGCACGGCTTCGGCGTCCTGCCGGCCCGCACTGCCCACCACCAGACGGAACTCGCGCTCGCGGTCCAGCGGCCCGACACGCAGGCTCTGGCCGGATTGCAGAGCGCTGCCTTCGGGGTCCAGACGGCCGTACTGGCCCTCGAACTCGGCCTTCAGCAGCACGGTGTCACCGACGAACACCTCGCTGCGATCGGCCTGGAAGCTGAGCACGCGCGGTGCGGGGTTGCCAGGCGGCGGGTTGGTGGGGGGCGGCTGGTTGGGGTTGCCGGGCGGCGTGGGTTGCGGCGCAGGGGCGCTGGGGCTGCCCCCGCCGCCACAGGCGCTGAGCGCAGCGGCCACCAACAAGGCGCCGGCAGAGCCGCGCAGGCGCCGCAAGGGCATGGGGAAGCCAGGAATGGGGAGTGGCATGGACCGTCTTTCGGGGTGCGTTGAACGAGTGGCCGCCACTGTGCGCAACCCGGCGTGACCGCGGCGTGACGCACCCGGGCCGCAACGCCCCCTGCCCTAGGCCCAGGCCAGCGCCAGCTTCGCCACCGCCGCACGCAACTGCCCCTCGGTGCTGGCGCCGAAGCCCAGCACCAGGCCGGCGTGGCCCCCCGGCTGGCCGCAGGCCCGCAGCAGTTCTTGCACGCCGCCGAGCATCAACCCGGCCGCGCGCGCTCGTTCCAGCAGCCGCGCTTCCTCGGCCGGGCTGGCCAGCGGCAGGTAGACATTCAAGCCCGAGGCCGGCGCCTGCAACGGCCAGCGCGGCCCGAAGGCACGCACCCAGGCCTGCAGCAAGGCCTGGCGGCGCTGTGCAGCGGCGCGGCGGCAGCGGCGCAGATGGCGCGCCAGCAGGCCCTGCTCGATGAAGTCAGCCAGCACCTCCTGTTCGAAGTGCGGCGGCTGCCGGTCCAGGGCGGCGCGCACGCGCTGGAGCAAAGGCACCAGGGCGGGCGGCAGCACCAGATAGCCCAGGCGCAGGCCGGGCAGCAGCAGCTTGGAGAAGCTGCCCACATAGATGCAACGGCCCTCGCGGTCCAGGCTGCTCAGCGCCGGCAGCGGCGGGCCGTCGAAGCGGTACTCACCGGCGTAGTCGTCCTCGACCAGCCAGGCACGCTGCCGTTGTGCCCACGCCAGCAGCGCCAGCCGGCGCTCCAGGCCCATGCAGGCGCCGGTGGGCCATTGGTGCGAGGGCGTGACGACGGCCATGCGGCAGTCCGGGCCCAAGGCCTGCAGTGCCGCGGGGCGCAGGCCCTGTCCGTCCACCGGCAGGCCCACCGGGCGCGCGCCGCCCAGCTGCAGCGCGGCCCAGCTGGCGTGGTAGCCCGGTGCCTCCACCGCCACCGCCTCACCCGGGCGCGGCAGGGCCAGCCCCAGCAGGGTGAAGGCCTGCTGCGCGCCGCTGGTGATCAGCACCTGCTCGGGGCTGCAGCGCAGCCCGCGAGCGTGGCGCAGCCAGGCGGCCAGCGCGGCCCGCAGGCGCGGCTCGCCCTCGGCGGGGCCGTAGCCGAGCGACAACTCGCCACGCTCGCAGCGGCGCCAGAGCCGGCGCTGCAGGCGCGCCCAATCCGCGCAAGGAAACAGATCCTGCGGCGGCAGACCCAAGGCGAAGGGGCGCAGCAGGCCCGGGCTGTGGCGCGGCGGCGGCAGCTGGCTCCAGCGCTCGGGCCCGGCCGCGGCCAGCCGCGTCGGCACGGGCAGCGCCTGCTGAGGCTGCCGCAGAC